>UQXB01000011.1:0-48137 GCA_900544935.1 uncultured Collinsella sp.
GCCTCTTACACCACATCTCTGCGCGCTACCCCCCTTCCGGACCCTGTGGCCAAAAAAGGTCAAATATGAGTACTGTTACATTTTTAGTAGCAGCCAAAACCGCCTCAAATGACCTCTTTGCGGCTTCTATACGCCTTCAAATTAATCAAAACGCCCGTTAACATGCTTCTGTGTGCCAACGTTAATGAACATATTTGCTGTTATGCCTATTATCTTGTAAGCTCGATATGAGACTACGCCAGCAACAGTACTCATATTTGCCATTTTTTGCCCACGGGGTATGCCGCAGAAGATCCAACTTGCTCCAGCGTGCCGTACGCCGACCCCCTTCCGGCGAGTGCCGACATTTTCCCAGATAAAACCGACCAAAATAAACCTGTCCCTTTTTGGTAGGTTTCGGGGTGACAAGGGGTTGCACTTTAGCGTGCGACAGCGGATAATGCCGAGCATTCGACAATACGCTTATTGCTCTTTCTATAGATTGAGGAGACCCCTATGGCCATGGAATTCAAACGCAGGCTGCCGATCCCCATGGAGATCCGCGAGGAAATGCCACTTTCTGCCGAGCTTACCGCCAAAAAGCAGGCATTTGACGCCGAGGTCGCCAAAGTCTTTACCGGCGAGGACGCACGCAAGGTGCTCATCATCGGCCCGTGCTCTGCCGACCGCGAGGATTCGGTGCTTGAGTACATGAACCGACTGGCCAAGACCGCCGAGGAGGTCAAGGACAAGCTCATCATCATTCCGCGCGTCTACACCAACAAGCCGCGCACCAAGGGCACCGGCTACAAGGGCCTGCTGCACAACCCCAACCCCGAGGCTCCCGACGATCTGCTCGAGGGCGTCAAGGCCATCCGCCATATGCACCTGCGCGTTATTGAGGAAACGGGCTTCTTCACCGCCGACGAGATGCTCTATCCGTCCAACTACCAATACCTCGTCGACCTGCTGAGCTATGTTGCCGTGGGCGCACGCTCGGTCGAAAACCAGGAGCATCGCCTGGTGTCGAGCGGCATTTCGGTACCCGTTGGCATGAAGAATCCCACTGCCGGCTCTACCACCGTTATGCTCAACTCCATTTACGCCGCGCAGGCGCACCAGAGCTTCATCTTCCGCAACTGGGAGGTCGAGTGCGACGGCAATCCGCTCGCGCACGCCGTTATGCGTGGCTACATCGGTCTCGATGGGCGCACCTACCCCAACTACCACTACGAGCACCTGGAGCGCCTGGCCGAGCGCTATACCGAGCATGCCGGCTATGCCAATCCGGCAGCGATCATCGACTGCAACCATGACAACTCGGGCAAGCGTCCGCTGGAGCAGTATCGCATTTGCAAGGAAGTGCTCGACAGCTGCCGCCGCAACGAGTCCATCTCCAAGCTGGTCAAGGGCTTTATGATCGAGTCTTACCTGGAGGACGGCAACCAGCCGGTCGACGGCGGCGTCTTTGGCAAGTCGATCACCGATCCGTGCCTGGGCTGGGAAAAGACCGACTACCTCATCCACGAGATCGCGGAACGTATTTAGTTACGCGGTTTTACCAAACCGCGTAACGGCTCGACGCTGCAAACCCGCCAGAACGGCAATCTGCCTTTCAGCTTCGACGGCATGACCAGAAGGTCAATGCCGCCTCGCTTCAAGGCACCTTGCTCGCTCTGGCGGGTTTTCGCTGACGTTTTTCGACCTGCATCGTTGCCAGGGTTGGCACCAATGACTAATGCGGTAACAAGCTACGTCGGTCCGCTTGACCGGCTGGGTTTCTGAGGTGCGGCAGATTCCCGTGAAATAGGAGCGCCGCGTACTTTGGGTACGCAAGCGACAAATGAACGGGAAGGTGCCGCACCTCGGGAAGACAGACAGTTACGCCGAGGGTTCCTGCTGCGTAATGCAGTGGATATTTCCGCCACCGAAGACGACCTGCTCGGACTGAACGCCGACGCACTTGTAGACGCCCTCGCCCCAGACCTCGTCGTAGATCTTCTGGAGCGTGTCAACGGCAAGTTGATCGTTCTCGTCGCCGTACTGCGGGACGATAACGCCGTGGTTGGTGACCAGGTAGTTCATATAGGAGGCGATCAGCGGCTCGTCGGCAACGCGCGGCTCGGCGTTCTCGTCGGCGTCGATGGTGTCGCAGGAAGCCTGGTCCATGAACAGCGGGTTCACAGGCATGCAGAGCTTGTAGACCTTCATCTTGCGGCCCTTGGCGTCAACGGCGTTGGAGAGGGTCTCGTAGACGGCGTGGCATTGCTCGTAGAACGGATACTCGGGATCGTCGGTCCAGATGCAGGCCATGACGCCCGGAGCGATGAACGTAGCGACATCATCGATGTGGCCGTTGGTCTCCTCGGGGTCGATGCCCTCCTTAACCCAGATGACCTTCTCGACACCCAGATAATCCTTGAGGTGCTCGTCCATGTAGGCGCGAAGCTCCTCGCTCCAGGGCTCAAACTTCTTGTGGTACTTGGGCCAGATGGACTCGGGATCCTCTTCCTCCTCGAGCACCGCAGAGCAGGTGCGGCCCGGGGAAAGCAGGCACTGGTCGGTCACGACAAGGGTGCCCTCGCCGTCGACGGTGATGGAGCCGCCCTCGAGGATCATGTCGTCGGGACGATAGCGGCGGCAGCCGGAGAGCTCAGCCATCTTGAGGGCGATCTGCTCGTCCTTGTCCCACGGGAAATAGAGGCCGTCGACGAGACCGCCGTAGGCGTTGAAGTGCCAGTGGTTGGCGCGCTTCTCGCCCTTGCCGTTGATGACGTAGGTGGCGGCGGTGTCGCGGAACCAAGCGTCGTCGGTGGTCATCTCGATGACGGTGACGTTCTCGTCGTTCTCGAAGACGGCCTTGCAGTTGGCGTAGTCGACCTGGTTGGCGCACATATAGACCGGGGTGAACTCGGAGATGGCGCGGGCGATGGCGGCATACTGCTTCTGGGCCGGCTTGGCGCCGTGGGCCCAGGTGTCGGTGCGGTGGGGCCAGCCCATCCACACGCGATCCTGCGGGGCGAACTCGGCGGGCATGAAGAAGCCGTCGGCCTTGGGGGTGGACTCGGACTCGGTGATCGTGCGCATAAGGCTTCCTCCAAATCAAACGATCGCTTGCTGCGGGCGGGTTACCCGCAGCCTAAAACCAAGAGATGGTAGGCGCCCGTTCCCCGGCAAAGGTCGGGGCGCCCGGTGCCGGTTTTCACGGAATCGCACCGGCAAGCGACGACGTAACCAAGTGCGCGGAGACAAAACGCACGAAGGATACGGAAGAGAGATTGGGGTGGGCGGTGGTTACCGGAGCTATCGCTCACACCCACCCCGGGGGAATGGTTAGCAAACCTGTCGCTTGGGCACGCCTCCGAAGAGGCTAGAGTGCCTGGAGTCGGGAGCGACAAGCCCGACGAAGCGCGCGTTGGTACGCGAGGAGGGTTGGAGCCCCAGAACCGGGTGCTCTAGTTCTCCTCGGCCTCGGCGGCCTCCTCAGCGAGACGCTGGGCTGCGAGCTCAGGGGTCAGACCCTTGTACTCTTCCTTGCGGCCCTTGGCGCTGACGACGCGGACGACCTCGCCGATGAGCACGAGCACGATGAAGATGACGATCATCGGGAGCTTGTCGCCAATTTCAGCGGCGGAGAACGGAACCAGGGTTGCGACGATGGCCAGGACCAGCTCGATGCAGGGGATGGCCAGCATGACCTTCATCATGGCGCCCTTAAACGGGAACGTGAAGATGCGCTCGCGGTTGGGGTCGTTCTTACGAAGGTTGAGGAACGCCGGGAACATCGGGATATAGGTGAGCAGCAGGAAGACGACGGAGGTGCCGAAGAGCATCCAGAAAACACCATTGGAGATGGCGTCGATGGGAACCAGCTGCAGGCACAGCACCAGGGAGGCAACGATGGCGTTGACCAGGTTGGCGCCGTTGGGCATGTCGTCATCCGAGATCATCGAGGCGAAGACCTTGGGCATGTTGCCGTGCTCGGCAGCGTAGCGGGCGACGGAGTTGACGCCGAAGGACCAGGCGGCCATGTTGGCGAACAGGGTGATCAGGAAGGCGATGCAGATGACCTTGAAGATCATGGAGTCGCCCACCATGGTCTGGACTGCGACGATCATGCCGTAGTCGGGATCGATGGAGTCGGCCGGCACAGCAGCGCCGATGCCAAAGCCAGCGAACAGGTAGATCACGGCGATGGACAGGCCGCCAACGATGATAGCCTTGGGGATATCGCGAGCGGGATCGGCCATATCGTCGGTCATGGTGCAGATAACCTCAAAGCCCATGAAGTTAAAGATGATGATGGACAGGTAGCCAAGAGCGTTGGTGTTGGTGAGCTCGGGCAGGAAGGTGGCAGCGGACATGTCGTTCGCAAAACCGTTCTCCATGGCATACCAAATGCCCAGAGCGCCGACGATAACGGCAACGGCGACCTTGATGATGGCGCCACCGTTAAGGACCCACTCGGAGTCAGCCGCCTTGGAGCGGCCCATGAGGTAGACGATCCACACAAAAGCAAGATCGATACCCATCTTGGCGATCAGATTGAACTCGACGCCAAAGACCATGCCCAGAATATCGGGGAACATGGTGGCCAGCGAGGCGATCCACAGCGGGTAGTTAACCCAGTAGTAGTACGAAATGCGGGCGCCCCACTTGTCGCCCAGGCCATCGCGCACCCAGTCGTAAATGCCGCCCTCGCCGTCATAGGTGGTGCCGAGCTCGGCGACAACCATGCCGTAAGGGAGCAGGAAGGTCAGGATCAGGAAGATCCACCAGAAGAACTGCTGGTTGCCAATGGCGGCAGCAGGTGCGGCGGCCTCGCAAACGAAGACGACGCAGATGATGGTCGAAATGACCGTCAAGAAGGAAAGCTTTTTCTTTCCGTCGCTCATGATGAGCTCCTTCGCTCAGTCTTGGACAGATCCGAGGCCCTAAGGTATTAAGGCAATTGCTTGGGCCTCGGTGAGCGGGCGACAGGAGACGAGCATCCGCCGCCCGCAAACGTGCTTTTAGAAGCCTTGAGGCTTAGAGCTGCTCGAGAGCCTCGAGAGCGGCGTGGAGCTCAGCCTTGGCGGAGTACTCGACACCCTCGTCGTTGAGCGGAGTGCGCTTGCCCAGAGCGGCAAGGAGAGCACGGATGGAGTGCTTGCGGTTCTCGGCCTCGACCCAGCACAGGGAGCGCTCGGGATCGTCCATGACCTCGTCGACGACCTCCTCGTTGCGGGTGGCCGGCAGGCAGTGCATGAACTTGGAGTTGGGGCCGGCGAAGTTCATCATGTCCATGGTGACCTGATACTTGGGATAGAACACGTCCATGTAGTTCTCGCCCGAGACCTCCTCGTCGTACAGGCCATACCACACGTCGGTGTAGATGAAGTCGGCGCCCTTGATGCACTCGATGTCGTCGGAGATGACGACCGAGCCGCCGGAGACCTTGCAGTTCTCCTCGGCGATGGCCATCATCTGCTTGCCGAACTCGGCGCGCTCCTCGACGGTGCCGACGTGCAGGCCGCCGTCGGGGATCTGGTGGCCCTTAGGTCCAAACTGGACAAACTTCATGCCGACCTTGGAGGCGATGAACATGAGGGAGACGCAGACCTGGGTGGCGTCGCCGATGAAGGCCAGGGTGCAGTCCTCGATCTTCTTGCCCTCGGGGAGGTTCTCGAGCATGGTCATGAGGTCGCCCATCTCCTGCGTGGGATGGTTGAACTCGGACATGCCGTTGATGACGGGCACAGCGGAGCCCTCGGCGAGGCCGACGACGTCCTTGTGACGGTCAACGCGAGCCATCATGATGTCGAGCAGCGAGCCCATAACGCGAGCGGTGTCGCCCAGGGACTCGTGACCGCCGAGCTGGATGGTGCCAGGGCCATAGAACTGAGCATGGCCGCCGAGGTCGGTCATAGCGGTCTCGAAGGAAAGACGGGTGCGGGTGGAGACCTGCTGGAAGATCATGCCAAGGCTCTTGTTGCGGAGCAGGTGCGGATAATAACCGTCAACCTTGATGGCCTTCTTCATTGCCAGGCCAAGATCCTCGATAGCCAGGATCTGCTCTTTGGTGAACTCGTTGGTGTCGATGAAATCCTTAGGCAGTGCCATGTCGATTTCCTTTCCGTCGGTCTTGCCGACTATTACTATGAGGCGCTCGAACATCACGCCTCGTGTTGACAAGACCATCATTCACCCGTATGCAATTTTTACCTAGTTTATTCGGGATTAAAGACCGTTCACGGAGTTACACCCCCTCTAAACCAATATAAACCCGCAGGTAGCTGGCTTGCAGGGGGTTTACTATCTAGAACCGCGAACGGTATACAGCTATCCTGTATCTCGGCGCCTAATCTGCAATGGAACGAAGGGTCGAGACGTCTATACCCCACAGGATATACAGGATTCGGCCATAGATTAAATGAGATGGGACGGTGACAGATGAACACTCTGATGTTCTTCTATACCCTAGCAATACTCGTAATCTGTATTGTGACGGCAGTGCTTTCGCTTGCCGCCTATGCCTCGTCTCGTCGACGCTTCTTTATCTATGGCAGCGGCGTATTTATCTGCTATGCCATCGAGATGACCGAGATCTTCTTTTTTGAATACACATTGCAAAACCAGAGTTTTCCGGCCAGCGACTATTACTCAATTACCATGCCTGTAATGCGGACCCTTGTGGCGACCGCTTCGCAGGCTTTTATTTGGCTGATTGCCATGGACCTGCTCGACAAACATTCTAAAAAGCAGTTCGCTATCCCCGTCTTGACGTTTTTGCTGTGCGAGTCGCTGATTATCGTCGCTGTCCCCTCCGGCCCCATGCATCAGTGGCTCTACTACACGATGCGTCAGGTATTCCTTGTCTTTGTGGGACTGTATATCTTTTGGACGGCGCATAAAAGCACGAAAGTTGAGTTGAAGGCACGCGTTAACAACCAACGAAAGCACCTGATTATCGGCGCTATTCTGGTTGGTTGCATCGTTGCCGAGGACTTCTACAACATTCTGATTGTCCCCATGAGTCTGGCGCCCTCTTGGCTGCAGCTGTATCTATCCGAGCGCAACTTCAGCGAGAACTTCTTTGCGTGCTACTTTGCGATTCTGCTGATTATCTACTCCTACCACGTGCTTTCGATCCGCATGCAGGAGGCGCCCGAGGAAAAGAACGTCAGCGATCTTGATCGACACATCGAAGAGCAGATGCCCTTCTATCGCAACGCCTACAAGCTCTCCAACCGTGAGACCGAAGTTATGCGTCTGGTCGTACTGGGCAAATCGAACCAAGAGATCGCTGACGAGCTATTCCTTGCCGTGGGCACCGTCAAGACCCACATCCACAACATCCTGGTCAAAACCGAACAGCAAAACCGCACGACGCTCATCCTCCACTTTTGGAAGCGATAACCTGCCAAAAAGGGACAGGTTTATTTTGGCAGGTTTTATCTGGGCAAACGCCAAAAACCGCCGCGAGGGAGCTACTTTCCCTCGCGGCGGTTTTCTAGCAGTAAAACCAAGTGAGTAGGCTTTTGGCGGGATGCCGAGCACACCTCAAAACGCCACAGCCCTGACCTGCGATTTTATTGAGCACTTGCCGCGATGTGCTCGGCAGATCCAAAAAAGCCTACTCACTTGCATCTGAGATGCTCTAGATACGCAAAATACCGCCGCGAAGGGAGCTGGACTCCCTTCGCGGCGGTTATTCGCTCTATTTTTGCGACGGTTTTGCCCGCTTGTTATTCGCTGTAGCGGGTGGCGATGGCAGCTTGTACCATGCCGGCGCTCATGAGGTAGGTCACCAGGAAGTAGCCACCGTATGCTGCCAGGAAGATTGCACAGGTGAGGCCCACGGCGCCGCCGATGCTCATATCTCCGAATATGCTCACCAGCTCGATAATCACCTTGAGCGCCACAAAGGAGTGCGCCAGGCCCACTGCCAGCGGGAACAAGAAGAATACCGCTTGCTGCGCCATCACCGAATGGCGAATCTGGCGGTCGTCACAGCCGATCTGTGCCAGCACACGATAGCTGCGGCTGCCGTCGGCCACATTGGAGAGCTGCTGGATCGACAGTATCGCCGCGCACGCAACGACCAGTACAAAGCCAATGTAGATGGCCAGATAGCTAATCATGCCGTTCATTTGCGCTGCTTGCGTGTACATCTCGGAGCGTGTGATGAAGATTCCCCATGACCCCGGCTCCTTGCCGTCAACGAGCAGATTGTCGAGCAAAGTGTATTTAATGCTCTCGTCTGCCTCGGTCGTATCCATCCCCTGTTTGTAGTTAACGAGCAGGCTACTGGAATACGGCTGCAGATTAAGTTGGGACAACAGCTCGTCGGCAACGACGACGGTACCCGGATTACTGCCCATCGCCGAGTTGGCGATGGCCACCGTGTCCTTGTCCGACTTATCGGTTGCGGGCTTGAGCTCATGCCCGCCCAAGGTGAGGGTATGGCCGCCGGCCATGTACTTGGTGTACAGGTCGCCCAGCTCACCGCCCATATCACACGTAAGCAGGTACTGGTCGCGGCCAATGCTCACCGGCTCCTCGCCCATCATCTGGCGCAGTTTGTTGTACTGGCTCGCCGGCGTCACAAACAGACCCATCGTATCGGCATTGCTACCCCCGAGCGCCTTGGGGAGCTTTTCGCCCATGGTCTTGCACATCTCACCCGCAGACACCGAAGGATTCGAACCGCCAAACGGGTAACTCAGATACGAATCGATCTGAACATGCTCACCGGCAACATCGGCGATATTGACCTTCTTGCCGGTCTCGTCGTTGTTGTCCGCCGACTTGCCCTTGCCGTGCCATGCGGAGTACAAATCGACCGTTGTATCGGCTAGCACCATGCGGTCGGCTTCAGACGGATTGACATATTCTTTGTAGTAGTCGAGCGTATCGGGCGTGTAATAGACATACGTCTGAGACACGTCAACAGGGTTATAGCGCTCCAGGTTTTCGTTCATCACATTGGCAATCGACATACCGCACGTCACCGAGGTGATGGCCAAAAACAGGAGCATCGCGATGACGCCCATCGAAAAGCACACCGTGTTGACCTTGGCCGCAAGCTGGCGCACGGTAAACATGTTGAGGCCGCGCCAATACACACTGCGCAGGCTCTGCAGCAGCTTGATGAGCATGCCCGAGAGCCCCCAGAACAGGGCAAAGGTGCCCACGGTAACCATAGCGGTCGTAATACCAAACTGGTTCATGGCCTCTTGCAGCTTGCTGTCCGTCGCGGTTAGCGGGAACCCATCACGTAGCAGACGGTAATAGGCCACGCCCACAAGCACCACGCCCACGGCAAAGATGGCAATCGCGATCCAGGGGTTGCGTGTCTTGATGCTCTCGTTGCGACGCTCGGCACCCATAAGCTCGATGAGTTTGGTACGACGCACGGCGCGAAGGTTCAGCAGTAGCGTGAGCACAAACATTACGAGCATGCAGGCAAGGGTCAGATTGAACGCATGCACCGAGAAAAAGAAGTGGAAATTGGCGATCTGTGTCTTAAAGAGCGAGGCCGTAAAGAACGTCATGAGCTGGGAGAGTCCCACACCCAGCACAATGCCGGCGACAAAGGCCACGACCGATACTATCACGGTCTCGAGCGCCATGATCGTGGCGACGCGCCCACGCCCCATGCCGAGCACCTGGTACAGGCCAAACTCCTTCTTGCGGCGTTTCATGATGAAGTTATTGGCATACACCATCAAAAAGGCCATGACACCGGCCAAAAAGTACGTCAGGTCGCCGAGTATGCTGCCCATAACCTGTGCCAAGCCCTCTTCATCGATTCCGGCGATGTCGACCTGCATTGAGATGGTGTTAAAGGCATAGAAGACCGTGACGCCCAGGGTGAGCGTCAAAAGGTAGACAAGGTAGTCGCGACCGGCGCGGCGGACGTTGCCCCAAGCGAGTTTACAGAGCATCGGAGCCCTCACCGCCCATCATGGCAACGACCTCCATAATGCGGTCGAAGAACTCGCGACGGTCGGTGTCGCCGCGGCGCAGCTCGGTGAAGATCTTGCCGTCGCGGATAAACAGCACGCGGCTCGTGTAGCTGGCGGCAAAGCTGTCATGCGTGACCATGAGCACGGTGGCGCGCAGGCGGCGGTTGAGGGCCTCCAGACTCTCGAGCAGCAGGCGAGCGCTCTTGGAATCGAGGGCGCCGGTGGGCTCGTCGGCCATGATCATGGTGGGGTCGGTGACGAGCGCGCGGGCCGCGGCAACGCGCTGCTGCTGACCGCCGGACATCTGGTAGGGATACTTGTCGAGCACCTGACTGATAGACAGACGCGCGGCCACATCCTGCACGCGGGTCGAGATCTCTGCCGAGTTTGTGCGGGCAATGGTGAGCGGCAGGGCGATGTTCTCGCGTGCCGTGAGCGTATCGAGCAGGTTGGAGTCCTGGAAGATAAAGCCGAGCTCTTCGCGGCGGAACTGCGAAAGCTTAGCCTGCTTCATGCGTGTTACGTCCTGCCCGTTGATGCGGATCGTGCCGCTCGTGGCGCTATCGATGGTCGACACGCAGTTGAGCAACGTCGACTTGCCCGAGCCCGAAGCGCCCATGATGCCGACGAATTCGCCGCGGTTGACGGTAAAGCTGACGTCGTTGAGCGCGCGGGTCACGTTGCCCAGCGCTCCGTATACCTTTTCGAGATGAGCGACCTCCAGTACCGGGGTCGCCATGTGCGTGGTTTGCATACCGAGTCCTTTCTTGCAATTAGTCTACGGCATCTATAGTCGCAAGAAGACGAGTCGGCTACCATCGATATGGCTTACGCTTGCCTTACCGTTGTGTAAGGTACGCGTAGCTACCCTGCCACGTGTTGATGTTGAGAGAGGACTCCTATTGAAGACTGTTCATGTTGCCGCTGGGATCATTCGCAAGGAAGGATCTGATGAGCTGCTTGCCGTGCAGCGCGGCTACGGCGACATGCAGGGACTTTGGGAGTTTCCCGGTGGCAAGCTCATGCGCGGCGAGTCGCCCGAGGACGCCGTACGCCGCGAGCTTATGGAAGAGTTGCAGGTCAAAGTCACCAATCTGCGCGATTTCTATACCGTTGAGTACGACTACCCCGATTTTCATCTCTCCATGGAGTGCTACTACTGCTCGCTGGCTAAAGAGTCTGGCGAGCCCCAGAAGCACGACCGCCAGCTCGATATCCGCTGGATTCCGCGCACCTCGCTTGCCACCGTTGAGTGGATGCCCGCCGACAAGGGACTCATTGATGCCCTAATTGAGTTGAAGGAAGACCGGCTTGAGGCCAACGGCGTTGCCAACGACGCCGAGGCCACCGCGACCGACGAGCCCGCCACCAAGCCCAAGCGCGCACCTAAGCGCCGTAGCAAAAAGCGCCCCAAACCAGGTCTGCTCGACGGCATCGACACCTCGGACCTTTCCGCCGACGAGCGTGAACTCGTGCGCCGTCGCGCCGCTATAAAAAAGTCCATGAAGGGCAACAAGCGTGCAAACACCAAGCCCGAGCTGCTCGTACGACAGCGCCTGCGCGCCGCGGGCCTTACGGGTTATCGCTTGGAATGGAAGGTTCCCGGCAAGCCCGACATCGCCTTCCCCGGCCGCAAGATCGCCATCTTTGTCAACGGTTGCTTTTGGCATCGCTGCCCTAAGTGCAATCCGAGCCAGCCAAAGCGCAATGTTGAGTTTTGGGAGGCAAAGTTCCGTCGCAACGTCGAGCGCGACCGCGCTGCCGTGGCGGCACTCACTCAAATGGGCTGGACGCCCATAACCATCTGGGAATGCGAACTCAAAAAAGACCGCATCGACGCCACGATGGAAAAGGTCATCGAGCAGGTGCGCGCCGCAGAACCGCAGCGCTAACAGCGAGCATTCACACGCTCCGCACGTCCGCGCCACATCCACGTCACAAACCTTAGAAAGCCCTTAAGCTCAAAACCTTTCAAGAGTGTTACTCGATGGCTTTGACCTGCAGTCTCATCGTAACATCAAACCAGGTTAAGCCTTTCTTTAGCGCTTCTTTGCAGCAGCCGCGGCATAATACTGCCAACGCACGGGACCTAGCAGCATACCCCGAGCGCAATCTATTGGTGGACATCGAGGAGGCCGCACAAGCATGCATTCTTCCAATGACGCAGCACAGCAGCCATCCCTAAAACATGCAAACCTTTTCTCCTTCCCCCCGACACAGAGAAACAGCCTCCTCGACTCCCCCACCACAAAAGCCAAACGGTCAACCGTCCAGAGCCACAACTTGCGAGCATCGTTCGAAAAGCTCCAAGCATCCCTAGACAAGGCGTTCCCCGAACAGGCAAGAGCAATCTAAGCCCATCGCGCTTTATACTGATGCCATGCGAAACATGGATCACATAGAATTGCACCGCGGAGGACGCGAGGAAGCGTTTCCCGAGACCGCCGAAGACTGGCCCTATATTGCCGAACGCGCAGAATTCGCTCGCTATCCGGGCAATTCCGTCCCCTGGCACTGGCATTCCGAAGTCGAGCTTTTCTACATGGAGCAGGGAGCGATTGACTATCGAACGCTCGCGGCTCATGAACACGTGCGCTTTGAGGAAGGGTCCGCCGGCTTTATCAACGGCGGCGTTTTGCACAGCACGCTGCAATCACCCAATTCGGCACCGGCCATTCAAATGTTGCATATCTTTCAGCCGTCGATGCTCGGCGATCCCGCGGGACGCCTTCAAAAGCGCTATATCAATCCTTTGCTGCAATGTCGAGGCGTCGATGTGCTCAAATGGTCGCCTACCAACCCCGACGATATGCCCTTTATCGATTTGCTAAAGAGTTCCTTTAACCACGACCTTCAACGGCCGCAGAACGAGATGGCGCTTCGGAATAGCTTGTCAGAGCTCTGGATTCAGATTTACGCCAAGGCCGAACCGCTCTTTTCCTCCGACAACGCCTCTTGGATGACCAACCGCGACGTACAGTTCAAGGCAATCCTGGACTATATCCGCGCAAACTATGCAGCCGCTATAGATGTGCCCCAGATGGCATCTGCAGCCGGCGTAAGCGAAAGAGAGTGTTACCGCATTATCGAAGCTTGCGCAGGAACGACCCCGGCGGCATATCTGCGCGCATACCGCGTAAACCGTGCTTGCGAACTTTTGGCACACACCACGCGAACGGTCCAGACAGTCGCGCGCCAATGCGGCTTTGCGACAGCAAGCCATCTTGGCCAGGTATTTAAAGAACAAATGGGGTGCACTCCTTCGAGCTATCGAGCAGCGAGGCAGAATCTCGATAGCACCAGGCAGAAATCCCGCTAGCCTTTCTTCTGTCACCGCATCAAACTTGCAGGCAAACAACAGAGAGGAGCAACCATATGAAGCACTTTGACCATATCGTATTTGACGTTGATGGGACATTGGCAGATACAGAAGAAAGCGTGCTGTCATCGCTTGGCCAGATTATCCAAGAAGAAACCGGCAAAACGCTCCCCCGACACGAGCTTGAATTTGCCCTCGGCATACCCGGCAAGGATGCCCTTGAGAAACTTGGAATCTACTCGCAGGCAACGTTGAATCGCTGGTGCCAAGTTGCTGCCAGCTTTAAAAGCACCATCAGCGTGTTTCCAGGCTTGCTTGAAGTCATCGCAACACTCGCCAACAACGGCTGCAAACTTGGCATCGTCTCCTCACGTGCGCGCGACGAATACACAGACGAAATTGCACCCCTTGGCTTCGATAAGTTTTTTGAACACATCATCCTTGTCGAAGACACAACCGAACATAAACCCGCACCCGCTCCCATGCTCGAATATCTCCGGCGTACGGGCGCGAATCCTGGCAACGTCGTCTACGTTGGCGACACCGTCTACGACGAACAATGCGCAACTTCAGCAGGGGTCAGTTTTGCCAGAGCAGCATGGGGATCACACCAAGACATCCCAAACGCCACCTACAACCTCAAAACCCCCAACGACCTGCTAACCCTAACAAACAAGTAACCCTCCCATCCCAAATTCGCAGTCCTAACGCCACAAGGGCGACGACCTCGAGAAGGTCAACTTGGGAGGGACGAGGGCTTAGTTCCCCAATCTTTCCGCAGGGGGCAAAAAGCCTCGCCGCACGAAGTGCGCAGCGAGGCTTTTTGCATGCCCGAGGACGATTGGGGAACTAAGCCCTCGTCCCTCCCCGGGATATGTGGCGAGTCGGAGTACCCTTGCTGTTACTCTGCTTTGCCCACGGAGTTGAGGTTGGTCATGCGGATCTTAACCAGCTCGGTGATCTCACGCATACCCTCCTTGGCCGGCTTCTTGGGGTCGAAGCAGGCGGGGTTCTCGGCCATGTAGGCCATGAAGCCCTTGGTGTAGGCCTGACGCAGCTCGGTGGCGTAGTTAACCTTGCAGATGCCGTTCTTCACAGCCTCGGCAACCTGCTCATCGGGCACACCGGAGGTGCCGTGCAGAACCAGCGGCACGTCGACGGCGTCGCGGATAGCCTTGACCACGGACTGCTCGATGTGCGGATCGCTCGTGTACACACCGTGGCTGGTGCCAACGCCAATTGCGAGGGAGGTGCAGCCGGTACGCTCGACGAACTCCTTGGCCTCGGCAGGGTCGGTGTAGGGGCTCTCGCCCTCAACCGCGGGACCGTCGTCCTCCTTGCCGCCAACCTTGCCGAGCTCAGCCTCGACGGGCACGCCCATGGCGCGGCCAGCATCGGCGACGGACTTGGTCAGGGCGATGTTGTCCTCGAAGGACTCGTGCGAACCGTCGATCATGACGGAGGTGTAGCCCGTGCGGAAAGCCTGCATGCAGCGGTCATAGCCATCGCCGTGATCGAGGTGCAGAGCGACGGGCACGGAAGCGCGCTCGGCGGCAGCCTTGACCATGCCGTAGAAGTAGTCCAGACCAGCGGTCTTGATGGTGCCCGGGGTGGTCTGCATGATGACGGGGGACTTGGTCTCCTCGGCAGCGGCCAGAACGGCCATAACAAACTCGAGGTTCTCGACGTTGAAAGCGCCGACGGCGTAGTGGCCGGCCTGAGCGTCCTTGAGCATCTTTTCGGTGGTAACAAGTGCCATGAGCGTTTGCTCCTCTCCCTCGCCCGCATCTGGACATCGGGCGTAGTTGTTCGCAAGGCGTTTTACCTTGCGTTTTGCTGCGCTCATTGTATGAAATTCAGCAGCTTTGCACGTGCGAGATATTGAGCCCATGCAGGTCAATACAGTCATTTTTGAAAAGCAAACGGAAGGAATTTGAGCCGAGTGGACATGTTCGATATTGAATTTTGAGTGTTCAGCGTCTTTCTTTTATAGAAAAGATAAGTAATCGAAAGGTCTTTTCTTACTCAAAAAGAAAATGAACGAAAATAGAGTCAACACAATTCCTGCAAATTTAGCCGAGAATGGAGCAAGCATGGCCCAAGCCACCAACCGTGCTTTTGCCGACGAACGCCGTACCGCCATTATGGAAATGCTCGAGCATAATGCCTCGGTGCAGGTAGCAGAAATCGCCCAGACCTTTGGCGTGTCCTCCGTCACCGCCCGCGCCGACCTGGACGCGCTCGCCGAAGCAGGCAAGCTGCGCCGCACGCATGGCGGTGCCGTATCGCTCCACAAACGCCTGACCGTTTCCACGCAGGATCGCCGCATCAATGTCAACGTCGCCGCCAAGCAGGCCATCGCGCAAAGCGCCATCGAGCTCGTCAATGACGGCGACACGTTGCTCGTCGACTCGGGCACCACGGCGCTCGAGTTCGTCCGGCTCCTCGATCAACGCGACGGTATCACCGTCATCACAGCAGACATTACCATTGCCGATTACATCGACGAGAGCATGCCCTCGGTCGATGTCGTCATGCTGGGTGGGGCACTGCGCAAAGGTCATCGTTATTTGTACGGACCGCTCACTATGCAGGCACTCCAAATGGTCCATGCCGATCTGGCCGTCATGTGCCCCGGCGCCTTTGTCCCCAGCTGCGGCTTTACGACCGACTTTCCCCAGATGGCCGAGACCAAAACGGCTATGATCGCCGCGGCCCATCAAAGCGTCGCCCTCATGGACGCCAGCAAGGTTAACGGACGCGGCATGTACCGCTTTGCCGAGCTTGCCGATGTCGACACCATCGTGATGGACCGTGACCCCGACCATGCCGTCGCCACCTCGATCGCCGAGGCCACTGACAGCTCACGTCCAGCCCTCGTCATCGCCGGCGCTTAAACAAAAACCACCACAAAGGTGCCTGTCCCCTTTGTGGTGGTTTTGCTCGTTAAAAGCGAAATATCGCTACTTGGACAGCTCGTCGGCGAGGGCTTCGATCTGGGCGCGCGATGCGTCGTTGAGCGAACCCAGGACGGTCACCTTGTTCTGCGCCAGGGTGATGTCCTTCATGCCCTCGAGCTCCTTGGTCATAACCTTGGCAGCAGCGGGCGCCCAGGAGCCGGCCTCGACGAGCGCCACCGTGCGGTTCTGGTAGGCATGCTCGGCGAGCGTGTGGATGAAGGTGCTCATGAACGGGAAGATCTCGCCCTGATAGGTGATGGATGCAAGCACCAGGCGGTCGTAACGGAACGCGTCCTCAACGGCCTCGGCCATATCGTCGCGAGCCAGGTCAAAGACGGAGACCTTCTGGCCGCGAGCCTCGAGCGCAGTTGCAAGCTCCTCAACGGCAGCCTTCAGATGGCCATACACGCTCGCATAGGCGATCGTGATGCCCTCGTCCTCGGGCTGATAGCTCGACCAGGTGTTATAGGTGTCGAGGTAATAGCCCAGGTTCTCGGTCAATACGGGGCCGTGGAGCGGACAGATGATCTGGATATCCAGATCGGCGGCCTTCTTGAGCACGGTCTGCACGAATTTGCCGAACTTACCGACGATGCCAAAGTAGTAGCGGCGCGCTTCGCAAGCCCAGCCTTCCGGGTCCTCGATGTCGTTGGCGCCGAACTTGCCAAAGCCGTCGGCACTAAAGAGCACCTTGTCGGTAGACTCGTAGGAGAAGATCACCTCGGGCCAGTGAACGTTGGGGGCGCCGACAAACGTTAGGCTGTGACCGCCCAGATCGAGCACGTCGCCCTCTTTGACGACCATCTTGCGCTCGGGGTAGTCGGTGCCAAAGTAGTTGACCATCATGCGGAAGGCGCCCATGCTGGCCACAATCTGTGCCTGGGGATAGCGCTCCATAAAGGCGGCGATACCGGCGGAGTGATCGGGCTCCATGTGATGGACGACCAGGTAGTCGGGCGTACGGCCGTCGAGCGCGGCCTCGAGGTTGCCGAGCCATTCGTCGACAAAGCCAGCGTCAACCGAATCGGCGACAGCGATTTTATCGCCCAAGATAACATAGCTGTTGTATGCCATGCCGTTCTCGGACACGTCGTACTGGCCCTCGAACAGGTCAATGTCGTGATCGTCGACACCGATGTAGCGGATATCCTTGGTGATCTCCATCAGGCAAAGCCTCCTAGATAGACAAAATAACCCGTCTATCATAGCACTCGGCAGCATTCCAACTGTTATCTGCCGGCATCCTTACCGATTGTTATTGAAATACGATAAATCGCCGTTTACCTGCGCAAACTATGAGCGTGGTATCGCCGTGCTATGTCGAATAATGAGCTGGCCGGGAATACGAATGGCAACGGTTTTGCCCGCCGTACCCGCCTCGGGAACCGCATGCTCGAATACCTCGCGTCCGCGCTGATGTAGATCGAATCGCACGGTCGTAAGCTCGTTGTGTGCCACAAAATCATCGAGCGAATCGTCGACGCCCACCACGCTCACGTCCTCGGGCACGCGTAGACCGCTATCGCGCAGCGCTGCAATCGCGCCATTTGCCATCTGGTCGTTTGCCGCGTAAATCGCCGTCATGGTGCGATCGTGCTCGGCCAGGTACCTGCCGGCCTCGTAGCCGCTGTTGGCAGACCAGTCGCCCTCGAGCGGCTCTGCCGGCTCGATGTGTTTACGCTCGAGCGCATCCTGCCAACCGGCTCGACGAAATTGCTCGTCGACCGAGAACGACGGGCCGCCAATATAGCGAATCTGCCCGTGCCCCAGCTCAAACAGGTGATCCATAAGCAGCAGCGAGCAGCCGTAATGGTCGGAATCGACCGTAGTCACGCGCGGATGCGCGTACATGGTAACGATGACCGTTCCAATGCCCGGCAGTGGATCAAACGTCTCAAAATCGGGCGCCATGCGGCTCATGCCGATGATGATGCCGTCCACCGGCAATGCGGCCATACGACGCGTGGCCTCGGCAAGCGAGAATTCCTCGGTCTTGGACATCTCGACCAGCGTGATGGCGCAATTATGCTCGCGAGCAGCGCTGGCAATGCCGTCGATCATTGAGAGGTTGCCAAACTTGGTGACATCGTTGATGCATAGGCCGACCGAATGGTAACGGCCGTCGCGCAGCGAGCGACCGGCATAACTCGGACGAAAGCCGAGCTCTTGCATAGCGGCCTGCACGCGCTGGCGCGTCTGCTCGTTAACGTTGGGCAAGCCGTTGGCGACGCGCGAAACCGTCTGCTGCGAAACGCCAGCAGCGCGGGCGACGTCGGCCATGGAGACCGGACGCGTACCTGTATCGTTGGACGGGCGCCTTGCCACAAGATCACCTTCACCCTTGCGAGATCTGAATAGCGTGAATGCCGGCCCGGGCAGAAATACATCCCGCGCCGAGGCCCGCTATCGTCGGACGCATGTTAACGTACTCTACTTTTTCTATCTGCATCTCTTCTGCTTTATAAGTCCATACGGCAGTACCGTTCACGGCTGAATTTCTACCGATTACCAGATTCTCAAAAAGTGACAAGCGATGTGTTATGAGTACGTTAACATAGCCCGTAACGTGCGGCATTGTGAACACTTGGTTCATGCCGCTTTAAGTTGTTAACGTACTCATAACGACGCAAAACCCACCCGTGCGCGCCAAGGAAAGGACTCCCATGACCACCCCCGACGAAAAGACATTCGCCACGCTCACCAAGCTGTTTGAGGAGGAGTTTGGCCCCATCGGCGACCGCCAGGTGCTCTACGTGCACGCGCCCGGCCGTTCCGAGATCAGCGGCAACCACACCGACCACGAGGGCGGCCACGTTATCGCCGGCTCGCTCGATGTCGCCGTCGACGGCATCGCCGTGGCAACCGATTCCAACAAGGTTCGCGTAGCCGACGAGGGCTACCCCACCTTTGAGATCACACTCGATACGCTAGATGTTCAGGAGTCCGAGAAGGGCACGTCCGCAAGCCTCGTCCGCGGTATGGCCCACGAGATTGCAGCGCTTGGTGTTGAGCCCAAGGGCTTCGACTTCGCCTTCACCTGCTCCGTCCCCTCGGGCGGCGGCCTTTCCAGCTCCGCTGCTGTCGAGGCGGCATACGGTCGCGCCATGGAGACGCTCTGGGGAGCACCCGCCGTCGAGCCCGTCGCGCTCGCCCAGATGAGCCAGCGCACCGAGAACAACTATTACGGCAAGCCCTGCGGTCTGATGGACCAGGCCGCTGTGTGCCTGGGCGGCCTCGCCTACATGGACTTTGAGGACCAGGCTCAGCCTAAAACCCAGAAGCTCGAGCTCAACTTTGAGGATCACGGCTATGCGCTCGTGCTCGTTAAGGTCGGTGCCGACCACGTGGCCGCCACCGACGACTACGCCGCCGTTCCGCGCGAGATGCAGGACGTCGCTGCCGAGTTTGGCAAGGCACGCCTGTGCGAGGTAAACGTGGCGGACTTTGACGCCAAGCTCCCCGAGCTGCGTGCCAAGCTGGGCGACCGTGCCTGCCTGCGCGCCGTTCACTACTGGTACGAGAACGGCCTGGTCGACAAGCGCTGGGCAGCTCTGAACGCCGGCGACATCGACCAGTTCCTGGTCCTGACGCGCGAGTCCGGCGCCAGCTCTGCCATGTACCTGCAGAATGTTGTTGCCAAGCTGGGTTCCGAGCAGCCTTCCATGTATGCCCTGGCGCTGGCCGAGCACGTGCTCGACGGCCGCGGCGCCGTCCGTATCCACGGCGGTGGCTTTGGCGGCACCATCCAGGCCTTCGTGCCGCTCGATCTGGTCGAGACCTTTATCTCCAAGATGAACGGCTGGCTGGGTGAGGATTCTGCCCGCCATTACGCTATCTCTGACAAGGGGGCTTACGCAGCATGGCTGTAATGACCGACGTGCGCGAAGCCGCACAGAACCTGATTGAGTACGCCATCCACCGATCCATGATCGGGCAGGACGACCGCATCTGGGCCTACAACACCACTCTTGAGTGCATCGGCGCCACGGGCCCCGCGCTCGACATGGCCTGGGCGCTGCAGACCGAGAAGATTTCGCTTCTGCACCCCGATACCCTGCCCGACTTTGACCTGGAGGGCACGCTTGCCGCGCTTTCCGAGGCTGCCGTTGCCAACGGTGCTGCCGAGGACACGGTGTCGGGCCGCGATCGCATCGCCATGCGCATCATGGGCGCGCTGATGCCGAGGCCTTCGGTTGTAAACGAGGAGTTCAATGGGCGCATGGGCGTCAACGAGCCCCGCGCCGCGACCGACTGGTTCTACGGCCTGTGCTGTGACGCCGGTTACGTGCGCCGTGCCGCCATCGCGCGCAACATCAAATGGAGCACCCCCACCAACTGGGGCGACCTCGAGATCACCATCAACCTATCAAAGCCTGAGAAGGACCCGCGCGACATTGCCGCGGCAGGTGCCGCCAAGAACACGGGCGAGAAGTATCCCGCTTGTCAGCTCTGCATCGAAAACGAGGGCTATCCCGGACGCTCCGCCGCAGCCGACGGCGGCGCTCACCCCGCCCGCCAGAATCTGCGCGTTATCCCCATCCAGCTCAACGGCGAGCGCTGGGGTTTCCAGTACAGCCCGTATGCGTATTTTAATGAGCACTGCATTGCCATGAGCTCCGAGCATCGCCCGATGCACGTAGACCGCAAGGGTCTGACCTGCCTGCTCGATTTTGTGGACCTGTTCCCGCATTACTTCATCGGCTCCAACGCCGACCTGCCTATCGTGGGCGGCTCGATCTTGTCGCACGACCACTTCCAGGGCGGCGCGCACGAGTTCCCCATGATGCATGCCGCCGAGGTCTCGCAGTTTAGCGTGCCCGGATTTGAGCAGGTCACCGGCACTGTGCTGCAGTGGCCGCTCTCGGTGCTGCGTCTGCGCTCGCACGACCGCGCCCAATTGCTCGACGCTGCCGAGAAGATTATCCTCGCCTGGCGCGAGTGGACCGACGAGTCCGTGGGCGTTATCGCACACACGGCCGACGGCGTAGCACACAACACCGTGACGCCCGTCATCCGCCGCGTCGACTCCCGCGGCAACGCCGGCGGCGAGATCTACGAGGCCTACCTGGCGCTTCGCTGCAATATCACGACCGACGAGCATCCGCTGGGCGTTTTCCACCCGCATGCCGAATACCACCACATTAAGAAGGAGAACATTGGCCTGATCGAGGTCATGGGCCTGGCCATTTTACCGCCGCGTTTGGTTCCCGAGCTTGATGCCGTTCGTGAGCACCTGCTGGCAGCCAAGGCTGACGCAAGCTACGACCTTGCCGGTGCGCTCGAGGGCGATGATCTATGCCGTAGCCACGCCGCATGGGCCGAGGACGTCTTTGCCCGCCGCGCCGACGAGCTTACGGCCGAAAACGCCATCGACATCCTGCACGAGGAGGTCGGCGTGGTGTTTGGCCACGTGCTCGACAACGCCGGCGTCTTTAAGTGGGACGAAGCCGGCCGCGCCGCCCAGCAGCGCTTTATCGACTCGCTGTAGAGCACAGACCCGGTCGCTCAACGGCAGCCCGCACAGCATAGACACCCACACGACAACGGCGCCCGCCGGCAACATCGCCGACGGGCGCCGTTTTTGAGTGTAGTCATTGGGGTCATTCTTAAGGGGCGTTCTTAAACGACTAGTCATTAAAGAGCGTCCCCAATGACTACTTGCAACCAAGGCAACGCCGGTGTCTTGGCAACGACAGCGAAAACGCCCCTAAGCGAGCAAGGTGACGTGAAAGAGGAGGGCATTGACCTTTTGGTCATGCCCGACGATTGAACGTCAGATTGCCGCTTAGGGGCGTTTGCAGCGTCGCGCCGTTACGCGGTTTGGTAAAACCGCGTAACCCTACAGTTCAGTCACGACAACGCTGTTGTAGACCTCGTCCCAGCGGTCCATAACCAAATGCCCGGTCTTGGGATCCATGGCGTTAAGCTTGCCGCAGGTATTGGCGGTCTTGAGCACCGTGACGTCGTCGGCGCCGGCAGCAATGGCATGCGCAAAGCCGGCGATGGTCGAGTCGCCGGAACCCGTCGCGTTCACAGCCGCAATCGCGGGCGTCTTGGCGCGGAACGCGCGACCCTCATGGAAGCCCACCGAACCGGCAGCGCCCATCGAAACGACAACCCAGGGAATACCGGCAAAGCGGCCATCGGCGGCGAGCGCCTCGCGCAGGGCATCGACATCATCGGTCGTAAAGGACGTACCCAGCAGGCCGTTAATCTCGGTCAGGTTGGGCTTTACGAGCTCAGGCTTAGCGTCGGACTCCAGCGCGGCCTCCAGCGATGCACCCGAGGTGTCGAGCAGCACCTTGGCGCCCGCCTCCTCGGCGATCTTGACGAGCTCGGCATAGTAGCCGGCATCGACGCCACGCGGCAGCGAGCCCGAAAGCGTCACGACGTCCGCCTTCGCTGCGAGCTCGGCAAACTTGGCCGTAAAGGCCTCGAGCTCGGCCGGGGCGATCTGCGGGCCGCTCTCCAGCAGCTCGGTCTGATTGCCCTCGTGCAGAATATTCAAGCAAATGCGCGTCTCACCGGCGATGGGCACAAAGTCGTTCTTGACGCCGTCGGCATCCATAAGCTCGGCCATATAGGCACCCATGTGGCCGCCGAGCAGACCGGTCGCGAGCACATCGTCGCCCAACTGCAGCAGCACACGGCTCACGTTGAGGCCCTTGCCGCCAGCGGTCTTTTCGGGCGTCACACGGTTCACGTCGTCGATGATCAGCTTGTCGAGCTGATAGCGCGTATCAATCGACGGGTTCATGGTAACGGTCAGAATCATGTTGAACTCCTGTTCCGGGGCGGCATGACCCGCCCCAAACATACGATAACTCGTTAAAGGATCTCGATCTCAAAGCCGCGGGTAACAGTCTCCCCCGGCTTGGCCACCAGGCAGCCACGCTTGTGCTCCAGGATATCGTCCTCGTCGGAGCAGGTGGACAGACCACCCCACGGTTCAACAGCCACAAAGTCGCCCTCTGGCTTGCTCCACACAATCAGGTACGGCATATCGGGGAACGTCAGGCGCACGCCCTTGTCCTCGGTTTTCTTGGTCAGCGTAACCACGCGGCTCTCGAGCACGTCAAAGATGGTCTCTGCGAAGTCAAAGAGTTCGTGGGTCAGCGGCAGGTCATGGCCAACCATCGGGTTCTTGCTGCGATGCTCAACATCAATCAAGCCCGTCGAGGGAACGGCAGTACAGAGCTCGGCGGCCTCGCGCTGCTCAAAACGGAGCTCGTAGTCGTCATAGGACTCGCCCTCGTCGAGCGGGCACTTAAAGCCAGGGTGACCGCCCACAAAGAACGGCATGTCCTCGGTGCCCTCATTGGTCACCTCGTACGACACGGCCACCTTTGCCGCATCGATCGTGTAACGAGCAACGATCTTAAACGGATACGGGTACTGCTCGAGCAACTCGGCATGGTCGGCAGAGCTTAGGCTCAGCGCAACCATGTTGTCGCCCTGCTCCTCGAGCTTCCACTCCTGTTTGCGCGCAAAGCCGTGACGGGCGAGCTTAACCTCGCGGCCGCCCATGGTCATTGCGTGACCGTCACGAAGGCCGCCGCAGATCGGGAAACAAATGGGTGCCTGGCCCGACCAGACCGCCGGATCACCCTGCCACAGGTACTCACGGCCGTTGGCCGCAATAGAAGTGAACGACCCGCCCGCCGTGCTCAGTGCTACGCGGATAGAACCGTTATCAAGAACAAACTCCATAGGAGCCTTCCCTTTCTTACGACAGCCCGCCAAGTCAATAGGGCTGATAGAAAACCGGCCCGCGCCCCCTCACAGAAACGCGAGCCGTCAACGGACTAGTTAATTACGCCGGATACCCGCTAGTCGTGGTACTCGCCGCGGTCCCACTTCTCGAGGAACTCGTCAAAGAAGTGCGGGTCAGCCTGAGCCTCGGCGTCGGCCTTATTGCAGGCATCGATCTTGGCGATCAGGGCATCGTGCTCGGGGGTCTTCTCGTAGGGCTCCTCCAGGAAGGCAAGCATGATATCGGCCATCAGGAACTCGCCGGTGATCTTGCCGCCAAAGCCCACGATGTTGGCGTTGAGCTCGCGACGAGCGTACAGGGCAGAGGTCATGTCGCGGACCAGGGCGCAGCGGGCGCCGGGAACCTTGTTGACGGCGTTGGTGATGCCAATGCCGGTGCCGCACAGGGCCACGCCAAAGTCGGCCTTGCCGCTGGCAACAGCCTCGCCCACGGCCTTACCGTAGATGGGATAGTGCGTACGGGTGTGGCTGTAGGTGCCGCAGTCGAGCACCTTGTAGCCAGCCTGCTCCAGGCGGTCGGCCAGATAGATCTTCTCGTCCGTAACGATATGGTCGCAACCGATTGCGATGGTCTCCTTCATCAGAACGTCCTTTCGTCTGAATTCACAAGTTGAGGTAGAAGTTCGAGTTCTCGGTGGCTCTCGTTAGGCCATCTTGTTGAGCATGTCGACACGGATCTGGTGACGGCCGCCGGCGTACTGGGCGCGCAGGAACTCGCGGGCGATCTTCTTGGCGACCTCGGTGCCCACAACGCCCGGGCCCATGGTGACCATGCGCGAGCCGTTGTGCTCGCGGGTCATGTAGGCGGAACGCTCGTCGGAAATGTTGGCGACGACCATACCCTTAATCTTGACGGCGGCCATATAGGAGCCGACGCCGTACTTATCGAATGCGAAGCCCTGGGAATCCATGTGCTCCAGCAGGTCCTTGGCAACGGCGGTCGCGGAATCGACAAAGTCCGCGGCAGGGGTCTCGGAATAGTCGACGACCTCGTGACCGTCGGCGATGAGCATCTCCTTGATGGACTCCTTCATCGACATACCGTCGGCATCGGAAGCGATTACAACCCTCATGACATCCTCCTTGAGAGATACGCAGGTGCGTAGTTTCTGTTTGGAAGTGTTGAATCGCGTTCAGGTCCGGGCATCTGAATGTGCGGTTCTTCACTGTTCATGTTTATTTGAACACATTCGAACAGTAACTGCAACAACTATTTGTTTATCTTTGTTCTTTTTTGAACAAATATCGTTCACGGATGATTGCTGACCGTTTGAGCCGGGCGCGGACGTAGCGATCATGTGTTCAACAAACAAAAGGGCGGCCAAGAACGTATCTCGGCCGCCCTTCGGCGGTATTCCCCGGTATATACAGCTGTTTTAGCTACTCGGACTGCCCACCCTTTTTGGCGTGCTTGGACGGAGCACTCAGAAAGCGGCCCGTCAAATAGTTCGCCGGGCCGGAAATATCGATCCCCAGCAGTACGTGTCCCAGCCACAGGAACGCCACGAGCACCAGCAGCGGGATAACGCACGAAGTCACGATCATCACGATGACGCCTTCGATGAGGTCGGTCACCTGCCGCACGATCTCATCGGTCATCTGCTTGGCGCCGCTGGTCACCGACGTAACAAGGCTCGATGCCCCATCAGTCAACTGCTCGAGCACGTTTTTGGACGCCGTGGTCTCGGATTTTTTCTTGTTCGATTTTGAGCTGGTCTCGGCTGACTTGTCCGTGGTGTCGGCCGCGTCCGCAGCGTCCGCAGCCTTTTGCTCAGCTTGCTCAATACTTACGCGATACGTTTCATCGACCTTTTGCGACACCCATACGCTCGCGGGCACGAGCGCCATGCCGATCACGGCAACCACCAGTACGCGTGTCGCCACACGGCGCAGGACAGTGCTCGTGCTCCAGCGCCCGTGAATGCCGAGCGACACCGCAAAGAGCACCAACGCAAACGGGATTAAGATGCCCAAGCCAACCGACCACAAAATGGTTAGCAGGTATTTCTCGAGGTAGAGCACGGCAAGCACGATACCAAGGTTGCCTGAAAGCTGCGCGAGCTGCTCGGCAACCGGCGTTCCCGTATCACCCGGCAGCGCGGTAATGCCCGCAGACAGCGCCACGCACGAGGTCGTGAGCGCCAGTACGTTGCCTTTCTTTTGATCGATGACCTCGATGGTGGAGTCCCAAGTTTTGGTATCGGCGAAATGCGGACGAGCTACAAAGCCCGACAGCAGCGCCAGTACCACGAGCGCAACGATAAAGCCAATCTGCAGCTTTTTGTTTGCGCACACGACATCGGACAGACTGGGCTGCAGCTCGGTTACCGTCGTGCGCTCGGTTATCTGGACAGGACGCCCATGAGCCATCTCGTGCGCGTCTCTTTTTTGTATTGACCCGTTATCCGGCATTTGGATACCTCCTCAGTCCGGCGTTTAATGCGAAAGGAAGTATACCCACCGAGCAAAAATCGAACGGGAAGACGAACAGAGCGCACCAAGACTGTCCCCAATGACTAGTCGTTTAAGAACGTTCCCAATGGCTATCTCGGGATGAGTTGCGGGGAGGAGGACAGAAAAAGCCCTGCCGCGGGTAGCGACAGAGCTTTTGGAAGGGGACTTGGTTGTGAGGGCTCGTTAGGCGAGCTTGGCCTCGAGCTCGGCAATGCGCTTGTAGGCATCGATGGTAAAGCGGGCCTGCTTCTCCAGGATCATGGTGGTCATGAGAGTGTCCTGAGCATGGGCCATGATGAAGGTCATCTCCATCTCACCACCGCCGGCCTCCTGCGAAAGCAGCTTGGTCTGCGTGTCGTGGGCGCCGATAAGTGCATCGCTGGCATCCTTGTGCAGCTGTTCGGCCTTCTCAAAATCACCCTCGCGAGCAGCATCGAGCGCTGCAAGCAGATCGGTCTGGGCGTCACCTGCGTATGCGACAATCTCGAATCCAACCATCGAGATTTCTTCTTTGGTTGCCATATTGCGTTCCTTTCACATATGAACCAATGGAGAGCATCGCGTCCGGGCATACGCGCTGCGTTCTGTATGGCAGAAACATTAACATTCAAACAAAAAAGAACAGCGCAAAACGTGATTTCGAGCTATGAACGGTCACTTTTCGCCCGTGAACGGTTTTTGAACCATTTCGAACAATATCAACCATGATTAGCGGAAACCAAAACAGGACCGCACCCTAACGCAAATCGCGCACCGTATCGCCCTCTACGAGCACACCGGGGATCAGCATGTGCTCCACGCCAGACGCACCCCCATCGGCGCCGGCAATCTTGTCGACCGCCCACATGCCGACGCGCTTGTTGTCAAAGCGCACCGTGGTCAGGCGACGATCGGGCACGATATCGCCCAGACTATCGTCAACACCCACCACGCTCACGTCCTCGGGCACGCGCTTCCCGCGCGACTCGAGCCCACGGATGCAGCCATATGCCATGGCATCGTTGGAGGCATAAATGGCCGTACAGGTCGGATCGTCCGCCAGAGCCTGACCGGCAGCATACCCGCTCTGTGCCGTCCAATCGCCGCGCACGAGCTGCGGTGGCTCAATGCCATGCGCGCGCAATGTCTCGCGCCAGCCTTCCTCGCGCCGCATGCCCGAAAGCGAGCGCTCGGGACACGAGATAAAATGCACGGTCTTGTGCCCCCGCTCCAGCAAGTACTCGACCACCTGGCGCGAGCAATCGAACTGGTCGTTATCGACCGTTGAACAGAGCGGGTGCTCCAACATCGTAACGAGCACCGTCTGCATGCCGGGCAGCGGCTCGAAAGTGCCAAAATCCGCCGGCATGCGATTCATGATCACAACCATACCGTCCACCGGCAGTGCGCTCATGCGCGACGATGCGCTCTCGAGGGTATACGGATGCCCGTCTACTTTAGTGAGGGTGATGGCGTAGCCGTGTTTGTCGGCGGCGGCGGCAAAGCCCTCCATACGGTCGAGGTTGCCGGTGCCGGTAATGTTGAACATGGCGACGCCGACGGTCTTAAACTTACCGCGGCGCAGCGATCGACCGGCAAAATTGGGGCGATACCCCAGCTCGCGCATGGCGGCACGCACGCGCTCCTTGGTCTCTGGGCGCACGCTGGGCGAATCGTGCACCGTACGCGAGACTGTCTGCTCCGAGACGCCCGCGAGACGCGCCACATCCTTAACGGAAACCGATTTTTTAACAGCGGCCATAGGTCGATCTTTCTATGTCGACGATGCCATTGGTGGCACCCTACGCAGTCATTTTTAACGCCTTCAAGTATATCCAACGCCTCCCCCACCATACGCTCACCACCCAAAACCTACCGTTCACCGACATTTTTGCTTCCCCAAACGGCTTTTGGCGCCCAAATGTTAACGTTGCCATTGTGCAAACACAGAGCCACCGGGCGGCTCAAACGTTTACGCATAGGGAATCGACGGTTCGCAGGCACAGGAACCACCGGTTCGCGTCTTTTTTTGTGTCACAAAATGGCAACGTCAACATTTTGGCAACCGAACGCCAAAAGCTACCATCGTTGTTAACCCACCGACTCTTAGGAGCATTGCATGGAGCAACTTATCGCCATCATCGAAAAGGGCCAGCCCTTTTTCAACGCGATCGCCCGCAACAAGTACCTCAAGGCGATTCGCGACGGCTTTATCTCCGTCATCCCCATCATCATCTTCTCGTCCATCTTCTGCCTGGTAGCCTCGGTCCCCAACATCTGGGGTTTCTACTGGCCCGATGACATCAACAACGCCCTGTGGAAGTGCTACAACTACTCCATGGGTATCCTGGCCATCGCCTGCGCCGCCACCACGGCCAAGCACTTCGCCGACGCTCAGAACCGCGATCTGCCCAAGAACAACCAGATCAACTTCATCTCGTGCATGTGCGCGGCCATCATCGGCTTCTTACTCCTTTCGAGC
This sequence comes from uncultured Collinsella sp., assembly GCA_900544935.1. Classification (GTDB taxonomy): domain Bacteria; phylum Actinomycetota; class Coriobacteriia; order Coriobacteriales; family Coriobacteriaceae; genus Collinsella. The sequence continues at coordinate 28,897 of UQXB01000011.1, forward strand.
GACACCATCGCCACGGACGCCGCCAGCGGCTTCAACACCACCTACCTTGGTTCCAAGGGCCTGCTGACCGCCTTTATCGCTGCGTTTGTGACCGGCATCATCTACAAGTTCTTCATTAAGCGCAACATCACCGTCAAGATGCCCGAGCAGGTTCCGCCCAACATCTCGCAGACCTTTAAGGACATCATCCCCTTCTCCGTCTGCATCACCGTCTTTTGGGTTTTTGACATCGTCTTCCGCGCTGCTTTTGGCTTCTGCTTTGCCCAGGGTGTCATCCAGGTGTTCCAGCCCCTGTTCACCGCTGCCGATGGCTACATCGGCCTCGCTGTGATCTACGGCGCCATGAGCCTGTTCTGGTTCGTCGGCGTCCACGGCCCCTCGATCGTCGAGCCCGCCATCGCCGCCGCCCTTGTTGCCAACATGACCGACAACCTGGCCGCATTCCAGGCTGGCCAGCACGCTTCCGCTGTCCTGACCCAGGGTGCCCAGTACTTCGTCGTCTGCATGGGCGGCACCGGCGCCACGCTCGTCCTGGTCTTTATGTTCTGCTTCCTGGCCAAGTCTCAGGAGATGCGCGCCGTCGGTAAGGCCGCCATCGTCCCCGTCTGCTTTGCCGTCAACGAGCCGCTGCTGTTCGCCGCACCCATCGTGCTCAACCCCGTCTTCTTTGTCCCGTTTGTCTTTGCTCCGATCGCCAACATCTGGATCCTCAAGATCTTTATCGACTTCTTGGGCATGAACGGCTTTATGTACACCCTGCCTTGGACCGTCCCCGGCCCCATCGGCACCATCATGGGCCTGGGCTTCCAGCCGCTCGCCTTTGTGATGCTCGCCATCATCCTGGTCGTCGACTTTGCCCTGTACTATCCGTTCTTCCGTGCCTATGACGCCCAGAAGTGCGCCGAGGAGGCCGAGATCTCCCAGGAGGAGCTCGCCGCCAAGAACGCCGAGAAGGCCGCCAAGCTCAACGATGCCTTCCAGGGCAAGGCCGATGCCAAGAGCGTTGCCGCCGGCGCTGCTGCCGAGGCCGTGAAGGCCGATGCCCCCGCCGCTTCTGCAGCATCCGCTGCCGAGGCAACGACCGCCAGCGACCTTAACGGCAAGCGCGTACTCGTGCTCTGCCAGGGTGGCGGTACCTCGGGCCTGCTCGCCAACGCGCTGGCCAAGGCTGCCAAGGAGCGCGGCATCAATCTTGAAACCGCTGCCGAGGCATATGGCAACCACGTGGACATGCTCCCCGACTTTGACCTGGTCGTCCTGGCCCCGCAGGCTGCCAGCTACCTGGCCGACCTGCAAAAGGACTGCGAGCGCGTGGGCAACAAGTGCGTCGCCTGCCGCGGAAAGCAGTACATCGAGCTCTCCCAGAACGGCGACAAGTCTCTCGCCTTCGTGAGTGAACAGCTTTCGAAGTAAGTAACGCCCAGGGCCAGCCGACCATCCACAGCCGGCTGGCCCTTCGATCTAGACGATTGGATCATTATGTCCGTTAATCCTGCTGGCGTAACCAACCCGCCTGCGCAGTTTCCCGAGGACTTTGTCTTTGGCGGCGCCACCGCTGCCTACCAGGTAGAGGGCGAGACCCGCACTCACGGTAAGGGCAAGGTTGCCTGGGACGACTTCCTGGAGGCCCAGGGCCGCTTCTCCCCCGATCCCGCTTCGGACTTCTACAACCAGTACCCCGTCGATTTGGAGCTGTGCGAGGAGTTTGGCATCAACGGCATTCGCCTCTCTATCGCCTGGAGCCGCATCTTCCCCAACGGTACCGGCGAAATCAACCCCGAAGGTGTCCAGTTCTATCACGATCTCTTCGCCGAGTGCCATAAGCACCACGTTGAGCCGTTTGTCACGCTGCATCACTTTGACACGCCGCTGCCCCTCTTTGAGAAGGGCGACTTCCTCAACCGCGAGACCATCGACGCCTTTGTGGACTTTGCCACCTTCTGCTTTAAGGAGTACGCCGACCAGGTGACCTACTGGTTCACCTTTAACGAGATCTGGGCCGACGCCTCCAACACCTACATCGAGGGCACCTTCCCCGGTGGCGTCAAGGCGCATCTGGCCGAAGCCTTCCAGTGCGAGCACAACATGATGCTCGCCCACGCCAAGGCAGTACTGGCCTTCCACAACGGCGGTTTTAAGGGCAAGATCGGCGTCATTCAGTCGTTGGAGTTTAAGTATCCGCTCAACGAGAACGACCCCGCCGACATCAAAGCCGCCAACAACGAGCACGTGCTGCAGAACCAGTTTCTGCTCGACGCGACGTTCCGCGGCGACTACGCGCCCGACACCCTCGAGTGCGCCAACCGCCTGGCTGCCGTCTCGGGCGGCACCATCCAGATCCTAGACGAGGATCTGGAAATCATGCGCGAGGCCGCGCTCTACAACGACTACCTGGGCGTTAACAACTACCAGTGCCGCTTCTTGAAGGCCTACGATGGCGAAAACGACCTGCACCACAACGGTACGGGCGAGAAGGGCACCGGCCGCTGGCGCGTTAAGGGTATTGGCGAGCATGTGAACAAGCCTGGTATCCCCACCACTGACTGGGACTGGATCATCTATCCCGAGGGTCTGTTCGATCTGCTCGTCTACATTAAGCAGCGCTACCCCAACTACAAGCAGATCTTCATCACCGAGAACGGCATGGGCTACAAGGACCCCTACAAGGACGGTTTTGTGGACGACCAGCCGCGCATCGACTACATCGAGCAGCACCTACGCTGGTTGCTCAAGGCCATGGAGGTGGGCGTCAACGTGGGCGGCTACTTCCTGTGGAGCCTGCAGGATCAGTTCTCCTGGACCAATGGTTACAACAAGCGTTACGGCTTCTTCTACGTTGACTTTGAAACCCAGAAGCGCACGCCCAAGGCAAGCGCATACTGGTATAAGCACGTGGCGCAGACCCGTCGTCTGGACTAGCGGCTTTCGACGAGCGGTTGGCGGAATTGCCCCGCTCACATAACCTGTCCCCATTTCTCAGCCGGGGGCGGCACGTCACACGGCGCGCCGCCCCCGGTCTTTTGTTTTTGTTCGGCCTGGGGGCCGTTTGTCTCGATCTGTAACATCTAGCCGAGATTTTGGGTCCTAGCTGTTACAGATTGAGACAGACAGGCCGAGCACGTCTACGCCCGCAGGTCCTTTACGCTGGAACGCTCGACCAGCGCGCCCGAGACGAGCGTACGGCTTCTGGAGCTCGGGGCTTCCAGACCTGAGACGACCTCGTTAAGCGCACGGATGCCCAGTTCGCGGTGACGGAACTTCACCGACGTCAGAATCGAGTTGGGAATCGTCTTGTAAAGCTCGTCATCAAAGCCAATCACGGACACGTCGTCGGGCACACTGAGCCCTTTGTCACGTAGAGCCATCATCACGCCGTTTGCCATGCAGTCGTTAGCAGCGAGGACCGCCGTGCAATCGGGCTTATCGGCAAGCACAAGGCCCGCGGCATAGCCACTATCCGCATTCCAATCGCCTTGCAGAGGCTCGGGCGGCTCAATGCCATGCGCCTCGAGTGCCGCTCGCCAACCTTTCATACGGCACTGGCTCGACAGCGCTTCTTTCTTACCAGAGACGAAGTACACGTTCTTGTGCCCGTGATTCAAGAAGTACTCGCACGCCATGCGCGCGCCGCCCTCTTGGTCGTCACTGACGGTGGAGCAGGTAGGATGTTCCATCGGTGTGATAATCACCGTCTTGAGGTCTTTCGGTGCCTCAAAAGTATCAAAGTCATCGACCATCTGACGCAGGTTGAAGATCATGCCATCAACAGGCAGCTGCGACATCCTACGCGCCGCTTCGGCAAGGGTCATCTTCTCCCCCGCCCGCTTTTTGATCATCGTGAGCGCAAAGCCGCGTTCTTCGGCGGCATCTGCGATACCGTCAATCATGTCCACGGCACCGCCCGACAAGTGGAACAGCACCACGCCGATGCACCCGTAACGGCCCAACTTGAGCGAACGCGCGGCAAAGTTGGTTCGAAACCCGAGCGCTTCCATTGCGGAATGGACCTTATCGCGTGTCGACTCTCGCACGCTACCGGGCTCGTTGATCACACGCGAAACCGTCTTGAGAGAAACACCCGCGGCAACTGCCACATCATTCATTGAGACATTTTTCTTGTCCATCGTTGCCACTACTTCTCCAGTCGGTTTTGCATCGCTTGTTTTTTGCGTTCTAGCATACACTACCTGCCCGACTGACAAATCAACCGTTTACCGGACAATATCGACCGCTCACCCGTAAATCCTCGTTGCTCTTCCAAAAATGTCTTACGTTGTCATTAACGAAATGACAACGTTGTCATTTCGCAATGCCTTCCTTAAGCAGGAAGGTTTCCGGGCAGTCCTGACCATCCATCGACGACCAGTTCCATCCACATGCATCGCGCATCAAGTAGCAAAGGAGCTCTATGGACGCCATCGTAAAGATGCTCGAAAAGCATCAACCGTTCTTTGAGAAGATCTCGAGGAACGTCTACCTCCAGGCCATCAAGGACGGATTCCTTGGGTGCATGCCCATCGTCCTCACCTCTTCGATCTTTCTGTTGATCGCCACCCTTCCTGGCGTCGTTGGCATCACGCTGCCCCAGCCGCTCATCGACTGGTGCAACAAGCTGTACAACTTCACCATGGGCGTCATGGGCATCATGGTTGCCGGCACCACTGCCAAGAACTTCACGGCGTCCATGAACCGTCGCATGCCCGCCGGCAAGGTGCTCAACGACGGCTCCACCATGGTTGCCGCCCAGTGCAGCATGCTGCTGCTCGCTGTTACGCAGTTCACCACCAAGTTCAACGGCTCCGAGCTTTCGGTCTTCGATTGCACCAGCATGGGTACACGCGGTCTGTTCTCCGCCTATATCGCCGCGTTCATTACCGTGTGGGTCTACAAATTCTGCGTCTCGCGCGATCTGACCATTAAGCTGCCCAAAGAGGTCCCGGGCGCCATCGCTCAGAACTTCCGCGACATCATCCCCTTTGGCGGCGCCGTCATCATCTGCGGCATCATCGATGTCGTCGTGCGCAACCTCATGGGCGTTCCGTTCTCCGAGCTGCTTATTAAACTGCTCTCCCCGCTCTTTACCGCTGCAGAAACCTATCCTGGCCTTATCCTTATCCAGGCAGCCACCGCGTTCTTCTGGTTCATCGGCGTCCACGGCCCCTCGATCGTCCAGCCGGGCATCGACCCCATCCGTCTTGCCAACCAGGCCGAGAACCTGCAGGTTCTGCTGGCCGGTGGTCACCCCGCCCACTCCCTCACCTTTAACATGTCGCTCGTGGGTGAGTTCGGCGGCACCGGCGCCACGTTCATCGTGCCGCTTCTGCTGATTCTCTTTATGAAGTCCAAGCAGCTCAAAGCCGTCGGCAAGGCCTCGATTGTTCCTGTTGCCTTCGCCGTCAACGAACCGCTGCTCTTTGGCGCGCCGATGATCCTTAACCCCTACATGCTCATCCCCTTTGTTGCCGCCGGTTGCGTCAACGTGAGTGTTGCCAAGTTCTTTATCGATAACGTGGGCATGAACGGCTTCTCCTTCGTGGTGCCTTGGGCTACCCCTGCCCCCATCGGCATCTTCATCACCACGAACTTCCAGCTTATCGCCCTGGTATTTGTCGCGATTATCATCTTGCTGGACGCCATCATCTACCTGCCGTTCTTGAAGGCATACGATAAGCTGCTCTGCGACCAGGAAGCCGAGCGCGCCGCCGAGCTGGGTCTCGAGTCCGATGGTGCCGCTGCCATCGCCGCCAACGCCCCTGCGCCCGCTGCCGAGCAGGCTACCGCTTCCGTCGAGACGACTGTTGCCACCGCCGACAGCAAGCCTGTCGCCGATCAGCCCGAGCCCGCTGCCGATGCATCCGCCAAGAAGGATGTCGACGGTCTGAAGGTCCTCGTCCTGTGCGCCGGCGCCGGCACCTCTGCCATGCTCGCCAACGCCATCAAGGAAGGTGCTGCGCAGACCGGAGAGAACATCGCTTCCTCCGCAGGCGCCTATGGCCAGCACACTGCCATCATGGATCAGTACGACGTTATCGTGCTTGCCCCGCAGGTTCGTAGCTACTACAACGACATGAAGGCCGACACTGATCGTCTGGGCATTAAGCTGCTCGCTCCCCGCGGTAAGGAATATATCGACCTCACCCGCGACCCCGCTGGCGCTATCAAGTGGCTCCGCGAGAACCTCGACTAGTTCCTCCCTCTGTTGGTGCCCGGATCCCCAGTTCGGGCATCTCTCCCTATTCGTATCCCACAGAAAGGATGACTCATGACCAACCCCATGCAGTTCCCCGACGGCTTTGTGTTTGGCGGCGCCACCGCCGCTTACCAGGTTGAGGGCGAGACCCGCACGCACGGCAAGGGCAAAGTGCCCTGGGACGATTTCCTGGCAGCCCAGGGTCGCTTCTCCCCCGACCCCGCAAGCGATTTCTACAACAAGTACCCGGTCGATATCGACCTGTGCCAGCGCTTCGGCATCAACGGCATTCGCGTCTCCATCGCTTGGAGCCGCATCTTCCCCAACGGCACCGGCGAGATTAACCCCGAGGGCGTCGCCTTCTATCACGAGCTCTTTGCAACCTGCAATAAAGCCGGCGTTATCCCCTATGTCACGCTCGATCACTTCGATACGCCCGAGGCCTTTTACCAGAACGGCGGCGAGGGCTTCCTGACGCGCACGACGATCGACGCCTTTGTCGAGTACGCCAAGTTCTGCTTTGCCGAGTTCACCGAGGTCAAGCACTGGTTCACGTTTAACGAGATTCCTGCGACCGCCGAGGGCAGCTTTATCGTCGGCAACTGGCCGCACGGCGAGAAGTATCGCCTGGACAAGGCCTTCCAGCTCATGCACAACATGATGGTGGCCCACGCCAAGGCTGTCGTTGCCTTCCATGAGGGCGGCTTTGAGGGCGAGATCGGCATTGTCCAGAACCTGGAGCCCAAGTATCCCCTCGATCCCAACAACGCCGCCGACTGCGAGGCAGCTCGCATGGCCGACGTCATCAACAACCGCTGGGTACTCGACGCCACCTTCCGCGGCCACTATGCAGCCGACACCATGGAGGCTGCGACCAAGCTGGCCCATATCGCCGGCGGCGAGCTCGACGTCCGCGACGAGGACATCGCCGCGTTGACCGCCGCGCTCCCCTACAACGATTGCTTGGGCGTCAACACCTACAAGTGCCAGTTCCTGCGTGCCGCCGAGGGCGAAAACGACATCAACCACAATGGCACCGGCGACAAGGGCTCCTCGCGCTGGTTCCTCAAGGGCGTGGGCGAGTCATGCGTGCGCGAAGGCGTACCCACCACCGATTGGGACTGGATCATCTATCCCGAGGGCCTCTACGACCTGCTGCTTCGCATTAAGAACGATTACCCCAACTACAAGAAGATCTACATCACCGAGAACGGCATGGGCTATAAGGACGACTTCGAGGACGGCTTTATCGACGACGCCCCTCGCATCGACTACATGCGTCAGCATCTCGCATGGATCCTCAAGGCAATCGACGGCGGCGTAAACGTCGACGGTTACTTTGTGTGGTCGCTGCAGGACCAGTTCTCCTGGACCAACGGCTATAACAAGCGCTATGGCCTGTTCTACATCGACTTCGAGACCCAGAAGCGCTATCCCAAGGCGAGCGCGTACTGGTACAAGAACGTCGCAGAGACCGGCCTGCTCATGGCCTAGTTTCCGCCGCATACCCCCTGTCGGCCGCATGCGAATCCCTCCACGGGTTCGCATGCGGCCTTTTTGTTTTTGGTGAGCCCGAGCAGGCCGTTTATCTCGATCTGTAACATCTAGCCGAGTATTTCGGCCCTAGCTGTTACAGATTTAGACGAACGGGCGACCAGGGCTGAAAGATCTCAATCTGTAACACGTAGCCCACTTTTAACCGTCTAACTGTTACAGATCGAGACAATAAGATAGTCAAATCCGAACTTTCCAAGCAGTTATGAACCATGGTTTCCAGTTTTCGGTATCACGAACATACTTTCGGTATCATTTAATGATATTATGATATCGAAAGTATGTTCGTGATACCGAAAGGAGCCGCATGCGCCAGTTCGATTACACCACAGTCCCAGCGGAACTCGAAGCAACTCCAATCACCAACCTCCTCCTCTCGATACGCGAGCATAAAGGCCGTCAGCTTGCTCTGAGTCAAGTCAAACCCGAGCTTCTATCGTCCCTAATGGAGGAGGCTAAGATCCAAAGCACCCGATCCTCCAACGGACTTGAAGGAATTGTTACCACCCAAAAAAGACTCAAAGCGATTATGGCGTATTCCGCCAAGCCAAGCTCCCGCGCAGAGGAAGAAATCGCTGGATACCGAGATGTGCTGTCGCTTATTCACGAGCAACACGATTCCATTCCCGTAACGCCATCGGTCATTCTGCAGTTGCATCGTGACCTCATGGCGCACACGGCAATCTCGTATGGAGGCCATTGGAAAGATGGCGATAACGAAATCGTCTCCATTGACGATAAAGGTAATCGATTTGTGCGCTTTAGGCCCCCTTCGGCTCTAGCAACCCCGGGACTTATTAAAGAAGCCTGCCAGTCCCTCAACGATGCTTTATCTTGCCAAGTTTGCGATCCCCTCCTTATATCGCTCCGCTTTATCTTCGATTTTGTTAGCATTCATCCCTTCAACGATGGCAATGGCAGGATGAGCCGGCTCCTTACAACGCTGCTGCTCGAAAAGACTGGATACGACGTTGCGCGTTACATCAGCATCGAACGACTTATTGAAGACAACAAGGCGCTCTACTACAACGCCCTCGCTGCAAGCTCCACTGGATGGAATGAAAATCAAAACACCGAAGCACCTTTTATCCGTTTCATGCTCGGAACAACCCTAGCCGCCTACCGACAGCTCGAGCAGCGTACCTTAATTGAATCAAGCACTCGTCCCATGTCGAAGCAAGCGCGCATCGCTGTTCTATTTCAACAGAGACCCGGCGTCATTAAGAAATCCGACATCCGGTCCAACTGCCCCGATATCAGCGAGGTAACCGTTAAACGAACCCTCGGTCAGCTTGTTAGTTGCAGCGCAATCGAAAAAACAGGAGCGGGCCGTTCGACGGGCTACATACTCAAAGACGTCCATGCTCTAGAACTATTCTTGCAATCCACAATACCCGATGGCGAGGCCGCAATAACAAAAGAGGCTCCAAAGGATAAGCTCTTTGAACGTGTAAACCACGCCGAGGATGAAAGCAAAGAGGGACTCTATGAAGACTATGATTCATTCTCAAGGGACATAAAGACGAAATACGGAGTCTAGTCATATCTCAGAATAGCCTCATCCTTGTTGCTCAAAGTTATTTGCGCGTCATTGTAAAGCGGTACCCCTGCGCCGGCAGGGGGGGCAGAAGTATCGCCTGCCGATCCTGCTGGAGTCGGCAATCAGATAGCGCGCATCGGCCTTGCTAAAGGCGAGCTGCTGGATACGGCCCTCGTCCATGTTGGACGTAGATATGTCACCGTCCAAGATGCCGTTGGCACCGATAAACGCCGCGTCGATGCCCAGCGCACGCAGGGCATCCTCGGCCGTTGGCCCCACAAAGGCGGCAGTGCGGCGACGGTACATGCCGCCTACCAGGCACAGCTCGCAATCCTCGCGCGCCTCGAGCAGGTTAAAGACCGAAAGCGAATTGGTCACATAGATGGAAGGCAGTTTGTCGGTGACTCGGAGAGCGCCAATGCGATCTCACGACGGTTGCGCTCATTGTCTCAATTAGATACTCAACGAAATACGGCCCCGCAGCTCAATAAGCTGCGGGGCCGTACCATACACCGACGAATCAACGACGGAGTGCATCCACTATTTGGCCAGCTCCTGAACGATCCAGTCAATTGCACCTTCGGGATCGTTGGTAAGGTCGATATACTCCTTGCCCCTTGTGGTGAGCAGTTTAATTCCAAGGCGATCGGTATCGGCCTTCATAGCGTCATAGTACATGCGTGCCTGGGGTGCCAGAACAATCACGTTGTACTGATCCATCGTCTCATAGTGGCTTCCGTACGCACCGGACTGAGAAACCAGATCGATACCCTTAGCAGCGGCACCTTCGCGAAGAGCATTTGCCAAGAGAGTCGAAGTGCCGGCACCCTGGCAAAGCACAAGCACGCGGATCTGCTCCGCCTTGTCCTTTACCGCCTCGAGAGCTTTTGCGACATTTTCCTGTGCGGCAATAGCATCTGCATCCGAGTTTCCTGCAGTCTCCTTTGCAGACTCTTCCAAACAAAGCTGATGGTCATACGCCTTGCAGAACGGATAGTAAATCACAAAGTCAACGACCAACAGCACTGCCATCAATACGAGAGAACGCAGATCGAGACCCGTGGTGAGGAATGCACCGATTGGGCCGGGAAGCGCCCACGGCATGGTATACATGGGGGCGTTCATTCCAATGACGTCAATGAAAAATTTACCGATAATAGCGTTGACCATAGGAGCCACTAGGAAGGGCACGAACATATAGGGATTGAGAACAATCGGCATACCGAAGATAACGGGCTCGTTAACTCCAAAAATCACCGGGATAATCGATGCCTTGCCCATGGCTTTAAGCTGCTTGGAGCGCATAAACATGATCAGGATAATAGGAACGATGAACGTGCAGCCAGAACCGCCCAGACCGCCGATGAAGCTTGTAAAGTCCTGCGTGAGAGCAATTGACGGGTGTCCACCTGCTTGGAAAACCTCAAGATTGGTAACGGTATTGCCGTAGAGCGCAGCATTGATCGGACTCATGACAACCGAAGCACCGTGGATACCCATAAATTGGAAAAGCGCGACCGCGCCTTCGATAAGCGCCATGCCAGGATAGGTGTCAACCGCGGAGAACAGCGGCGAGATGAGAGCGGATACCAAATTGGCGAACGGCACAGCAAGCAGCTTGCGGCTCGCAAGATCGATAAAAGCGCACGCAAGGATCGAAAACCCAAATGCAAAGATATCGCGAAAACTCTGCGCAATAGAGCCAGGGACCTCTTTGGGGAGCTTGATCGTCACATTATGGCTAATGCACACCTTATAGATATTAACGGTCAAGAATGCGGCTACGAACGCAGCGAGAAAACCCTTGGTTCCCATATAGCCGGTTTCAAAAACAGATGTATCTGCTCCGCCAATCGAGACAACATCGTTCGTCACCGATAGCAAGAGCATGCCGCACATGGCACAAACCATGCACGAGGTGGGGTTGAGAGATTTACCCGAAGGCATGCGACGGTTCATCGACATGGCAAGTGAGCTCGCCGTGGTGCCGGCCACCATAATGCCAAGAAGTCCCATGGTATATGCATAGATTTTATTGAAGAAATCCAGCACCTCAGACGGAAGCGTGATGCCTACATAGGCAGGAAGCGTCGAAAGAAGAAGGAACAGGCTCGAGAACAGCACAATTGGCATATTCGAGAGAAAGCCATCCTTAATCGCCACCAGATAAATGTTCCTCGAGATTTTGTCGAAGAGGGGCTGGTGTTTTTCAAGGAATTTGACGATAGCGTCCATAACACATCCTTTCATGATTCCCGGGCACACAACGATTTATCCGGACTCAACCGTCGTCGTCCCCGTTTGTATCCACTTATGTAAGTGAATACGTTCTTGTGCGAAATGTAATATCATTTGCGCGATTTGTCATAACCAATTCTTTTTCCGCTTTGTCGATATGTCAAGAATTCAAATACTTATTCGGTGAACGGTAGTTGATTAATATAATGTTTTCCCAGCTAAAGGCTATTTTTTCCGAGCAGTACAATAAGTTTGCAACCGTTCACCGATTGGATATAACATATTGAATATATTGTTGTAACAATATTAGAGACAATGTCACAAGCCTGTCGTTCTAGTCAAAGGAAGTAACAATGCCCAAACGATTACTGAACATGTCCGCATCCGATTTTGCCGCCACGTCACCCATGGATCTAAAACAGGCAATTCTGGCTTCCGAGGGACGTACCATCATGGCGGAAAACGTACCCTCTTCCCAATTTCTCGGCGGCGTTACTAATGCAGAAATCGAACGTGCCGCAGGTGCCGACCTGCTTCTGTTTAACGCGCTCGATGTGTTCGATCCAGTTATTGCCGGTATTCCAGATGATCTCAATGAAAACCCGGTCACTTGGGTGAAGCGAGCATGCGGAAGGCCCATTGGCGTCAATCTGGAGCCAGTTGATAACGAGGCAGAGATGTCTGAATCCCGAACGGAAATCCCCATGGGTCGTCGCGTCTCTCCCAAGACCTTAGAAAAGGCTAACGAACTCGGATTTGATTTTATCTGCCTGACGGGCAACCCTGGAACCGGCGTCTCCAACGATGCAATCGCCCATTCGATTAAACTCTCCAAAGAGCATTTCAATGGCCTGGTCATAGCCGGAAAAATGCATGGAGCGGGCGTTGCGGAACCTGTCATGACGCTCGAAATTGCGCGCAAGTTTGTTGACCTCGGCGTCGATATCCTTCTCGTGCCAGCCCCCTACACCGTCCCTTGCTTCCAAGAAGCAGACCTGCGCGCCATCGTAGACTTTGTACGATCCCACAACGTAGGCAAGTCAATTGAAGAGAAGGTTCTCGTCATGGCGGCGAACGGGACGAGTCAAGACTCCTGCGACAGCGAGACCATTAAGAAAATAGGCCTTGCAGCAAAAGCAGCCGGCGCTGACCTCCAACATATCGGGGACTCCATGAACGGTATTTGCCTGCCCCAGAATATCTTCACGCTCGGACAAGCCCTTCGTGGATACAGGCATCAGATCGTCATGCTGAGCCGCTCTGTGATACGTTAAGGTTGTTGCACTCAAGCTATATCCCGACCACGGCAATCATCAGATACCACCAACATGCAAACTGAGGCTCCAATGCTCGATACACACGAAAAACGGCCACTCTATTTACAGCTCACCGACGCGCTGCTCAAGCAGATCGTCGATGTATATCAAGCAGACGATAAACTTCCAACAGAAATGGAACTTTGCGACGAATACGCCGTAAGCAGAACAACCGTCCGACTTGCCATGAGTGAGCTGGAGCGTCGTGGAAGTATCTATCGAATCCAAGGTAAGGGGTCGTTTGTTGCACCGAAACGCGTCAGTGAGCTCAATTCACTTTTAGACTTTGACTTTGCAAGCCATTGCGATGGTGTTGATCCGGATACCATCACCAAACATTTCGGCGGCCGCACATCAGGTCGTCCAATTTCCGTAATGATGCTCCAACAATTTGGATGCCAAAGTCGCGATGAGATTCAGCGTCTTGAATTGACCTACGAACTTGAAGGCAGCTTCATAGGCGCTGATACGTTCTTCATTTCAAAGTCGCGCGTTCCGAATAACCAGTTAGATTTTCAGGCATTTAGCAGAATCATGGACGACTTGTCGAAGTCTATCCAATCTGTTAGAGAAAGCTATAGAGCACGTGAGCTTAGCGATTCCGAAGCCAGCAATTATGGTGTTGCAAAACTTCCGGTCATAGAACTGACTCATTATGCTTACGACTCCGGAGGCAAACTAATCTCAATTGTCTGCCGCACCGTCTTAACTGGGCGGGTCCCTTATCAAAACTTTATTTTCAAGTCCTAATGTTCTTTTTCTTTTGTCTCGATCTGTAACACGTAGCCGAGTTTTTAAGTCCTAACCGTTACAGATCGAGACAAACAAGGTAGACCCCGCCGAATTGTCTCAATCTGTAACACTAGGACCGGTTTTGGACGTCTAGATGTTACAGATTGAGATGAATGCACAGGCCAATCCTCTCAATCTCAATCTGTAACATCTGGTTGGTGATTTCACGCCTATCTGTTACAGGTTGAGACGATTTGATAGTGGAGTCCTTATTTGCGCGTCATATCGCGTAGCGCTGACGCGCTGGTTTCCACAATGACAGGAGGTAAAAGTCCTCCCGCATCGCCCGTTGGCAATCCCGTAGCGCTAGCTAGCAAATGACCTGTGTATGCTCCTCGATGGCGGCACGATCTTCGGCGGTAATACCCGGCTCGCACACCACGGCGTCCAGGCTGTCCAGACGGCAGAAGGTGTAGAAGTCGCGCTTGCCGATCTTACTGGAGTCGGCGATCAGATAGCGCGAGTCTGCCTTGCTAAAAGCGAGCTGCTGGATGCGGCCCTCTTCCATGTTAGACGTGGACACGTCGCCGTCCAAAATGCCGTTGGCACCGATAAAGGCTGCATCGATGCCCAGCGCACGCAAGGTATCCTCGGCCGTGGGGCCCACAAAGGCGGCAGTGCGGCGGCGGTACACGCCGCCCACCAGGCACAGTTCGCAGTCTTCGCGCGCCTCGAGCAGGTTAAACACCGAAAGCGAATTGGTCACAATGCGCAGGCGAAACGCCGGCAGCATCGAGGCCATCTGCTCAACCGTGGTGCCCGTGCCCAAAAAGATGGTCGAGCCTTCCTCGATAAGCTCCACAGAACGGCGCGCAATCTGCAACTTTTCCTCGGCATGCTTGGTGCGCTTTTCGCTGTGCGAATACTCATGGCGTAGCATAGCGTGTGGACGGCCCTGCGCACTGCGGGCTCCGCCGTGCACGCGCTCGATCTCGCCCAGGCTCGCAAGCTCCTCAAGGTCACGGCGGATCGTCATATCCGAGACACCTAACGCATCCGAAATCTCCTTGACCGAGACCGTTCCCTGTTCCTCGAGCAGCTGCCGAACCTTATCCTGTCGCTCCGCCTTGATCATTTTTACTCCTTTGAGTGGTTTTGTTCGCATTTATAGTAATCGAACAGTTATGTTCACTCTCCCTAAACGGTCGGTTTTTCCCGGTGAACGGTAGAAAACTCGGTGTCAAACGTAGAATGACGAATTATTTCGACGCCAAGAGACCGGCAAAAAATGCGCAAATAGCTGCTCTTTTAAAATCATTTCAATCCAATACGTCTCAATTAAGCAAATTGAACTTTACCGAACAATCGAAAACAGATTGACACACTAAATCTCTTAGACTCAAATAACAGGGAACTTAAACAAACAGATTCGAACATGTTCGATCTGCATGTAACGGAAGGAGTTGCAGACATGTCCGCAGAGAGCAATCTGTTCTTCGAAGACACCGTGTTTGTTTGCGACCGCACCACGCAAGAAGAGGTCTTTACCGAGATCGCCAATAAGCTGTCACTCAAAAACTATGTGGCGCCCGCGTTTCTCGAGAATATCATCGAGCGCGAAAAGGGCTACCCCACCGGCATGGATATGTCTGTCGTCGACCCCGAGTTGCCCAGCTTTGCCGTTCCTCACACCGAGGTCGAGTTCGTTCACACCCGTCGCATCGTCCCCGTCAAGCTGACGACCCCCGTCGAGTGGCACTCCATGATCGACCCCTCGCAGACCTTCCCCGTCTCGTTCCTGTTCATGATCCTCAACGACGACAAGGAGGCCCAGGTGGGCATCCTCGCCAAGATCATGGACTTCGTTAACGCTCTTGGCACCGATCGCGTCAAGGAGCTGTTCTCCATGACCGACGCCAAGGCCATCTACCAGTTCTTGGTCGACAACTTTCCTGCCGACTAGTCAACCACCCTTAGGAATCCGCGGAATAACCCGCATAGAGAAAGGAATTCATCATGATTAAGGTTCTCGCAGCTTGTGGCGCCGGTGTTAACTCCAGCCATCAGATTAAGGACGCCATCGAGTCCGAGTTCAAGAATCGCGGCTACAACCTGCACTGCGACGCCGTGATGATCAAGGACGTTAACGAGGAGATGCTCTCTCAGTACGACATCTTTGCCCAGATCGCCAAGACCGACTTTGGCTTTGAGGTTAAGACCCCGATCGTCGACGCCGGCCCGATTCTCTATCGCATGCCTGCTATGGCTAAGCCGGTTTACGACAAGATTGAGGCCATTATCAAGGAAAAGGGTCTCAACTAATCATTTGCAGCTTCGCTCTGCACAATCTTTGGCTTTAAGGAAGATGACGACCGGGAACGGCATCTTCCTTTTTTAAGGCAACATACGGAAAAGGAAACACTTTTTTAGGAAAGAGGGAGACATGGACGCAGTAATCGGGTTTGCTAATGCCGTCTTTCAGCCGCTGATCGACCTTGGCGCAGCCCCTATGATGACCATCGTTTTGACGGTTATTGCCCTTCTCTTCAAAGTTAAGTTTACCAAGGCCCTCGAGGGCGGTCTTAAGCTCGGTATCGCCATTACCGGTATCGGTGCCATCATCAACATTCTGACGACGGCTTTCTCGAGCGCCATGACGACGTTCGTTGAGTCCACCGGCCTTCAGCTCACCGTCACCGACGTGGGTTGGGCACCGCTGGCAACCATCACCTGGGGTTCTCCCTACACGCTGTACTTCCTGATGGTCCTCGTCATCGTCAACATCGTGATGATCGTGCTCGCCAAGACCAACACCATCGACGTCGACATCTTTGACGTTTGGCACCTCGCCTTTGTCGGCCTTGCCTGCATCTACTTTGGCGCCAACATTGTCGTCGCCACGCTGCTCGTCGTCTTCGTCGGCGTTATGAAGATCATGAACTCCGACCTTATGAAGCCCACGTTCAACGATCTTCTGGGTGCTCCCGAGGAGAACCCCATGACCACGACTCACATGAACTACATGATGAACCCGCTGGCCATGCTGCTCAACAAGATCATCGACAAGGTGCTCCCCTTCCTCGATAAGTACGACTTCGACGCCGCCAAGCTCAACAACATGATTGGCTTCTGGGGCTCCAAGTTTGCTATTGGTATCTACCTGGGCGTCTTCGTCGGCCTTCTTTCGCACCAGACCCCGCAGCAGATCTGCACGCTCGCCTTTACCGCCGCAACCTGCCTTGAGCTGTTCTCGATGATCGGTTCTTGGTTCATCGCAGCCGTTGAGCCGCTGTCTCAGGGCATCTCCGACTTTGCCAACAACAGCAAGTGGCTCCAGGGCCGCACCCTCAACGTCGGCCTCGACTGGCCCTTCATCGCCGGCCGCGCCGAGATCTGGGCTGCCGCCAACATCCTCGCCCCCATCATGTTGGGTGAGGCTCTGCTGCTCGCCAACGTTCCCTGCCCCCTCTCCCCGACTGGCACTTGGAACGGTCTGCTGCCGCTCGGCGGCATCATCGCCATGGGCCTGACGCCGGCACTGCTCGTCGTCACCCGCGGCCGCGTGATCCGCATGGTCGTTATCGGTGCCGTCCTGCTGCCCGTCTTCCTGGGCGCTGGCACCCTCGTCGCCGACTTCGTCACCTTTACCGCTAAGACTGTCGGCGCTTTCCCCGATGGCGTTACCGGCCTGATCTCTCAGACCACCATGGAAGGACCTGTCGAGAAGTTCCTGGCCTTCTTCGTGGGCAAGGCGACCACGGGCGATGTGACCATGATTATCGCTACGGTCGTTTCTATCGTCATCTACGTCGCGCTCTTTGCTTGGTATCGCAAGCAGATGATCGCCCGTAACATCGAGTACGCGAAGCAGGACAAGTGCACCCTCTCGCCGCTCACCACCGGCAAGTTTACCGAGGAGGACCTCAAGGCTGCTAAGGAAGCCGAGTCCGCAAAGGCAAACGCCTAACTCATTGCCACATATCCCCTGTGGAAGAAACCCGTCGCATCCCGGCGGGTTTCTTTTTTTCGTCACAGTAAGTCAATCATCACTTTTTTGAGAAAAATACCCCCTGCTTTAGTGGGGTGTAGTGATAATCTCGCGTGTTCGCGCTACAGTTTGTCGGAAATACCTCGATGTTAGGAACCAAATGATCACTTCCGAGCTTTTCGGCACCGCGCCGTGCGGTACCCCCGTTCATCGTTACACCCTCAACGGGCCCGAGATCTGCGTTCGCATTATGGACTATGGCGCCACCGTGTTGGGCATCGACGTGCCCGACATTCCCGGCAACGTGCGCGATGTGGTACTGGGCTTCGATAAGCTCGAGGATTACTTTGACAACCCCGCCTGCTTTGGCGCGACCATCGGCCCCGTGGCAAACCGCACCGCGGGCGCCACGATCACCATCGACGGCACGGACTGGCATATGCCCGCCAACGAGGGCGCCAACAACCTGCACAGCGATCTTGAGCACGGTCTGCATAAACGCGTGTGGGACGTTGAGCTCGACGAGGCCCATAACGCCGTGCGCATGACCACCTCGCTTGAGGATGGCGAACTGGGCCTTCCCGGCAACCGCACCTTTACGGCCGTGTTTACCGTTACACGCACCGGCGTCTTTCGCATCGAGTATGGCTGCGAGAGCGACCGCGCCACCTACGTGTCCATGACCAACCACACGTACTTTAACCTTGCCGGCCATAACGCCGGCATGGACTGCGAGCACTTCTTTGTTGCCAACGCTGCCCACTACCTGCCCATCAACGAGCAGAATATCCCCACCGGCGAGATCGCTCCGGTCGAGGGCACGCCGTTTGACTTTCGCGAGCTGCGCCCCGTCGCTCCCGGCATGGAGGCCGACGACCCGCAGATTAAGCAGGCCCGTGGCTACGATCACTGTCTGTGCATCGATGGCTATCAGTACGGCCGTAATCTGCGCCGCGCGATGCACGTCGAGGAGATGTGGACCGGTCGTGAGCTGGACTACTACACCACCGCCCCGGGCGTGCAGCTCTACACCGGCAACTGGCTGGGCGACGAGCACGCCAAGGACGACGCCAACTATGGCTGGGGCGCCGGCTTTGCCCTCGAGGCAGAGATGTACCCCGACACGCCGCACCAGCCGCTGTTCCCGCAGGGCATTGTGGGCCCGGGTCACCCCTACAGCAATGTGATCGAATACCACTTTATGAGGCACTAAGCCCACAATGCAACATATTGCATAGCAGCGCCCGCCGGCACCACCGCCGACGGGCGTTTTTCTATCCAGTCGAACGCCCGCTCGTTCGCGGCGTGGGTCGGCCTGACGCCCTCCGAGCACTCCAGCGGGGAGAGCGACCGCAGGGGCGCGATCACCAAGGCGGGCAACAAGCACCTGAGAAAGGCGCTGGTCGAGGCCGCGTGGCACTACCTGACGTGCTCCGCGCGGCCGAAGGAGCCCGCCAGGGGCCAGGCCCCGGACCCGGGCGCCCGCAGGCATGCCGCCAAGGGCGTGCGGAGGCTGGTCGAGAGGCGCGAGGCCCTGCTCGCGCGCGGGGTCCACGGCAGAACGTCGCCACGGCGCGCGAGCTCGCCTGCTGGGTGTGGGCGGTCGGCCTCATGGCCGAGGAGGCGCAGGGGGGTGTTCCTATAGTTTTGTCAACTGGGAAATGCTCTCCGTGCGACCGAATC
>UQXB01000012.1:0-47499 GCA_900544935.1 uncultured Collinsella sp.
AAGCGCGTCGGCCGCCGTTTTATGTCGCAGCTGTTTACTCGGCAAGCTGCTTTAGCACATCACAGGCGATCTCGATGGCATCGTCGATGCAACCAGGGCAGCTGCGGAGCGGACCCTTATCCGATCCGATGCCCTTGAGCGTGCCGCAGACGGTCGTCGTGTTCTTCTCGCCAAAACGCTTGGCGATTTCGCGCGACAGCTTGTAGGTCTGGCCCTTGGTCTTGGGGTTTTCCATGCCGTCGCTCATCACAAAGCCCATGATGGCCACAGCGCCCGAGATGGCGCCGCAGGTTTCGGTCATGCCGCCCATGCCGGCGCCAAAGCCCTCGGTGAGGGTAAAGGCGACCTGGGGGTCGAGTCCGACGGCAGGTGCGAGCGTGCAGGCGACGGCCTGTGCGCAGTTGAAGCCACGGGCGTGGTACTCGGCAGCCTGAGCCTGACAGGCGGTGATGTCGAGCTGGGCCGTATTGATTTGCTTCATCGTTGTCTCCTTGGTCACGGTGTACCCGCCTATGGTACCCGTGACGGTGCGTGTAATCATCGAGAGCTTCATGTATGCCTCATTTTTATCTATCGAGCAAATACCCAAGGCTTGAGATATATTCCCCTGATCAATTTGTCCCATAACCTACCTTGGGGATGGGTTGAGAGGGGTGCAGGGTAGCGGTATCGTGAACCGAATGAAACGTAACCCAGGCAAGGGAGCTAGATATGAGCGAGCAGACCATCGGTACTACATGTGTTCAGGGCGGCTATCACCCGGGAGATGCCGAGCCGCGCCAGGTGCCCATCTACCAGTCCACCACGTGGAAATACGACACGTCCGAGCACATGGGCAAGCTGTTTGACCTGGAGGAGTCGGGCTACTTCTACAGCCGTCTGCAGAACCCCACGTGCGATCTGGTTGCCGCCAAGATCTGCGAGATGGAGGGCGGCACCGCTGCGATGCTTACGAGCTCGGGCATGGCTGCGAATTTCCTTGCGATCTTTAACGTGGCCGGTGCCGGCGATCATGTGGTCGCGAGCTCTGCCATTTACGGCGGTACGTATAACCTGCTCGCCCACACCATGGGCCGCATGGGCCTGACCTGCACGTTCGTTGCCCCCGACTGCACCGATGAGGAGCTCGAGGCAGCCTTTGAGCCCAATACCAAGCTCGTCTTTGGCGAGACGATCGCCAACCCCGCCCTTGCCGTGCTCGATATTGAGCGCTTTGCCAAGGCCGCGCATGAGCACGGCGTGCCGCTGATGGTCGACAACACCTTTCCGACGCCCGTGATGTGCCGTCCCTTTGAGTGGGGCGCCGACATCGTTACGCACTCCACCACCAAGTACATGGATGGACATGCTGCCTACCTGGGCGGTGTGATCGTCGACCACGGCCAGTTTGACTGGATGGCCCATGCGGATAAGTTCCCGGGTCTCACCACGCCCGACGAGAGCTACCACGGCGTGACGTATGCCGAGAAGTTCGGTCGCGAGGGTGCCTTCATTACCAAGGCCACCGCGCAGCTTATGCGCGACCTCGGCCCCATGCAGGACCCGCAGGCGGCCTTCTTCCTGAACAGCTCGCTCGAGAGCCTGCATGTGCGCATGCCGCGTCATTGTGAGAACGGCCTGGCCGTTGCCAAGTTCCTGCAGAGTCATCCCAAGGTACGCTTCGTGAGCTATCCGGGCCTGGAGGGCGACAAGTACTATGATCTCGCTCAGAAGTACATGCCCAACGGTACCTGCGGCGTTGTGAGCTTTGGCTTTAACGGTGGCCGTGCGGCGGCCGAGACCTTTATGAAGAGCCTCAAGCTCGCCCAGATCGCCACGCATGTGGCCGACGCCCGCACTTGCTGCCTGCATCCCGCTAATGCCACGCATCGCCAGATGAACGATGAGGAACTCATTGCCTGTGGCATTTCCGCCGACATGGTGCGCTTGTCGTGCGGCCTCGAGGACACGGCCGATCTGATTGCCGACCTTGAGCAGGCACTCGAGCAGTGCTAGGCTAGCTCCGTACAAGGTGCCGATGCTGGCAGAAAGCTTCGGTGACCTTTCGTTCCGATTCCGTAGGCGGGACCCCAATCGCGGCTGTTTGCAGGCGATCGGGGCCCCGTTTTTTGCGTTAGGCCACTCGAAAGGATGGATATGGAGAAAACTGCAGAGCAGCTGCGCCGCGAGCACATTGTCCTAGAGGGCGACACCCATGGCAAGAACAAGTGGGCGATTCTGTTCACCGTGCTCATCATGACGTTTATGGTGTGTCTGGATTCGACCGTCGTGACCGTGGCGCTGCCCGTGATGCAAAAGGAGCTGGGCGTGGGCCTCGATCGCATTCAGCTGGTAAGTTCGGTGTATCTGCTTGCGACTTGCGTGGCTATGTTGCCGTTTGGCCGTCTGGGCGACGTGCGCGGCAAGGTGAATGTGTTCCAGTTGGGCGTCATCGTCTTTTCGGTCGGTTCGCTGCTGTGCGGCCTTTCGGCCTCGCTTGAGGTTCTTATCCTGGCACGCATTGTTCAGGGCATCGGTTGCGCGGCGGCCATGGCTAACAACATGGGTATCATCACCGAGTCGTTTCCGGCGCGCGAACGAGGCCGTGCCATGGGTATTCTCGCGACCTTTGTGGCCCTCGGCATGATGTGTGGCCCCGTGCTCGGCGGCATGCTGGTGGCAAGCTTTCCCTGGGAGAGCATCTTCCTCATCAACCTGCCCATTGGCGTGATCTCGTTTATCGTGGGACTCTACACGCTGCCGCATGTTAGGCCAGAGGCCGGCGAACGTCCCATGCCCCTTGCCGAGGCCGCTCGTCGCTGCTTTGCAAATTCGGCCTTCACCATCAACCTTGCCTGCATGCTCATCGTGTTCGTTGGCATTGGCGCATCCGAGTTTATTCTGCCGTTCTATTTTCAGGACGCCCACGGCTTTGGTTCTGACATTTCCGGATTGCTCTTTTTGGCGCTGCCAATGGTGAATGCCTTTATCGGCCCGCTTTCGGGAACGGTTTCGGACCGTGTTGGCTGCGAGGGTCCCACGGCGGTCGGCCTGGGCGTGTATGTGTGCGGTCTCTTTGCAGTAAGCACGCTCGACGAGCACTCTTCTATCCCTGTGATCGTGTGCTGCGTCGCATTTATGTCGTGCGGTACGTCGATTTTCCAGAGCCCCAACAACTCGCTGTACATGGGCTCGGCTCCGCGCGAGGCACTTGGCTTTGCGGGTAGTCTGGGTAGCCTGGCGCGTTATGCGGGTATGGCACTCGGCATTACGGTGGCGTCGAATATCCTGTATGGACAGATGAGCGTGGCGATGGGCGAGGCCGTGACCAGTTTTGTTGCAGGACGTCCGGATGTGTTCCTGTTTGGTTTCCGTTCGGTGTTCTATGTGTTGATGGCTGTGGCCGCTGTGGGCTTTGCGCTTGCCATGGTGCGTTTGGTGAAGATGCGCGCACGCCATTAGCGTGTTGGGAGGCTGTCTGCCACGATTCGCGCCGTCCCAAAAAGACTGGTTTGTGGTGCGATGCGGCTTGTGGGACGGGCGGGGGTCGGTCCGTGGTAGACTATCGAACAACGTTTATTAATCGCGCGGTATCGTTGCCGCGAGAAGGGGTTGCGCCATGCAGGAGCTTGAGGATCGTATTCGCCATGACGGCATCGTAAAGGCCGGTAACGTCCTTAAGGTTGATGCCTTCCTCAACCACCAATGCGACGTTGAGCTGTTCGACCACATGGGCGCCGAGTGGGCCCGACTGTTCGAGGGTGTCGAGATCAACAAGATCCTGACGATTGAGGCTTCGGGCATTGGCATGGCTTGCATCGCGGCTCAGCATTTTGGCGGCGTGCCGGTGGTCTTTGCCAAGAAGGCGCAGTCCATCAACCTCGACGGCGAGCAGTATGCCACGACCATCTACTCCTTTACCAAGCAGAAGGAGTACCCGGTCATTGTGGGTAAGCGCTTCCTGTCCGAGGGCGACAAGGTCCTGATTATCGACGACTTCCTGGCCAACGGCTGCGCGCTTGAGGGCCTTATTAAGATCTGCGAGGCTGCGGGCGCCGAAGTTGCCGGCATTGGCATCGCCGTTGAGAAGGGCTTCCAGGGCGGCGGCGATAAGCTCCGTAAGCGCGGCTTCCGCGTTGAGAGCCTGGCGCGTATCGCCGATATGGACTGCGAGAACGGCGAGATCACCTTCGCCTAAGCGCGCAACACAAGCGATTGGTATGCGATGTGACAAAGGGACTGTCCCTTTGTCACATTTTTTGTATGAGGGGAGGTGTTGATATGGATGGGGACAAGATGGGATGGCGCGAGTATGCGCGCTATGCCGAGATGTCGGCCGAGGAGTTGGCGCGCGATTGCGAGGTGCAGGTGTTTCGCGCGACGGGTCCGGGCGGACAGGGCGTGAACACGACGGACTCGGCGGTACGCATGAAACATATCCCTTCGGGGATTGTCGTGACGGCGCGTGAGAGCCGCAGTCAGTTCCAGAATCGTGCGAGCTGTTTGCGTAAGCTGAGGGCAGAGCTTGAGCGTCGCGGGCGTCCACCGCGTCGACGCGTAAAGACCAAGGTGCCTCAACGCTCTCGCCAGCGCAGGCTCAACGACAAACGCTTCAACGCCATTAAAAAGACCAACCGACGCAAACCGGGCAGCGACGAATAGCCTCCTTGTAAGTTGCGGTGAAATAGGGACTGTTTTGCGGCTTTAGCTGCATAAACAGTCCCTATTTCACCGCAACTTAGGTGGGGCTAGCGGGTGGGGTGCCAGACGTGGAGGGCGCCGGCGAGGATGTCGGCCTCGATGCGCGAGGCGACAACGGGCTCGCCGTCGGCCTGAATGGGGTAGTCGGGCTCCTCAAAGGTAAGCTCGGCATGGCGACAGCGGCGCATGCGAACCGGTGGCAGCTTGGTATGGTGGCCATCTTTGGCCGAAAGGAACATGGGAAGCGCGACCGCGCGCGGAACGGGGCCGCAGGCGTAGCAGACGTCGAGTATGCCGTCACAGGGGTCGGCGTCGGGACAGATGCGATAGCCCGAGCCATAGGTAGGACCCAGCTGAATCGCCATGATAATCGCCTGCACGCGCTCGGCGGGCGTCCCGTCAAAGCTGACTGTCATGGGGTAGTTGCGATAGCGCAGGCCAAACTGCTCAAGTCCCGAAAGGGTGTAGAGCGGCGCGCCCGTCAAGCCGGTCTTTTTGCGCAGCTCGGTGGTGCCAAGGCCGATGGCGGCATCGATGCCGATCGAAAGCGTCTGGTCGAAGTACTCAACGGTAGCCTCGCCGCTGCCGCTCGCAGGGCTCCACGAGCGAATGCACCCGATGTCCTGACGCTGCAGTTCGCAGGTGAGCAGCGCGGCAAAATCCTTGCCGGAGAAATCGTCGATGCCAAGCGTCTGGGCAAAATCGTTACCGGAGCCCACGGGCAGGACGGCAAGAGCGGGGCGGGCGTCCTCCTTTTGCGTCATAAGCCCGTTGACGACCTCGTGAATCACGCCGTCGCCGCCAAGGGCGATAACGGTGCGATAGCCCTGAGCCTTTGCGGCCAGCTCCTTGGCGTGTCCCATGCGCTCGGTCAGCACCAGGTCAAACTGGGATGCGCGTGCAGTCATGTCCAAAAAGCGTTGCAGGCGCTCGGCAACTTCGCGCGCCGCGCCCGACTGGGCGGCTGGGTTGGCGATGATGAGCGTGCGACCAAAATCAGTTGCGTGCATGGGGCGACTCCCGGCGTGTGACATGACAGTGCGGTCGCGCTCAGGTCGAATTGCCCCCGATTGTGGCTGCACGGCGATTATTACATCTACTCTATCAGGTCGTTGTGGCGCTCGATAGCATCCGCTACCGTACCGCCCTCATCCACAATAAGCGAACGGCGCTTGGGCGAGATAATGCGCTGGGCGGGGTACACGCCGCGGTGTCCGGCGGTTAGGTAGCTGATAAAGGCCACGATGACAAAGAACCCGGCAGCCGTGCCGTGGAACAGGTCGATGGCCATCATACAGGTGGTGATGGGCACGTTGAGGCCGGCACAGAACACGCCGAGCATGCCGAGAGCTGCCAGAAAACTGGGGTCGATTCCGACGAGGTAACCGATCCAGCCGCCGAGCGCCGCACCGATGCCAAACAGGGGCGTGACCTCGCCGCCTTGGAAGCCCGCACCCAGGGTAAGCGCTGTGACGACCAACTTGATGGCTGCGTCTGCCAGGGTGGTGTTGCCGGCAAATCCGGCGCCGGAAAGCCACGTGGAAAGGCCGGCGTAGTCCCAGGCGTCGAGGAGGGCATAGGCGGCCAAAACCACGAGTGCGCCTATGAGTGCGCGAACGAGGTAATTGGTGATAAAGCGACCGTACAGGCTCTTGACGGTTCGAACTGACCAGGCAAAGAGGCGTGCCGTCAGACCGAAGATAATGGCGCTGATAACAACGATGACGACCGTTTTGGGCGTCATGGCGGGAACGCTGGCGATAACATTCGCCTCGTACTCGGTTCCCAAGGCAAGCGACGTAAAGTAGCCGGTAAACGAGGCGACCAGGCAGTAGATGCCCGCCGTGTAGTCGATCTTGCCGATAAAGCACATCTCCATGCCAAAGAAAGCTCCGGCAAGGGGCGAGCCGAATACGGCGCCAAAGGCCGACGAGATGCCGGCGAGCATGAGGTCGTGGTGGTCATGCTTTTTGAGGTGGGCGAGGCTCGAGATGTTGCTGGCGATGGTGCCGCCGATCTGCACTGCGGCCCCCTCGCGACCGGCCGATCCGCCCGTTAGGTGTGTGAGCGTGGAGCACACAAACGTGAGGACGGCCATGCGCATATGGATGAGGCGTGTGCCCAGAGCGGAGTCGATGACCAGGTTGTTGCCACGCTTTGCGGCGAGACCGTGGTTCTTGTAGACCCATGCGGTGGCCATGCCCACAACGGGAAGCAAGGCGTAGGCCCACACATGGTGCTCGCGATAGTCGGTCGCGATATTCAGCGAGGCCAAAAACGCCCAAGCGGCAACGCCCATGGCGAGCGAGACGATGACGACGAGTGCGAGCAACTTGGCGCTCGCGAGTAGGTTGCGGGCGTTGCGGCGCGTGTCGGCAGCCAAGAGATGCTCAGAGCGGGTGAGCTGATGCCTGCCTGCCGCGATGACGTCGTTCAGGGAGAAAAAACCGCCTTCGTCGAGCGGCTGGGAATGATCCTGCGCTTCGTTTGCGCTTTCGGGTTTGTCGTTATGAGCCATACGTTCCTCTTTTAGGTTGCAACGCAAGCATTATAAAACGCGGTAAACGCGACGAGCCGGTGGGTTGGTTTCCATTCTGTTTCGCGGCCTGCAACCGACAGGTGTATTTGCGGGTGCAGGCCGAGTCGCGGTCGTGCGTCGGGGGATTATACTGAGACAAGCATAAAGAATCGGCGCCCCTGTTGTGCGCCGTGGCATTAAGAGGTGCATATGGCAGAGAAACTCATTCCGCTGGAGGACGCGCAGTCGATTGTTCTGTCGCACGTTGCTCCGACCGATCTCGTCGAGATTCCCGTGTGGCAGGCCGCCGGTCTTCCCTTGGCCGAGGACGCGGTGGCCGATATCGACATCTCGCCGTTTGCCAACAGCGCTATGGACGGATATGCCGTGCGCTCGGCGGACTTGGTGCAGGCATCTGGCGAGGCGCCAGTGACGCTCGACGTTATCGGACACGAGGCCGCGGGCCATGTGTTTGAGGGCGCAATCGGCGCGGGCGAGACGGTTCGCATCATGACGGGCGCGCCGGTGCCCGAGGGTGCCGATGCCGTAGTGAAATACGAGATTGTCGAGGTACTTGACGGTGACGGCAACGAGGGCTCGCACGTGAGCTTCTCGGCACCTGCCAAGGTAGGGGAGAATGTTCGCTCTGCCGCCGAGGAGGCCCATGCCGGTGACGTCGTGATGCGTGCTGGAGAGGTTGTGGCCCCGGCGGGCGCGGGTCTGCTGGCGAGCGCCGGGTATGCAAGCGTGAAGGTGCACGCTGCCCCGCGCGTGGGCATTATCTCGCTGGGCACGGAACTGGTCTCACCGAGTAAGGTACCGGCGCGCGGTCAGATTCGCGATTCCAACTCCTCGGCGCTGATGGCCGAAGCGCTCGATGCAGGAGCCGAGCCCGTGTTCTACGGCATTGCGCCCGATGATGAGCAGACGATTGCCGAGCTGGTGCATCGCGCCGTGCAGGAGTGCGATTTTGTCATTACGAGCGGTGGCGCCTCGGCGGGCGACTACGACTATGTGACGGCGCTGGTCCAGCGCGAGGGCGAGGTGCTGTTTGACCGCATCTCGATGCGCCCCGGCAAGGCCATCACGTTTGGCTTGCTCGGGGGTAAGCCCTGCCTGGGGCTTTCAGGCAATCCGGCCGCGGCGTATGTGGGCTTTGAGATGCTCGCCCGTCCGGCGATCCGCAAGATGCGTGGTTTTGCCGAGGGGGCGCGTCCCGTGCAGCGAGCGGCTCTTACCCACGGTGTGAAAAAGCGCCAGGACCGCCGCTTCTTCGATCGCGCCACGGTTTTGCGCGACCCCGAGACCGATGAGCTGTTGGTGACCGAGGCCAAGACGCAGAATTCGGCGCTGCTCGGCACGATGCAGCGGGCCAACTGCCTGCTGCGTATTGACGAAGGACCGTGCGAGCTCAAGGCGGGCGACGTCGTGGATGTCGTGCGTGTCGACCTGCCTGAGGGAACGGTGCTATAGGAGGATCGCTATGGAGTTGAAGATTTCGATTGTGACGTGCTCGGATACGCGCGATCTTGCCCAGGACGAGGCTGGAGCCGCACTCGAGGAACTTATCGAGGCGCAGGGCTGGACGGTCGCCTCACATGTGATCGTGCGCGACGACGTCAGCGAGATTGGTGATGCCATTGTGGAAGCCGCCGATGAGTGTCACGCCAATGTCGTGCTCACCTGCGGCGGCACGGGGCTTTCGATGCGCGATGTGACGCCCGAGGCGACGCGTGCCGTCTGCGACCGCGATGTGCCGGGTATTGCAGAGGCAATCCGTGCGTACTCCATGACCAAGACACGCCGCGCCATGCTCTCGCGCGCTATTTGCATGCAACGAGGTCATACGCTTGTCGTAAACTTTCCCGGTTCCACGAAGGCCGCCCGCGAAAGCTGGGAGGCCATAGCGGACCAGCTGGAACATGCGGCCCAGATGACGGCGGGCGGCGGACACGCCAAATAAGCGCACTACCTGCGGCGGAGCGACCTTACGGGCTGCTCCGCCTTTGTTTTCCGTCGAAGCGACGCCGAGGTGTACGCTAACTCGAAACTATATTCTCTGGTGAGAATAATTTCTCACTATCATTATTCGCGCAGAAGTATAATCTGATTGCAGATTAAAGCCCGCGGTGGGGTGCCCGGGCATAAGGTCCGAAAGGGTTGAATATGTTCGATTTGGTTTCTCGCCGCGGTTTTGTCTCGCTTTCTGCTGTCGCCGCTGCCGGCCTTGGTCTTGCTGGCTGCTCGGGCAGCAAGACGTCCGAGCCGGCCGGATCCGATGCCGGCTCCGCCAAGGCCTCTTCCAAGAAGGAAACCGTCGAGCTGCAGGTCTTTGCCGCCAACTCCCTCGAGAAGGCTCTTCCCGAGGTCCAGGAGCTCTACACCGACCAGACCGGCATCACGTTTGCCGACACGCAGTTTAAGGCGTCCGGTGACCTTGTCGAGCAGATGCGCGCCGGTGCCGCCGTCGACGTGCTCATTACCGCTTCCAAGGGCACCATGGATGACGCTGAGACCGCCGAGCTCGTCGACGCCGACACGCGTGAGGACATGTTCGTTAACGACCTCGTGATTATTCGCGCCGAGGGCTCCGACACCAAGGTCGAGGCCATCGCCGACGTCGCGAATCTGGACGGCAAGATCGCCATCGGCGACGCCAAGACCGTTCCCGCTGGCAAGTACGCCAACCAGGCCCTGGCCTCCGTGGGCCTCTACGCCGGTACCGAGGGCGACGATGGCGAGTATGCTCCCGAGATCGCCGACAAGGTGGCCCTGGCCGACAAAGTTGGTACCGCCGCCGCCTATGTGTCCACGGGCGACTGCGTGGCTGGCTTTGTCTACAGCTCCGATATCTTCCGCTACGACGGCATCGAGGAGGCCTTCGTGTGCCCCGAGGATTCGCACAAGCCCATCGTGTATCCGGGTGCCGTTGCCGAGAGCTCCGAGCACGCCGACGAAGCCAAGGCGTTCATCGACTTCTGCCTGTCCAACAAGAAGGCTCAGAAGATTTGGGCCAAGTACGGCTTTGAGCTTTCCGCGTAGTGCGGCTTGGCGCGATAATTCCATCGTTTTGTGTTTCACTCCGTCCTTGTATTCGCTTGGAGCTTTTCGTGCTTAATAGATTCCGCATGCTTGTCGCCTGTGCTTTGACCTTCGCGCTTTGCTGGGTGCCGGGATTTGCGTTTGCTGGGGACGCTGAGGACGGGGCCCAGGTTGCTGCGACCGCTCATGGGCTTTCCTATGGGATCGAGGATTTTGAGCGATTGGCCAAGGGGACCGCTCGTGCCATGGAGGGCCAGCCTGAGGGCTACCGGTTTCCCGTTGACGAGGACGTGGACCTTGTAGTGGCGCCTGCTGCCGACCGCGTTGTTGTGTGGATATCGCCCAAAGCTGTCGAGAAGTATGGATTGGATCCGCAGGACAACGAGTGCGTATCGGGTCTCAAGACCCTCGTCTGTGAGCTCGACAGCGCAAACTGCATGGGGGGTGCGCGGCTGGGGGACGTGGATCTTCCTTGGTATGTCACGGCGGAAACAACGTTTGACGCCGGCGGGTATACCTATGGCTTTGACGAGCGCGGTGCGGATGGGGACCGCTATGTGGTGATTGCATCAGCCTCGGGTGATGCCAAGGGCGGCGCGCGTTGGCTTGATAGCGCTCAAATGGTAGAAGCGTCGTCTGTCGTGTTGCGGGATGAGCAGGGGCCCTTGACCTCTCTGGCTTCCTTTTTGGGCGACATCGACTATCGCCCGTTTTGGGTGTCCATTAAAACGAGCGGTCTTGCCCTGGTGATCGCGTTTGCGCTGGGCCTGTTCGCCGCGTGGAAGACCATGGGTACCTCGAGTCGCATCAAGGGCCTGCTCGATTCGGTCTTTACGATTCCTATGGTGCTGCCGCCTACGGTGTGCGGCTTTTTGCTGCTTATGCTGTTTGGCCGTTCGACCGGGGTGGGCCAGTGGCTCATCGCGCACGGCATCTCGATCGTCTTTACCTGGCCCGCGGCGGTCATTTCGGCCGTCGTTGTGTCGTTTCCGCTGGTCTACCGCACGGCACTCGGAGCCTTCGAGAGCCTCGACACGCAGATGCTCGATGCGGCACGCACGCTGGGCTGGTCCGAGCGTCGCATCTTCACCAAGCTCATGATGCCGCTTGGCTGGCCCTCGATTGCCGCCGGCACGGTGCTCGCCTTCGCGCGTGCCATGGGCGAGTTTGGCTGCACGCTGTTCTTTGCGGGCAACTACGCCGGTATTACGCAGACCATTCCCATCGCCATCTACTTTGAGTGGATGGGCGGCAACACGTCGGTGGCCCTCTTTTGGGTCGTCGTCGTTATTGTCTTTAGCTTTTTGGTCATCCTGTTCATCAACATGTACACCGCTCATTCGCAAAAGTATCGCGAGCGGGGCCTTTCGCGTGCGAAGCGCAAGCAGGCCAAAGAGCTCGCCGGACAGGGCGATTCGCTCGACCCGGTGAGCGGCGACGCCCTGCGTATCGATCGCGAGGCGCTGGCCGAGCTCATGCGCGATGATGCCGCTTCGCAGGGAGGTCGATAGGCCATGTCGCTCGTTCTGGATATTAAAAAGCGCTATCCCGGGTTTATGCTCGACATGCAGCTTGAGGCCGGCGAGGAGCGTGTGGCGCTGCTCGGTGCCTCGGGTTGCGGCAAGAGCTGCACCTTGCGCTGCATTGCCGGTGTGGAGACGCCCGACGAGGGCAAGATCGTCGTCAACGGCGTGACCTTTTTTGACTCGGCGGCGGGCATCAACCTGTCACCCCAGGAGCGCAAATGCGCTCTGCTGTTCCAAAACTATCAGCTGTTCCCCAACATGACGGTGGCCGACAACGTATGCGCCGGTGTAAAGGGCGCGGGAGACGCCGCGGCGCGCAAAAAGCTCGCCGAGCGTTATCTGAGCATTTTCGGTCTAGCCGATTTTGCCGACCGCTATCCCGCGCGACTCTCGGGCGGCCAGCAGCAGCGTGTGGCCCTTGCTCGCATGGTGGCGGCGCACCCGGGCATCTTTATGTTCGACGAGCCCATGAGCGCACTCGATTCCTATCTTAAGAGCGCCCTCGAACAGAACATGCTCGACCTGTTCGATGTATGCAACCGCACCGTGCTCTACGTGAGCCACGACATCGACGAAGCGTGCCGCCTGTGCCAGCGCATTTGCGTGATGCATAACGGACATGTCGAGGAGATCGGCTCCGTCGAGGACGTGGTTCGCCGCCCGCATACGCTGGCGGCACTGCGCCTGACGGGCTGCAAGAACACAAGCCGCGCGCGCAAGATCGGCGACGAAGAAGTTGAGGCCCTCGACTGGGGCATGACCTTTAACGTGGGTCGCGAGGTTCCCGATAATGTGGCGTACCTGGGCATTCGCGCAAGCTACTTCCATGTTGACAATCGCGCGGAGCGGGGCCGTAACAGCTATGATTTGCACGTGGCCCGAGTGAGCGATTCACGCTTTGAGCGCCTGGTGCTGTTGGACGTGCCGCGTACTGATGCGCCCACGCGTCTGCAGTGGAAGGTCAACAAAGTGAACGTAGCTGCCGACGGGCTGCCGCAGGCCGACGAGACCCTGCGCATGCACTTCGATGCGAGTAGGATCCACTTGGTTTGTCGATAGCGCCGGGTAATGCCGTCGGGGATATAAGCCTCGACGGCTTTGTCTTGCCGCTCGCCGAATGAGAAATGACAAACTCTTATCAATAAAGATAATTATTTATTAAACGACGGCACACGACGCTGTCGTACGAATGTCAACGGCGTTCGCATGGTCGATGACCGCTGATATAGTTGACCTCAACTTGTAAAGGAGGGTGCGCACATGCCGCAGACGACATACATTCGCCGCGTTGCCGCGCGCGCCCTGTATATGGCTCGGAGCCGCATATGAGCGGGTATGTTCACGGCTCCGGGAGAGACGACGCACAACTAAATAATCGACCTCAAAGCGGGTTCCCCAAAATTCCGGGTTTGAGCACGGCTGGGTTTTCGCCACCCACCGTGCAGAAATACCGTAGCTATTCATTTTTGGTTCGAGAGGGGAACCGTCATGGCTGAAGAATTCGATTTCCATCCGATGTGGGAGAGCCTCGGCATGAATCTTGCCGACCACGACATGCTGCTGGGCGCTGTGGGCCAGATGTACGGCGATATGTTCCTGACGCAGAACAATCGCCCCAAGTCCACGTCCTACCTGGACTTTGTGGCCACCAACATCCATAGCGGCCGCATTAAGGAGATGCTCGACAAGAAGGAGGCCGGCGAGGCCACCAAGATCGTGGGCTCGTTCTGCGTCTACGTGCCCGAGGAGATTGTGCTCGCCTGCGACGGTATCCCCGTGGGTCTGTGCTCGGGTGCCGACTGGGCGACCGATAAGGTCGAGGAGCATCTGCCGCGCAACACCTGCCCGCTCATCAAGAGCTTTGCCGGCTTTAAGCTGGGCGAGGTCTGCCCCTACATTGAGTCGAGCGACTTGGTGGTGGGCGAGAATACCTGCGACGGCAAGAAGAAAGCCTACGAGTTCTTTGCCACGCAAAAGAACATGTACGTCATGGATATTCCCAACGTGCACGACGAGTCGACGCTCGTGACCTGGAAGGCCGAGGTCAAGAAGCTCGCCGCCAAGATCGAGGAAGAGTGTGGCGTTACGATTACGCCTGAGCGTCTGAAGGCCGCCATCCACGCCGTCAATGAGAAGCGTCGTGCCCTGCAGCGCCTCGCTGCCACGCGCGCTGCCGACCCGGCGCCCATCAGCGGTCTCGACAGCCTGCTGACCGTTCAGGCCGCCTTTATGGATGACACCCCGCGCCTGACCGGCGCCATCAACGAGATGGCGGCTGAGTGCGAGCAGCGCGTTGAGGCTGGCGAGGGCGTGGCGCCCAAGGGGACCAAGCGCATCCTGTACACCGGTACGCCCATGGCCGTGCCCAACTGGAAGCTGTTCAACCTCATCGAGAAGGCCGGCGGCGTCGTGGTGGGCGAGGAGTCCTGCACGGGCTCGCGCTACTACAAGGACCTGGTCGATGAGTCCGGTGAGACGGTTGACGAGATGCTCGACGCCATCGCCGAGCGCTACTTTAAGATCAACTGCGCCGTCTTTACGCCCAACGACCAGCGTATGAAGGACATTGTCCAGATGGCCAAGGACCTGCATGCCGACGGCATCGTCGACGTGGCCCTGCAGTTCTGCACGCTCTACGAGATGGAGTCGTTTGCCGTGGAGAAGGCCGCCGAGGAGGCGGGCATCCCGTTTATGCACATCACGACCGACTACGCCAGCGAGGACGCAGGCCAACTGCAAACCAGGATAGAGGCTTTCTTGGAAACCATTTAGGGCTATCCGTCTCGGCGGCTTCCCCGGGCACCCGATCTTGCCGTTCAAACCGTCGCTTGCGTACCAAAGTACGCGGCGCTTCTCTTTCACGGCAACCTCGGGCACCTGGGAAAGCCGTTTCCTTGGTCGGTTAAAAGGTTTGTTAAGGAGTTATATGTCGGAAAATATTGAGCAGCCGTTGCCGTCCACGTTTGAGGAGTTCAACGAGCAGCGCAAGGCGGCGTTTATTCGCGTCAAGGATTACAAGCAGGCGGGTAATCGCCTGGTCGGCTTTTTGTGCAGCTATACGCCGCTCGAGATTATCGATGCCGCGGGGGCTGCGAGCGTGGCTCTGTGCGGTACGTCCGATGAGGTGATTCCCGAGGCCGAGAAGGTGCTGCCGGCAAATCTGTGTCCGCTCATCAAGTCGACGTACGGCTTTGCCTACTCGCAAAAGTGCCCGTTTACGTACTTTAGCGACATGATCATCGGCGAGACCACCTGCGACGGCAAGAAGAAGATGTACGAGCTACTCAACGAGCTCAAGCGCACGCACATTCTGCATCTTCCGCAGGGTCGCGATCGCGCCTACGAGCGTGAAGGCTGGTACGAGGAGTGCCGCCTGCTCAAGGAGGAGCTCGAGGGCTTCTACGGCATCACGATTACCGACGATGACCTGCGCGCTGCCGTCCGTCGTCGCAACCGCTTGCGTGCGGCCCAGCTCGATATGTTTGCGCTGCAGGCCAACCAGCCGGCGGCCATGAGCGGCGTCGACCTGATGAGCACCATGTTTGCCGGTACGTTCAGCTTTGATATCGAGGCCTATACGCAGCAGCTGGAGCAAAAGGTTGTCAAGCTGCGCGAGGCCTACGACGCGGGCGAGCGCCCGGTCGCGGCGGATGCCAAGCGCATTCTGATTACCGGCTGCCCGGTGGGCGGCGTAATCAACAAGATCGGTCGCACCATCGAGTCCAACGGCGGCGTGGTCGTGTGCATGGACGACTGCTCGGGCGAGCGCACGGCGGCCATGATGATCGATCCGGACGCGCCTGACATCCTGCGCGCCATCGCCGACCGCTACCTGGATATCAACTGCTCGGTCATGACGCCCAATGACGGTCGTATGGAAAATACACTGGCCATGTGCGAGAAGTATCACGTCGATGGCGTGGTAGAGAGCGTGCTGCAGGCCTGCCACACCTTTAACGTTGAGAGCGCACGCATGCAGGAGGCTGTCGAGGGTGCGGGCATTCCGTACATGAAGATCGAGACCGATTACAGCAATGGCGACATGGGTCAGATCGAGACCCGCATCGCCGCCTTCATCGAAACCCTCTAGCTTCCTCAGCACTGGATCTTGCCCCTCAAACCGTCGCTTGCGTACCCAAAGTACGCTGCGCTCCTCTTTCGGGGCAATCTCCGGCACCTGAGAAACCTAGAGCTAAGGCGTCTGAACGCGCCGCTACCTTTGATGTTTAGATTGGGAGAGAGCCATGATAGGGATCGGGATCGATATCGGGTCTACGGCGGCTAAGGCTGCTGTGGTCGATGGGGAGGGTTCGGTGGCGTGGACGTGCGTGCAGCCAACCGGGTTCTCCTCGGTCGATGCGGCCGAGCGTCTGCGCGGCGAGCTTGCCGCGGCTGGCTATGACGTGGCTGCCGACGACGTGCGCGTGATCGCGACCGGCTACGGCCGTGTCGCCGTGCCCTATGCGCACAAGGTCGTGACCGAGATCACCTGCCACGGCACCGGTGCCGTGCGCCTGTTTGGCGATCACGGCACGGTGATTGACGTGGGCGGCCAGGACACCAAGGTCATTCAGCTTAAAAGTGGCCGCGTGGCCAAGTTCGCCATGAACGATAAGTGCGCTGCCGGTACGGGGCGCTTTTTGGAGATCATGGCCGACCGTCTGGGTATTTCCCAACAGCAGATGGCCGACCTGGCGCGTTCCGGTGAGCCCACCAAGATCAGCAGCATGTGCACGGTGTTTGCCGAAAGCGAGGTCATCAGCCTGATCGGTCGCGGTGAGCCGCGCGAGAACATTGCGCGTGGCGTGATCGACAGCGTGGTCTCGCGCGTGGCGACCATGGCCGGGCAGGCCGCGGGCGCCCCGTACTACCTGACCGGTGGCCTGTGCGAGAACGCCATCGTGGTGGAGCGGTTGGGCGAGCTACTGGGGTCGCCGGTGACCACCTCGCCCCAGGCTCGCTTTGCCGGAGCGATCGGCGCGGCTGTTCGCGCCGCCGCTTTGGCCTAGGGGTGTACCGCGACATGCGCATCCTCAATATCACGGCACAAAAACCAGATAGCACCGGCAGCGGCACCTACCTTGCCGCGCTTGTGCGCGAGCAGATCGAGACAGGGCATCGCGCCGCCGTGCTTTGCGGCGCGGCACCGGGTGATACCCAAGGCGAGCTGGACCAGCGTGCTGCTGTGTTTGCCGTACCGTTCGAGTCGCCCGAGCTGCCGTTTCCCATCTGCGGTATGTCCGATGTCATGCCCTATCCCTCCACGCGCTATCGTGACCTGACACCTTCGATGCTCAAGGCATTTGAGCGGGCATTTGCTGCAGCAATCGATCGGGCGGTGGCTGAGTTTCGGCCCGATCTGGTGCTCTGCCATCACCTGTATCTGGTGACCGCATTGGCGCGCGAGTGCGTCCGGGGCGTGCCGGTTGTTGCCGTGTGCCATTCGACCGACCTGCGCCAGCTGCGTTCGCATGCGCTCGAGCGCGATCGCATCGTAAGTGCGGTTCGTCGGCTCGATGCCGTCTTTGCGCTCCATGCTGAGCAGGCTGAGCAGATTGGCCTGGTGTGCGGCGTCGATGCCGATCGCATCCACGTGATTGGGACGGGCTACGACCATCGCGTCTTCTGCCGCGACGCAAGCGTGGCGAGGCGGCCGGGATCGCTTGTGTACGTGGGCAAGATTTGCTTTAAAAAGGGTGTCGAGTCGCTGGTTCGAGCCGTGTCATTGCCGATTGACGATGACGTCCGCCCATCTGGCTTGGTACTTGTGGGCGGTCGCGGGGACGATGCCGAGTACGCGCGTATCGAGCGCTTGGCCGCGGCCTCGGATGTGCCGGTGAAGCTGGCGGGGCGCCTGGATAGCGATGGACTCGTGCATGCCTACCGCAGTTCCGACGTCTTTGTGCTGCCTTCGTTTTACGAGGGTCTGCCGCTCGTGACGATCGAGGCCCTCGCGTGCGGCTGCAAAGTTGTGGCGACCGATTTGCCCGGCGTTCGTCCCTGGATGGAGGCGATGCTTCCCGGTGCTCCCGTGACGTGGGTGGCGTCGCCGCGTATGACGGATGTCGACACGCCCGTGGCGGCCGACCTTCCGTTGTTTGGGCGCGCACTGGCAGATGCTATCGCGCAGGCGCTTGCGGCGCCGCCTTCGACGTTCGAGCCGTCGGCGGTCTCTTGGGAAGCGTGCCTGGGGCGTATACTAAAAGTCGTTGATTTGTTGGAAGGGGGTTCGTATGGCTAAGGACACCATGAGGCTCACGTCCATGACGGCCGCAAGCGGTTGAGCCGCTAAGTTGGCTCCCGGAGCCCTCGCCCAGGTCCTGGGCGACTTGCCCAATGTGCATAACGACAACCTGCTCGTGGGGTTCGATACCTCCGACGATGCGAGCGTCTTTCGCGTTGGCGATAACTTGGGCCTCGTGCAGTCCATCGACTTCTTCCCGCCGATGGTCGACGACCCGTTTCTGTTTGGCCAGATTGCCGCGGCAAACTCACTGTCGGACATCTACGCTATGGGCGGGCGGCCGAGCCATGCCATGAACTTGCTGTGCATCCCGAGCTGTCTGGGCGTTGAGGTTGCCGGTCAGATTCTGGCGGGCGGCGCCGACAAGTGCGTCGAGGCGGGTTGCTCCATCGCGGGCGGCCACACCATCAACGACGACGAGCCCAAGTACGGTCTGTCCGTGAGCGGTTTTGTACCACTCGACCACATGCTCGCCAACAGCGGTGCGCGCGTGGGCGATGTCCTGCTGCTGACCAAGGCGATCGGCTCGGGCATTATCACCACGGCCATTAAGGGCGAGCTCATCGAGCAGGACGAGGCCGCAGCCGTGTTTGACTCGATGCGTACCCTCAACGAGGCCCCGATTCGTCTGGCCGAGGGACTCGAGCTTCACGGCTGTACTGACATTACGGGCTTTGGTCTGATCGGGCATGCGTGCGAGATGGCCGAGGGCTCGGGCGTGCAGGTTGAGCTTGCGTCGGGGGCGGTGCCACTCTTTGACCAGGTGCTCGACATGGCGCGTCTGGGCATTATCCCCGCGGGCTCCTACCGCAACCAGGACTTCTTTGGCCCGCGCGTGGCTGCCGACGAAGACCTGGAGCCGGGCATGTTGGATGCGCTGTACGATCCACAGACGTCTGGTGGCCTGCTCATCGCGGCACCTGCTGCCGATGTGAATGAGCTTGTGCGCCGTCTGCATGCCGAGGGACGTATCGCCGCCGTCGTCGGTCGCGTGTGCGAGCCGGTGCCAGGCGGTCCTGCCGTTCGCGTTGTGCGCTCGTTGATATCGTAAAATCGGCCGCCCGCATTCTGGGGCGGTCACATTCGAAAGGAAAAACTATGTCTACCAAGATTGAAGTCAATGCCATGGGCGATGCCTGCCCGCTGCCCGTCGTCAAGACGCTTAAGGCACTCAAACAGCTTGATGGCGAGGGTGCCGTGGTGACCTCGGTCGATAACGAGACCGCCGTCAAGAACATTTCCAAGATGGCGCAGGAGAAGGGCTGCACGGCCTCGGTCGAGAAGGTTTCTGACGCCGAGTGGCACGTGACCGTGGCGACCTCTGGCGCCGTTGCCGTGGCCGATCCCGAGCAGGATGGCGCTGTCTTCTGTGATGCCAGCGCCGGCAAGGGCAAACTCGTCATTTCCGTCTACACCGATTGCATGGGCCGTGGCGACGACGAGCTGGGCCACAAGCTCATGAAGGCGTTTATCTTTGCCGTGACGCAGCAGGAGGAGTTGCCCGCGACCATGCTGTTCTACAACGGCGGTGCCAAGCTCACCGTCGAGGGCTCGCCGGTGCTCGATGACCTGAAGGGCCTGGCGGAGCAGGGTGTCGAGATTCTCACCTGCGGTACCTGCCTCGACCACTATGGCATTAAAGACCAACTCGCGGTGGGCGAGGTCACCAACATGTACGTGATCGTGGAGAAGATGGAGCAGGCCGTGCGCGTCGTGCGCCCGTAGCGTATTGGTTGGAGTTGCCATGAGGGAGAAGCGCCCGGCGCTTGTTATCGCGTTTCCCACCACGGCGGCCGCCATGGGTTGCGAGTCCCTGTGCATCGAGCGCGGCCTTCCCGGGCGCACGATTCCCGTGCCCGGGGAGGTCGCTGCCGGCTGCGGTTTGGCATGGAAGGCGTTGCCTGCCGATGAGGAACTGCTGCGCGGCGAGCTTGCCGCGGCGGGCGTTCCCACCGAGGGCTATACCGTGATTGATATGTGGGAGGTCGTGCGATGATCTACCTGGATAACGCGGCGACGACCATGCACAAGCCGCAGACGGTCATCGATGCCGTGACGCAGGCGATGTGCTCGCTTGGCAATGCCGGGCGCGGCGCCACGTCGGGTGCCCTCGATGCCGCTCGTACGATTCACGCTTGCCGTGCCAAGCTCGCGTGCCTTTTGGGTTGCCCGCGGGCGGACCATGTGTGCTTTACGCCCAACTCTACGGCGGCGCTCAACACCGCCATCAACGGGGTGGTGTGCCCCGGCGACCGCGTGGTCACGACGGTGCTTGAGCACAACTCGGTGCTACGGCCGCTCAACCGCCTGGCGGCAGAGCAGGGTGTGACCGTTGAGCATGCGGGCTGCGACGCGAACGGCGTGCTCGACTACGACGAGCTCGAGCAGCTGGTCACGCCGGGCACGCGTGCCGTGGTGGTGACGCACGCCTCCAATGTGACCGGCAACGCGGTCGACATTGCGCGCGTGGCTGTCATGGCCCATGCGGCCGGCGCGCTCGTGATCGTCGATGCCTCGCAGTCTGCCGGCACGGCGCATATCGATATGCAGGCCATGGGGCTCGACGTGGTGTGCTTTACCGGCCACAAGGGGCTCATGGGTCCGCAGGGGACCGGCGGCCTGGCCGTGGCAGAGGGCATTGACGTGGCGCCGTGGGCCATGGGCGGCACGGGCGTGCACAGTTTTGATGCGTTGCAGCCGCTTGAGTGGCCCACGCGCCTTGAGGCGGGCACGCTCAACGGCCACGGTATCGCCGGCCTTTCCGCTGGTCTCGACTTTATCGAGGCCCAGGGTGGGGTGGAGACGATTGCTGCCCACGAGCGTGCGCTCGCTGATCGCTTCCTTGCCGGTGTGCGCGAGATTCCGGGGATTAAGCTCTACGGTGCGTTTGACCAACCCGCGCGCTCGGCGATCGTGTCGCTCAACGTGGGCGATATCGACTCTGCCGAGATCTCGGACGCGCTCATGCAAGGGTGGGGGATTGCGACGCGCCCCGGTGCCCATTGCGCTCCGCTCATGCACCGCGCGCTCGGGACCGAGCGCCAGGGTGTTGTTCGCTTCTCGTTTGGGTATTTCAACACGACCGAAGAAGTCGACACGGCTATCGATGCTCTGTGCGATTTAGCCTGCTAAAGCTGCTAGACCGTTTATACTTGCGGGACGGGTGTTTTTGCCCGTCCCGTTTTTGTTTCGACCCGAAAGGTGGTCCCATGGCTTCATCCACCCCGCGTGGTCTGCGCTCCGACCATGTCGTCACTGTCGGCATCGCCCTATTCTCGATGCTCTTTGGCGCCGGCAATCTCATTATCCCGCCGCTGCTGGCGCTGCAGGCAGGTTCTGCCACGCCGGTCGCCATGCTCGGCTTTCTGGTTGCCGCCATCGGCCTGCCCGTCATGGGCTTTATCGCCGTGGCGCTTGCCGGAACGGCGCGCGAGCTTGCCGGCCGCGTGCACCCCAAGTTTGGCGAGTTCTTTGTCGCGGCGGTGTATCTTGCCATCGGCCCGTGCCTGGCCATTCCGCGCACGAGCTCCACGGCCTTCGAGATGTTGGTGCCGCTGCTGCCCGAGGGTGTCTCGCTTGGCACGGCTCGCCTGGTGTTTGCCATCGGGTTCTTCGCAGTCGCGTTTGTGCTCACGCTGCGCCCGGGTGTCATCACACGCGTGCTCGGCCGCATTACGGGCCCCGCGCTTATCGCGCTCATCGTGCTGGTTGTGGGTGCTGCCGTGATCTCGCCGCTGGGACCGGTTGCCGCGCCTCAGGCTCCCTACGATGCGGGTGCTGCCGTGCAGGGCTTTTTGACCGGCTACCAGACCATGGACCTGCTCGCGTCGCTCGCCTTCGGCATTATCATCGCCGAGACTATCCACGAGCTGGGCGTTACCGACGACAAGCGCGTGGCCTTTGAGATTTCGCGCTCCGGTGTGATCGCCGGTGCGCTCATGGCCGTCATCTACTGCGGCCTGGCGCTTGCCGGCATGCAGCTCAGTACGGTTATGCCCGATGCCACCAACGGCGCTGCCATCCTTGCCCGCTCTGCCTCCATGCACTTTGGCCTTGCCGGCACGGTCGTGGTCTTCGCGATCTTTTTCCTTGCCTGCATGAACGTGTGCATCGGCCTCATCAGCTGCTGCTCGCGTTACTTCTGTGAGACGTATGTGGTCGAAGGGGGAGCGGAGGCCTCCGAGGAGGCCATGCGCCGTCCCTTTGCGGTTCTCGCCTTTGTGTTCGCGGCGTTTTCGTGCGTGCTCTCCAACGTGGGCCTCGACATGATCCTCATGTTCTCGGTGCCCATGCTCAACGCCTTGTACCCCGTCGCCATTGTGCTGGTGCTGATGGGCCTGGTGCACG
Organism: uncultured Collinsella sp.; assembly: GCA_900544935.1. Classification (GTDB taxonomy): domain Bacteria; phylum Actinomycetota; class Coriobacteriia; order Coriobacteriales; family Coriobacteriaceae; genus Collinsella. The sequence goes on from UQXB01000012.1 coordinate 22,358, forward strand.
GTTTTTGCGACGCCCATCCGCAGGTGTGGGTTTGGGTCGGCGGCGTGGTCGTGGTGCAGAGTGTGATCACCTCGGTCCGCGACGCGTTCTTTGCGGGCGTGTGGCTGCCGTTCGATGCGCTGCCGTTGGCGGACATTGGAGCCGCGTGGGCGCCGGTCGCCGTGGTGGCCTTTGTGATAGGCCTGGCCCATAGCCAGTTTGTCGCACATTCGAGGAGCTAGGGTATCGTCGCTTGCATAGGCGCGAAGTCTCCCCTATAATTTCCTTCGCTTTGGGACACGCAAGGTTTAGACCTTAGCTGCTCAACACCTTCGGGACGTGGCGCAGTTTGGTAGCGCGCCTGCTTTGGGAGCAGGATGTCGCAGGTTCAAATCCTGTCGTCCCGACCATATCTTGCGGGCGTAGTTCAATGGTAGAACCCCAGCCTTCCAAGCTGATGACGCGGGTTCGATTCCCGTCGCCCGCTCCATAAGATAGATGAATGGCTCTGATTCTTTTTGGGACCAGAGCTGTTTTCATATACATGCCGGGGACCCCACATCCCCTCCTAAGTTGCGGTGAAATACGGACTGTTTTCCGGCTTTTATGGCCCATGTAGTCCGTATTTCACCGCAACTATTTGTAAGGTTGGATTTTGATGCCGTTGGGAGGGTCGTAGCGACCGTCTACCGAGAGTGGAATTATTTTTTGAAGCTCTGACCTGCGGCGTCAAGCTTTTGGTCAGCTTTTGGCAAGGCCTGCGGACGGAAGCATGCGATAGCGTAATGGTATTCTCTCCGCCGTGATGGTTATGGGGTTGGCCATGCTCGATAAAGGCAAACATTTTCCGCAGTCATATGCAAGAATGCTATTCTCGGCCGTTGGAATTCATCAAGATGGACAGCTGCTTATAACAATTGATCCTTGGGATGAACGCCGTGCGCGCGAGCTTATGCAGGAAGAGCTCATGCTTCGTCTTTACAACCATGTGTATGCGGATCCGGTCTATTGGAATAATCTTGGGGTTGAAGATCGCATCTTTCAGCTGGCATCCGCTATTGCGGTCGTTGAACCGGATGCTGTGTTTTGCGGATCGACGGCAGCGCTGCTCTACGGCATCGGCTCGGCGTATACGCTTCTGGATAAAGTGCAAGTACTGCTGCCACGGTCTACAAGGCGTGATACGTATGAGTTCGTTGAATACAAGCGCTGGCGGGCGGGCGAAGTGTGGCGGCTAGGTCTGTTTACACTGACGGATCCGTGTCGAACGGTTGTTGATATCGCTCGAACGAGCGCCTTTCGCTATGCGCTGGGCTATGTCGATGGCTTGGCCCGTGAGTGCGATGTCGAACGCGAAGAACTGCGAGCATACGCGCAGGCAAATTGCCGAGGGTTGCATGGCATCGCGCGTGCTTTTGACGTTTTTGAGTATATGGACGGCAGGTCAGACAATGGCGGCGAGTCTGAGGCGAGAGCAGCGATGATTCTCGCTGGGGTTGCCGCGCCCGAGCTTCAAGTTGAGATAACGCGACCGGGAAACGCTGGCTATTATCTAGCAGATTATGGCTGGCAGATGCCAGGCGGCTCATGGACGCTGGCAGAGCTGCATGGGCTAGGCAAGTTTGAAGACGAAGCTCAAAATGATCCAGAGCAGGCGGCGGCAAAAACGTATCGAGCGGCCCTCATGCGCGACGCGAACCTTCGCGCCATGGGCCACAACGTCATTCATTTCAAACTCTCGGACACCTATGACGTAGAATCGTTCGGTGCCATGATGCGCGGCTACGGCATTCCGACAACAAAACCCTACGCCGAATCCCGATAGCGAAATCGTTCGCGGCCCACCTTCAATAAGTTGCGGTGAAATACGGACTGTTTTGCGGTTTGACCAGCAAAAACAGTCCGTATTTCACCGCAACTTAGGAGGGGATGGGGTTAGTGGCGACCGTGGTGGCGGAGCTTGTCGATGGTGGAGTCGGTGCTTCGGCTGCGGGATTCGGCGGCGCGGTCGCGGGCGTCGGCAGCGGTTTGGCGCTGGCGGCGGTAATCGATCATGCCTTGGATGATGGGCTTGCCAAAGCTCACGACATCATCGTTGTAGATGGCGGTTCGGGCTGCGAGGAGGCAGTCGGTAAAGTCCATATGGGTTTTGCCAAAGAGTTTGATGGCAAAGGCGACAACGGTGGGCTCGTCGACCATGACGTCATCGAGCAGCCTTTTCATAGCCGCAGCAATCTCAACGCGGGGAACCTTATAGACGTCGCGCAGCGTGACCACGACGCGCGTGATGATTTCGGGGTAGACACGAGCGGTGCGCGTGGCGATGACCTTGGCGGCGCGCGGGGACAGAACTTCGTCGTCGTCAAGCAGGTAGCGCAGGATGACGGTCTCGTCGATGATGGTGCTACTCATGGATATCTACTTCCTCGGGACCCAAAATCGAATCGTCGTTTTCTGTGGCAAGGTACTCAATCCAGGCATTGCGTTCCTCGGCGCGGCGATTGGGGTCACCATATGCTTTGAGCGATCCATAGGCGGCGGTGCCAACCTTTGAGCGCACGGCGACTGGCTGAAAGGGAAGCTTGCGCATCAAAATGCTCTGCGCGACAAATAGGCGGACAGCCTCGGCGAGCGATGTGCCCATGGCGTCGTAGAAATGTTCGGCATGCTGCTTGTCTTCCTCGCGAATGCGCACCTGCAGGATGGCTCTTTTTTGAGTCGATGACATCACTGGCCTCCCTTAATGAGCGTGCAATATAAATGGTCAAATACAGCATTGGCTAATAATAACCAATCTTATAACCACTACTTTATTGCACTCAAGTTAATGAGCGCGAAATATATATCAAACGTATTACATTCTTTATAAACGAGCGTGAAATCTCCCTTGGATGTACGTATGTAATACACTCACCTTTATAGCTATCCGAGAATAATTCCAACCTGCCAAAACCTCTGCAATACACCCGTATTGCAGGGCCTATGCTCAAGTTTGCCCCCTGCAACTGCGTATATTTAACCTGTATATCGTTGGAGAAACTCTACCGAGTGCATGTTTCGCCGCATGCATTCGATTCGTCGATGCCAGGCCACGGGCGGCTTGGGGCAACGTCGACAGGGTCTCTCCGGCATGGGATTCAGGAGGGAGTGAACAACATGGGCAATAAACGAGTCGTGGCTGATTCTTCACGCTGCATTGGGTGCCAAACCTGTATGGCGGCGTGCATCGAGGCACACGATATTCCCGGCAACATCGCCGCACCTCGCTTGCGCGTAACGCGCACCTACGAGATTTCCGCGCCGGTGGCATGTCACCACTGCGAGGACGCTCCGTGCGCCAAGGCCTGCCCTACGGGCGCCTTGTTCTTTGATCCAAAGAACCATCGCATCGGCGTCAACGAGGACAACTGCATCGGCTGCAAGAGCTGCGTAATGGCATGCCCCTTTGGCGCCGTGAGCGTGGCAACCACGCAGGTTCCGGTCTTGATGGGCGACGTTCGCGTGGGCTCGCAGACCAAGAGCTTCGTGCTCAAGTGCGACCTGTGCGTGGACCGTCCCGGCGGTCCGGCGTGTGCCGAGGCGTGCCCGACCAAGGGCCTCACCCTGGTAGACGAGGAGCGCCTGGCAGAACTGACTGCCGAGCGTGCCCGCGCCACCATCGAAAACGAGGCGTAAGCGTTGGGGCGACAAGCCCAATGATTGTCAAATAAGTACCGAGCATTCGGTAGCAGAAAAAGGAAGGAGGGTGTCATGGAGAAGCATAAAGTGATCTGCCCGTACTGCGGCGCCGGTTGCCAGTTTAACCTCCTGGTCCAAAACGGCCAGGTCGTGGGCACCGAACCGCTCAACGGCATCACCAATCAGGGCGAGCTGTGCCTTAAGGGCATGAGCGGCTACGACTTCATCAACGACACCAAGATCTTGACTCCTCGCGTACTGCACCCGATGATCCGCCGCACTAAGGGCGCGGATCTTGAGCGCGTAAGCTGGGACGAGGCACTGGATTTCACCGCATCTAAGATGCAGGCCATAATTGACGAATATGGTCCTAACGCTGTCATGACCACCGGCTCTTCGCGAGGCGGCGGCAATGAGGCGAACTACGTTATGCAGAAGTTTACGCGTGCGTGCATCGGCACCCACAGCGTGGACAACTGCGCCCGTACTTGACACGGCCCTACTGTCCTCGGTCTGATGGACACGGTTGGTTCAGGTTGCATGTCATGCTCCATCCCCGGTATGGAGGATGCGGGCTGCATTTTCCTCTTCGGCTATAACCCTGCCGATTCGCACCCCATCGTCGCAAGGCGTATCGTGCGAGCCAAAGAAAAGGGTTGCAAGATCATCGTCGCCGACCCGCGCCATATCGAAACCGCGCGTATCGCCGATCTCTACCTTCCGATCAAGAACGGTTGCAATGTTGCGTTCCTCAACGCCTTTGCCAACTGTCTGGTCAACGATGGCCTCTACGACAAGGAATTCGTCGCCGAGCATACGAACGGCTTTGACGAGTGGTGGGAGACCATCAAGAACTACACTCCCGAATCCGTACAGGACATCACGGGTGTCGAGCCCGCGTTGATCCACCAAGCTGCCGAGATGTACGCCACGGCGAAGCCCTCTGCCATCATTGGCTGGGGTATGGGCGTATGCCAGCAGAAGCAGAACCTGAAGACGGTGCACACCATCGCCTCCATCGCCTGCGTTGCCGGCCAGATCGGCAAACCCAATTCCGGCCTCGCGCCCGTGCGTGGCCAGAACAACGTCCAGGGCTCCTGCGATATGGGCATGCTGCCCAACCTGTACCCTGGCTACCAGAAAGTCACCGACCCCGCAGTGCGTGCCAAGTTTGCCAAGGCTTGGGGCGTGCCCGAGGAAAAGCTCCCGCTCGAGGAGGGCTACAAGCTCACCGACCTGGGCCACCTGGTCGACGAGGGCAAGGTGCACTGCTTCTACAACTACGGCGAGGACCCGGTGCAGACCGAGCCCGATTCGGCCGGAATGCGCAAGACGCTCTCCGAACTGGATCTGTTCATTTGCCAGGACATCTTTATGACGCAGACGACCATGCTCGCCGACGTCATCCTGCCTGCCACCTCTTGGGGCGAGCACGAGGGTGTCTTTACCGCATCCGACCGTAGCTTCCAGCACTTTGACGCGGCCGTTCCGCCCAAGGGCGAGTGCCGTCACGACTGGGAGATCTTCGCGGATCTGTCTACGCGCATGGGCTACCCCATGCACTACGACAACACCGAGCAGATCTGGAACGAGTGCATTAGCCTGTGCCCCAACTTTGTGGGCGCGACCTACGAGAAGATGGCTCCCGAGGGCGGCTACGCCCAGTGGCCCGTCAAGAGCACCGATGTGAACGACCACGGTACGCCCGACATGTTCGCTGGTGGCAAGTTCACCACCAAGGACGGCCGCGCCAACCTGATGGCGCACGACTGGGAGGCGCCCTCCGAGCTTCCCGACGATGAGTACCCGCTCATCCTGTGCACCGTCCGCGAGGTCGGCCACTACAGCTGCCGCTCGATGACCGGCAACTGCAAGACGCTGGCGCTGCTTGCCGACGAGCCCGGCTTTGTCCGCATGAATCCCGCGGACGCCCAGGCGCGCGGCATCAAGAACGGCGACATCGTCTCGATTCACAGCCGCCGCGGCCAGGTATACAGTCGCGCCGACATTAGCGATCGCATCAACAAGGGCACGGTCTACATGACCTACCAGTGGTGGATCGGCAAGTGCAACGAGCTGACCATGCACAAGGTCGACCCGGTCTCGCATACGCCCGAGGACAAGTTCTCCGCCTGCCAGGTCGACGCTATCGCCGACCAGGTCTGGGCAGAGGGCGAGGTCGAGCGTCAGTACACCGAGCTCAAGCAGGCTCTGGTGGACGCCGCCGCTCCCCAGGACGTTGAGCCTGGCGCCGCCAAGTTCGACGACGAGACGCACGTGAATCAAATCGTGTAGTCCCGTTCTCGTTGGCTATTTGGGCCGGGCGTCCCGTACGTTCGGGAGCCCGGCCCGTTATTTTGAAAGGAAGTGGGGATGAACCGCTTCATCGACATCAACCCGGAGAGGTGCATCGGCTGCGGAACATGCCAGTCCGCCTGTGCCGACGCCCACCGGATGCAGGGTCTTCAGGATACGCCGCGCCTGGCGCTCGTGAAGACCGGCGGTATTTCGGCCGCCCTTGCCTGCCACCATTGCGAGGGTGCCCCCTGCGCCGAGGTCTGCCCGGTGAATGCCATCGAGCACGATGGCGACCGCATCCACGTCAAGGAGCAGGAGTGCATCGGGTGCAGGCTGTGCGCCATCGCGTGCCCCTTCGGTGCCATCCATCCCGATGGCACGTCTATCGCCGGTGTCGCAGGCATGTGCGACCCGACGCCTTCGTATCCTAAGTCCCTGAGCAGCCTTCTTACGTGGGCTCCCGGCCAGTACACCTGCGCTGTCAAGTGCGATCTGTGCGCCTTCGATCCGGACGGCCCGCATTGTGTGGCGGCGTGCCCCACCAAGGCGCTGACCGTCATGGGCGGCGCGGCCGATCGCGAGCTCGACGAGGCCAAGCGCCTGCGCTCGATCGAAAACGGTCCGGTCGTCGACGTTACCGCTGTGGCCCAGGGCCTGTCCGAGAAAGCAGAAGGGAGCGTAAACAATGGATAGCATGACGCTGTTTGTCGCATCGCTTGCCGTCTCGTGCATCGGTGCGCTCGCCTCGGTTCTGCTGATCAAGGCCGATAATGCCGCCAAGACCGCCGGCTGCCTTATCGGCGCCGTCGCCGCGGTGCTTTCGTTTGTGGCCGGTATCCAGGCCGTGCTGGGCGATGTCACGTCGGTCGACACCATCGTGTTCTTCCCGTTTGCCCATTTCCAGCTGCTGCTCAATCAGCTGTCCGGCCTGTTCGTGGCGCTCATCTCGGTGCTCGCGTTTGCCGGTTCGATCTACGGTCTCAACTACTTTGATGAGTACCCGGGCAAAAAGGGCCGCGCCGGCTTCTTCTTTAACACCTTCGTGGCGTCCATGATGCTCGTCATCACCGCCGACAACGTGTTTTGGTTCCTGGTCGCCTTTGAGCTCATGTCGCTGACCTCGTACTTCCTGGTCGTGATCGAGGAGAACGAGAACTCCATCCATGGCGGTTGGCTCTACTTTGTGATTGCGCATGTGGGCTTTGTGCTCATCATGGCGAGCTTCCTCACCATGACCAACTTCGCCGGTGGCTCGTTTGCCTTTGCGGATTTCCGCGCTACGCAGTTTAGCCCCGCGGTCGCATCCGTGTGCTTCGTGCTCGCCTTCTTTGGCTTTGGTGCCAAGGCCGGTATCATCCCGCTGCACGGCTGGCTGCCCAAGGCGCATCCCGAGGCGCCGTCCAACGTGTCGGCCCTCATGTCCGGCGGCATGATCAAGATCGGTGTCTTCGGCATTCTCAAGGTTGGTCTCGACCTGCTCTCCGCCTCGGGCGTTCAGGTCTGGTGGGGCCTTATGGTCATGGTCTTCGGTGCGATCTCGTCAGTTCTCGGCGTGGCTTTCGCCCTGCAGGAGCATGACATCAAGCGCCTGCTGGCCTATCACTCCGTCGAGAACATCGGCATCATTCTGCTCGGCGTCGGCGCCTCCATGGCCGCCATGGCGCTCAACTCGGTCGGCATCGCCGTCCTGGCTCTGATGGCCGCCCTCTACCACACGTTTAACCACGCGATGTTTAAGGGCGAGCTGTTCTTGGGCGCCGGTGCGCTGCTGTACTCCACGGGTACGCGCAATATGGAGAAGATGGGCGGCCTGTTCCGTCGTATGCCGGCAACGGCCATCTGCTTCCTTGTTGGCGCGCTTGCCATCTCGGCCATCCCGCCCTTCAACGGCTTTGTGTCCGAGTGGTTTACCTACCAGTCGCTGTTTAACACCGCCATGCAGGGCGACAAGGCCGTCATGATCGTGGCCGTGTTCGCAGCCGTCGCGCTTGCCATTACCGGCGCGCTGGCTGTCACGTGCTTCGTCAAGGCCTATGGCGTCTCCTTTGCCTCCGCGCCCCGTTCCGAGGCTGCGGCCAATGCCAAGGAGGTTCCCGCCCCCATGGTGTTCGCGCAGGGCCTGCTCGCGGCCATCTGCGTCGTGCTGGGCATTGGCGCTCCCGTGATCGCGCCCGTGCTGGTCGATGTCGCCGCGTCCGTGCTGCATCCGTACGGTGGCGTGTTTGCCGCCGAGGGCATGGAGCTCATGAACCAGTACTCCGGCGCTGCCACCTCCACGCCCGCGATTGCTATTGCGCTCGTGGTGCTCGTCGGTCTTGCCTGCGGTTATCGCAAGCTCAAGACCGTCGGCAAGGTGCAGAAGTCCCAGCCGTGGGCATGCGGCTATGCTCCCAACGAGCATATGCCCGTCGTGGCCACGACCTTTGCCTCCGAGGTGTCCTGGTTTATGCAGCCGCTCTACACGCTGCGCGACCGCTGCACGGCCGTCTGCTGGTCCATCGCGCACTTCTTCCAGAAGCTCACCGGTGTGGCCGAGGCTGTGGAGCCCGTACCCGACAAGGTTCTCGTCGATGCCCCGCATAAGGGTGTCGAGAAGCTCGCCGACCTCGCGACTAAGCTCGAGGGTGGCAACTACAGCATCTATATCTGCTACATCGTCGCGGCACTCGTGGTGTTCCTCGTGCTCGCCGTGCAAATGGGTTAAGGAGGGGAGAGCATGAACAACATCGTACTTGCCGTTCTGCAGGGCGTGGTCGTCATGGCCGTCGCGCCGTTCTTCTCCGGTCTCGGCCGCGTGATCCGCGCCAAGATGCACAACCGTCGCGGCCCCAGCATCATGCAGGACTATCGCGACCTGGCCAAGCTCTTTGCGCGCCCCGAGTCCCAGAGCGAGGACGCGAGCTTTGCGCTGCGCATTATGCCGCCGCTGTTCTTCGCCGTCGCCTTTATGCTCGCGATGGGCCTGCCGCTCTTTACGGCGCAAAGCCCCATCCCGGTCTTTGGTGACGCCATCACCATCATGTACAGCCTGGCGCTCGCCCGCTTCTTCTTCGCCCTCTGCGGCGTGGATTCGTCCAACGCCTACGCCGGTATCGGCTGCGTCCGCGAGCTGCTCATGAGCGTGCTCATCGAGCCGTCCATGCTGCTGGCGCTGTTTGCCGCCGCCCTGGTGTGCGGTTCCACCGACATCGCCACCATGGGTCAGCACATCATGACGGGCGCCATCGACGCGCCGGTCGCCGTAATCCTCGCCGGCATCGCCTTTGCGATTGCCTGCTACATGGAACTCGGCAAGCTGCCGTTTGATCAGGCCGAGGCCGAGCAGGAGCTTCAGGAGGGCCCGCTCGCCGAGCTTTCCGGCCCGTCGCTTGCGATGGCCAAGCTCGCCATGTCCATGAAGCAGGTCCTGGTCGTCGCCTGGTTCTGCGCGATCTTCGTCCCCTGGGGCGAGCCCGCGACCGTGGGCGCCGCCGCTGTTCTGGGTGCAGTCATCTTCCTGGTGAAGTGCCTGATCGATTTTGTCGTATGCGGCGTGATCGAGAACTCCTGCTCGCGCTCGCGTTTTAAGGTGCTTGGCAATCAGACCTGGGCCGTCGTGGGCATCGCCGTTCTGGCGTTTGTCTTCGTGGTCGTCGGCGTGTAGGAGAAGGGAGAAACAATGTCATTTGCAGTCAGTCTGTCCCTTCTCGGCTTGGTCGCTATCGCGGCCCCGATGGTGGCCTCGGTGCTCGTCGCCCTGTTCCCCCGTCCGTACGCCAAGTGGTTCAGCGTTTTGGGTGCCGCCGTCTCGACGGTCTGCACCATCGCCCTCGCCGCGAATTTCGCTGGCGCCGGCATGCCCGACACGCAGGTCCCCCTGATCTCGTTTGGGCAGACCCTCGTCATGGGATTCACCTTCGATCGCATGAGCACGCTGCTCGCGCCCGCCTTTGTGGGTATCGGCCTGCTTGTCGTGATCTATTCGATTCCCTATATGAGCGAGAATAACCGTGAGCATCCCGACGCACCGCGTCGTCGCTTCTACGCGTACCTCGCGACCTTCATCGGCGCCATGGCCGGTCTCGTGTACAGCTCGACCCTTTTGGGCCAGCTCGTGTTCTTTGAGATCACGGGTGCGTGCTCTTGGGGCCTCATTAGCTACTACATGACGCCTACGGCCAAGAAGGCCGGCATGAAGGCTCTGATCATTACGCATATCGGTGCGCTCGGCCTGTATCTGGGCGCCGCCATCGTGTTTGCCCATACCGGTACCTTCGCCATTACCGCGATTGCTGGCCTCGACGCCAAGCTCAAGGCTATCGTCCTTTTGCTCGTGCTGTTTGCGGCCTGGGCCAAGTCCGCACAGGTTCCCATGTACATGTGGCTGCCTTCGGCCATGGAGGCGCCGACGCCTGTTTCGGCCTACCTGCATGGCGCCTCGATGGTTAAGGTCGGCGTGTGCGTGTTCGCGCGTGCACTCGTCTCTGCCGGCGAGATCCCCGAGATTGTGGGTTGGGTCGCCATTATCGACGCCATGGTCACCATGCTCTTTGGCTTCCTTATGTACCTGCCGCAAAAGGACATGAAGCGTCTGCTGGCCTTCTCCACGATCGCCCAGCTCTCCTATGTGTTCTTTGGTCTGGGCCTTTCGGTCTTTGGCAGCCAGCTGGCCTTCGATGGCGCCGTCTGCCACATCTTTAACCACGCTTTCGCCAAGACGCTGTTCTTCCTGATCGCCGGTTCGTTCTCCTTTACGCTCGGCACGCGTATGCTGCCCAAGCTTCGCGGCATCGTAAAGAAGTACCCGATCTCAGGCGTGGGCTTCGGTGTCGCGGCACTCGCTATTGCCGGCGTGCCGCCCATGAACACGTTCTTCTCGAAGTTCCAGATCATCGCCGGCGGCTTTTCTGTAGGTGCCGGCAACGTCGCGATCCTGGTGCTCGTGTGCATCATGGTCGCCGAGACCGTCGCCACCTTCGCCTGGTTCCTCAAGTGGATGGGCTATTGCCTGCCCGGCGAGCCGAGCGAAGAGGTCGCTGCGGGAGCCCCGCTTCCCCGTGCGATGGCGTTCGTGTTCATCGTGCTCATCATCATGGTCATCGTCAGCGGCCCGCTTTCGGCCAGCTGGATCGGTTAGGAGGTAGAACGACATGGGTTATTCGATCGTCAACATCCTTGGCGGCCTTCTGATCGTCACGTCCACCATGGTGGTCGTCTCCAAGAACATCAAACATGCCATCAACTGGTATGCGGTGCAGTCGCTGGTGCTCGTGGGGCTGCTCGCTACGCTCGGTGCCACCACCGGTGCGCAGGAGCTGCTTATGTGGGCCGGATCTGCCTTTATCACCAAGGTCGTCCTGGTCCCTTATATCCTCAACCGCGCATACAAGAAGATGGGCGAGCCGAGCGACGCATCACTCAAGGCCGGCCTTAAGCCCGCGTGGGCCATCTGCATCATCGCCGTGGAGGTCGCGATTTGCTTTGCCGTCGTGACGCAGATCAGCCTGCCCACGGCCGAGGTCGCAACGCCTGCGCTCGCTATTAGCTTCGCTCACTTCTTTGTGGGCCTCACCTGCATCATCTCGCAGCGCAACATCATGAAGCAGATCTTTGGTTACTGCCTTATGGAAAACGGCAGCCACGTGACGCTTGCGCTTTTGGCCCCCACCGCTCCCGAGATCATCGAGATCGGTATCGCCACCGACGCCATCTTTGCCGTCATCATCATGTCCATCGTCGTGCGTCGCATTTGGGACGACTCCCACTCGCTCGATGCGCGCGACCTGTCCGAGCTGAGGGGGTAGTCCATGGAAACGTTGATTCTCGCCCTGCTCGCGACTCCTTTGGTGTTCTCGCTGGTTATGGCGTTTTTGCCCAAGAACACGTCCTATAACGTGTTTGCCGGTCTCAACCTGGTCTCCGTCGCAGCCGTCCTGGTGCTGTCGATTATGACGGCCGGTGACGTCCTTATGAGCGGCGAAACCGCGAGCGCTCTTGGCCTGTGGTTCCACCTCGATTCGCTGGGCGCCATCTTTGTGCTGCTCATCGGCTTTATCGGTTTTCTTACGGGGCTGTTCTCGCTGCCCTATGTAAAGGCCGATATCGAGGAGGGCTCCATGCCCGCCGAGCGCGCCAAGCAGTATTTTGCACTGTTTAGTCTGTTCGTGTTTACCATGCTGCTCGCGTGCCTGTCCAACAACATGATCCTCACGTGGGCCGCCGTGGAAGCAACCACGCTTTCCACCGTGTTCCTGGTGGGTATCTACAAGAACAAGACGGCCCTCGAGGCTTCTTGGAAGTATGCGATGGTCTGCACCGCCGGCGTGGCCTTCGGCCTGTTCGGTACGCTGCTGATCTACGCCAACGCCGCCGACGTGATTCCCAACGCCCACGAGGCCGCATTCCTGTCGTGCGTGCTGCCGTATGCCGACCAGTTCGACCCGACGCTCATGCGCCTCGCCTTTGCGTTTATCGTGATCGGCTTTGGCACCAAGGCCGGCCTGTTCCCCATGCACACTTGGCTGCCCGATGCCCACTCCCAGGCCCCGAGCCCTGTCTCGGCCCTGCTCTCGGGCGTGCTGCTTAAGTGCGCCATGCTTGTGATCATGCGCTTCTACGGATTTACTATCCAGGCCGTGGGCGCCGAGTATCCGCAGCTTTTGCTGTTGATCGTCGGCACGCTGTCCATTTTGGTGGCGGCACTTTCTATGTTCCGCCAGGACGACCTCAAGCGCCGCTTTGCGTACTCGTCTGTGGAGAACGTGGGCGTTATCGCCCTGTGCCTGGGTATCGGTGGCCCGCTGGGTATCGCCGCGGCCCTGCTGCACTGCGTGTTCCACGGCTTTACCAAGACGCTTGCCTTCTGCGTGTCCGGCAACATCCAGCACGCCTTTGGCACGCGTAGCCTGGCCAAGATCCAGGGCGTCGTCGAGGTTGCCCCCGCAACCGCCGCGCTCGCCATCCTGGCGCTGCTCGGTCTTGCCGCCCTCCCGCCCTTTGGCATGTTTATCTCTGAGTTCCTGACTTTTGTCGCCGGCGTTACCGCCGGTCCCATGTGGCTGGTCGTCGTGGTCGCCCTCGGTCTTACCGTGGCCATCTCCGCGCTCACCCGCATCGCACTCAAGTCGGTATTCGGCCATGCGCCCCAGGGCATGGGCAAGCATGAGGCCCCGGCGCTCATGCTTATCCCCGAAATCATCCTGGCTGTCATGATCTTGTGGTTTGGCATCGCCACCCCGCTGCCTCTCGTGCACGGTGTGGAGACCGCGACTGGCATCGTGCTCGAGCAGAGCACCGAGGAACTTCACGCGACGCCGATGTACCGCGCTGTGTTCGGTACCGAGACCGCTCAGAGCGAGGTGGAGTAACGAATGATTGAAACTGAGAACAAGGTGTATGCCCGTCGCTGCGAGAGCCATGTCGAGGCCCTGCGCCGCGCCGTTCCGGGCTGCATCGAGAAGGTCGAGTGGCAGTGCGAGGACCAGCTGACGATTACCGTCAAGCAGGACAAGCTGCCCGAGGCCGTCCACTACCTGTATTACGAGCGCTACGGCTGGATTCCCGTGATCATCGGCAACGATGAACGCAGTCTGTGCGGCCGTTACGCTGTGTACTACGTCATCTCCATGGAGGGGGAGGACCCCGGCTGGGTGACCGTGCGTACCGAGGTCGATCCCGCCAAGATGACGTTCCCGTCCGTGACGCCGTTCGTCCCCGCCTGCGTGTGGGGCGAGCGCGAGCTTCGCGACATGTTCGGCCTGATTCCCGAGGGTCTGCCCGACCGTCGCCGCCTGGTGCTTCCCGACGATTGGCCCAGCGGCCTGTACCCGCTGCGCAAGGACTCCATGGACTACCGCTTCCGTCCCGCTCCCGCGAGCGACATGGAAAACTACGAGTTTTTGGCCGATACCAAGGGCAAGGAGACCACGCTCGTTCCCATGGGCCCGTTGCACATTACCTCCGACGAGCCCGGCCACTTCCGCCTGTTCGTTGAGGGCGAGACGATCGTCGACGCCGACTACCGTCTGTTTTACGTGCACCGCGGCATGGAGAAGGTCGCCGAGACGCGCCTGAACTATGACGCCGTGACGTTCCTCGCCGACCGCATCTGCGGCATCTGCGGCTGCGCCCACTCGGTTGCCTATGCCGAGGCCGTCGAGCGCGCCCAGGGCATTCATGTCCCGCCGCGCGCCCAGTACATCCGCGCTATCATGCTCGAGGTTGAGCGCCTGCACTCGCATCTGCTCAACATTGGCCTGGCGTCGCACTACACGGGCTTCGACTCCGGCTTCCAGCAGTTCTTCCGCGTCCGCGAGAAGTCCATGGACCTGGCCGAGAAGCTCTCCGGTCACCGCAAGACCTACGGCCTCAACGTGATCGGCGGCGTGCGTCGCGACATTTTGGCCGAGCAGAAGCTTTCCACGCTCACGACCATCCACCAGCTGCGCTCCGAGGTTCAGGAACTCGTCGACGTCTTGCTCTCCACGCCCAACTTTATTGAGCGTACGAGTGGCATCGGCATCTTGGACCGCAAGATTGCACGCGACTTCTCGCCGGTCGGTCCGCTCATGCGTGGTTCGGGCTATGCCCGCGATGTGCGCTTTGACCATCCCTTCGACGGCTACGCCGATCCGGATATTCAGAAGATGCATGCTGCCACGGCAGACACCTGCGATGCCTTCGGCCGTACCGCCGTCCGCATCCAGGAGGTCTACGATTCGATCGACATGATCGAGACCATGCTCGAGAACTGCCCGTCGGGCCCCATCCTCACCACGGATTGGGAGTACACCCCGCACAAGTACGCCATCGGCGCCACCGAGGCACCGCGCGGCGAGGACGTGCACTGGGCCATGCTCGGCAACAACCAGAAGTGCTACCGCTGGCGCGCCAAGGCCGCCACGTACAGCAACTGGCCGGTCCTGCGCTACATGTTCCGCGGCAACACCGTGGGCGACGCGGCGCTGATCGTCGGCTCTCTCGACCCGTGCTACTCCTGCACCGACCGCGTGACGGTGACCGATGTCGCCGCCAAGCGCGACCACGTGCTCGACAAGGAGCAGTTCGAGAACGTCTGGCGCGACAAGTCGCCGCTTGCGGGCGAGGGCACCATGGCCGCTCCGCTCGATGAGGAGGCGCTCTAATATGCTGAAGCTTTGGAAGGTTAACGCCAAGGCCGGCGACGCGACGGTCAAGTACCCGTTTGCGCCGTTCCCCACCAATAAGGACATGCGCGGCAAGCCCGAGCACAATGCCGAGCTCTGCATCGCTTGCGGTGCCTGCGGCGTGGCGTGCCCGGCCGATGCCATTCGCATGGACACCGACCTTGCGGCCGATACCATCACCTGGTCGATCGACTACGGTCGCTGCATCTTTTGCGGCCGCTGCGAGGAGGCCTGCCCCATGGAGGCCATCAAACTCACCGAGGAGTTTGAGCTGGCCGTCATGAGCAAGGACGACCTCACCAGCAAGAGCGTCTACACGCTCGAGCACTGCTCGCGCTGCGGCAAGCCGTTTGCCCCGCATAAGGAGATCGACTACGCCAAGCGCCTGCTGCAAAAGACCGGCGGCATGGAGGCCATCCAGGCCGCCCGTACCGTCGGTATGTGCCAGGAGTGCAAGCGCGAGCTCGACGCCCTGCGCGCCGCCTCGGCCGTAAAGACCGGCAACGCGCGCGGCATGGCTGCCAACGAGACGCTTGCGTCCGGTGAGCCCCAGGGCCCCGGCATGGAGTATCTGGGCGGCCACGGCGTGAACCCGGAGTATGTCGACCGCGAGCTCAACCCCGATGCGCCCGAGATCCCCGCTGGACCTGCACCGGTCGAGGGCATCATCATGGATTTTGATACGAAGGAGGAGTAACCATGGCCGAACCCACGCTTTTGCCCGAGCGGCTTCAGTACCGCCCGACCAAGATCGAGCTCGACGAGAGCATCGAGAAGGCCAAGGCGACCCTTCTTAAGAAGATCAAGCGCTCGGTGTACGTCTACCGTGTTGACTGCGGCGGCTGCAACGGCTGCGAGATTGAGATCTTCGGTTCCATCACGCCCGTCTTTGACGTCGAGCGCTTTGGCATCAAGGTCGTGCCTTCGCCCCGTCACGCCGACGTGCTGCTGTACACCGGCGCCGTGACGCGTGCCATGCGCATGCCGGCCCTGCGCGCCTTTGAGGCTGCACCCGATCCCAAGATCGTGGTGTCCTATGGCGCGTGCGGCTGCACCGGCGGCATCTTCTACGACAACTACTGCGTCTGGGGCGGCACGGACAAGATTCTGCCGGTCGATGTCTATATCCCCGGCTGCCCGCCCAGCCCCGCGCAGACCATCTACGGCTTTGCCATGGCGCTCGGTCTGCTGGACCAAAAGCTCCATGTCGAGACCACGGTGGAGGCCGCCGGCGAGCAGGCCGATATCCTGCACCCTGGCGTGCCGTACAAGCTGCGCGTTGCCATCGAGCGCGAGGCTCGCGCCATGAGCGGCTACCGTTACGGCCGCGACCTGGCCAATGAGTTCATGGATACGCTCGAGGGCGCGCCCAAGGGCGATATCCGCGGTGCCATGGCGTTGCTCATCAACAAGCAGGATGATCCGCGCCGCGTCGAGGTGTACTCGGCGCTGCAGGATCTGGTGCTGGCCGGAGGTCGCTAGATGGAGCTCACGGACCGCTCTGGTTACTTTGCGGGCCCCGGCATGCTCGGCGGCTCTTTTAGCGATGCCTCGCGCGCAAGCGACGAGGCCGCCGAGGGCGTCGCCGACCCCTGCCTGGGCCACGCGCCCGACCAGGTGGTCTTCTACGAGCTCACACGTAAGTTTGTGGAGACCGAGGAAGACGTTCCCCAGGAGGCCTGCGACGTGCTGTACTACACGCTCGCCGTGGGCCACCACACCGGTGTGCTCGACTGCTTTGAGCCGCGCCTGTCGGTGCCGGTGGATGTGTTCTATTCGCTCGTCGACGCGTTGCCGGAGGGGGAGGCCAAGACCAAGTTCGAGGCCATCCGCTCCTTTGGCGAGTGCCAGCTCGACAAGGCGGCGGTGCCTTCGCTGCTCGAGGCCTGCGACACGCTGCTCGACGAGCGCGGTTTTCGCGGCTCGGCCAAGGCCGGCATCTCGGTGTTCGACGACGACTTTGGCCTGCATGCCCAGCAGGTCGCGTTTCTGATGAAGTTCCGCGATCTGGTTGAGCGCGTGCGCGATGTGTCGGGCGTGTACCTGACGGGAAGGTTGCAGTAATGGGTCGCGTTGTGGATGGACGTGTGAACGGCGCCCCGTTTGCGGGTATCGTGCTCACGGCAGGAAGCGTGCTGCGTGCCGACGATGCCGCCGGCCCCGTGCTCTCCAAAAAGATGGAGGACGCGCCCATTGCCGGTTGGTACACCATCGACGGTGGCCAAACGCCCGAGGACGACATCATCGAGGTCAAGCGCGAGCGTCCGCCTCGTCTGGTCTTGGTCGATGCCGCCGACATGGCGCTGCCCGTCGGGTCTATCCGCCTGCTCGATAAGCGCGATGTGGCCCGCAAGTCGATGTTCACCACGCATTCGCTCCCTTTGTCGATTCTGATCGAGGAAATCGAGCAATCGTGCGAAGATATCGTCTTCATAGGGATTCAGCCGGGCGATACGGAGTTTTACAACCCTATGTCCCCGGAGGTCTTTGACGCCGTCGACGCCGTGTACGACGCCGTGGCCGCCAACGACTTTTCCCACTTTGTCCGCTTGGGACAAGAGCAATAGGAGCGCTTGTCCCTGCTGATTAGGAAAGAAGTGATTGACATGGCAGATTCCAAGGCAGAATATCCCGCTCCCGATTGCCTGGCGCCCGCCGCGATCGAGGCCAAGACCGAGGCCGCCGGCGTGACCAAGGCCAACCTGCCGGTCGCAAAGGCCTTTCTGTTGGCAATGTTCGCCGGCGCGTTCATTGCCTTCGGTGGCCTGTTCTTTACCGTGTTCTTGAGCGATAGCACGCTGGGCTGGGGCGCCCAGCGCGTCGTGGGCGGCCTGTGCTTTTGCCTGGGCCTGGTGCTTGTGCTGGTGTGCGGCGCCGAGCTGTTTACCGGCAATTCGCTTATGGTCTGCGCACTCAAGAGCAAAAAGATCACCCTGGTCCAGATGCTCAAGGCTTGGGTCGTCGTATGGGTCGGTAACTTTGTCGGTGCCCTGTTCATCGTCTTTTTGGTGTACATGGCCGGCATTTACAAGCTCAACGGCGAGGCGGTCGCCAATTCCATGGTGAGCGTCGCCGCCGGCAAGGTGACGGTCGACTGGGTGACGATCTTCTTCCGCGGCATCCTGTGCAACATCTTTGTGTGCCTGGCCGTGTGGATCGGTACCGCCGGCAAGACCGTGGTCGATAAGGTTGTGGGCATTCTGCTGCCCATCGCCGCCTTTGTGGCCTGCGGTTTTGAGCACTGCGTTGCCAATATGTACTTTTTGCCCATGGGTGCCGTGATGCACGCGTGCGGCTATGGTGCCGACGTCGCCGGCGCCGATGCGCTCAACGCTGCGGGCATTGCGTTTAACCTGTCCGCCGCCACGCTGGGCAACATCGTGGGCGGCGCGGTTCTGGTCGCGCTCGGCTACTGGTTTATCTACGCCAAGAAGTCCGAGGCGTAATAAGCCGGAATGACGTACGGGCCTCCCGAGGGGCGTTTGCCTTTTGGGAGGCTCTTCGTGTCTTGCTGCGGTAGATGCTGCGGGCTTTGCGTCGCGGCAGCTGGCGGCAGAGCTGTGGTGCGGTGGGGCCTGAACCCCTGAGCTGGAAGGAATAATCGAGATGGCATCGAGAACTATGCATGACGGTCGCTTCGTGGTGACGACATGCGGGGGATGCTATGCCGATTGCGCCTTTGCGGCCCATGTTGAGGATGGGCGTGTGGTGGCCGAGTTGCCGGTGCCGGGGCATCCGTGCGCGGCGCGTGCCCTGTGCGCCCGCGGACGGCATCGCCTGGCAATGCCGTTTGACGAGCGTGACCGCATTGTGCACCCCATGCGACGCCGCCGAGATGGCTCGGGGTTTGATGCGATTACCTGGGACGAGGCGTTCGCGCAGATTGCCGAGCGTCTTTTGGGGATTGTTGACGAGTGCGGGCCTCGTGCACTGGGCATGACGCTCGGCGTGCCCTCGTTCGACCGCTACTGGGCGTATCGCTTTATGCATGCGCTGGGCTCGCCCAACGTGTACGGTGCCGACGGTGCCTGCGAGGTAAGCCGACTTACCGGTTGGGAGCACAGCCTGGGTTATAGTCCCGCCTCCGACCTGTCGCATACCGACTGCATCATGTACCTGGGGCGTTCCATTGTCGATTCGTCGACGATGGGGGCCGTTGACGCGCTCAACGATGCGCGCCGGCGCGGGGCGAAGATCATCGTGGTTGACCCCCGGCGCAGCGGCTCGGCCGCGCTTGCCGATCGCTGGCTCCGCGTACGCCCGGGCTGCGACTTGGCGCTGCTGTTGGGTATTGTCCACGTCTTGATTGCCGAGGGCCTGTACGATCACGAGTTCGTGGACCGCTACACCACAGGCTTTGACGAGCTGGCACAGGCGGCCAGTGCTTGGACGCCCGAGTGGGCCGAGTCGATGTGCGACGTGCCAGCCGCAGAGATTGTCGCCACGGCGCGCGATCTCGCTGGCGCCGCGCCTGCCGCCGTGGTGGATGCGGGCTTTCATGGCGGCATCGGAATCGCGTATGCCAATAGCACCCAGACCGCGCGCGCTATTTGCTTGGTCGACGTGCTGCTGGGCTGCATCGGACACGCGGGCGGTGCCCTCAACCCGCCCACGCCGCTTGTGTTGGGCGACCTCGATCCCGCACGCTTTGCGACGCCGCCGGTGCCGCGCGGGCCCAAGCTGGGGTCCGAGCGCTATCCACTGGTCGATCCGGTGCGCGGCCTGTGCACGACTATCGGTCAGTCGATTCTTGCCGGCGATTTGCGTGGGCTCATCGTCTATGCCAGTAACCCCGGTGCGGGCTATGGCAATGCACGGGCTTGGTTGAGTATTTTGCAGCAGCTCGACTTGCTCGTGACGATTGATATTCGCTGGTCCGAGACGGCGCGCGCTTCCGACTTCGTGCTGCCCGACGTGACGTATCTGGAGGCTGACCGCGGCGTGGGAACGCTGGTGGGCGCCAACGATGCGCGCGTGTTCTACCGCAACGCCGTGCTGCCTGTGCAGCATGATGACACACGTCCCGGTCGGGAGATTTTTGCCGGTCTGGCGCAGGCGTGTGGCGTGGGCGAGTACTTCGACTTTACGTCCGACGATCTGGCCGCTGCTCAGGTGGCTCCGTTTGGGATTGATCTGGACGAGCTCAAGGAGCGCGGCTGGGCCGACACGGGCGTTGCGCAGCCGTCGCGTACGGGCGAGCCGGTGATTCCCTTGAACGGCGGCAGGATCGCGCTGGCAAGCGACGTATGGGAACGAGCCGGTCTGGGTCGCGTGCCCAACTGGATCGCGCCCATGGTGGAGCCCGGCCCGGGGATGTTTCGTCTCATTAGCGGCAACCGTCCCTTTGAGTCGCATACCTCGCGCAGGCTCGCGGCGGCAGGTGCCGCCGAGGCTGGATCGGACCTGGATGCCGTGCAGATGAATGCCGATGCTGCTGCTCACATGGGCATCGCCGACGGCGAGGTCGTCGAACTCGTGAGCGATATGGGCCGCGACCGCGTGCGCGTGGAGACGACGCCGTATCTGCATCCGGCGTGCATCTTCACCTCGGCCGCTCCCGGCGGGCGTTCGTTTGGCGCCGATGCCGGTGGCGCTCAAGCCTTGGGCGTGGGTCCGCTCGACCATACGCCGTTGCGTTGGGACCCGTTGACGGGCGCTGCGCTCACCCAGGAAAACGCCGTTCGCGTGGAAAAGATTGTCGCGCGCGGGGATAATGACGAGTAATTGACTCAGCTGATGTATTCGACTGATCCACGTTTCTTTTGAAAGGCTGCACATGAGCGATAGCCAGAACATGTCCGATGAGGTGCGCGCCCGCCTGCGCGCCATTCCTTCCGTCAACGAGCTGCTTGCCGAGTGGCCGGTGGTGAAGGCGGCGGGGGAGACCTGCGACGCGGTGGTCCATGCTGCCGTGACGGCCGAGCTCGACGAGGAGCGCGCCGCGATTCGTGCCGGTGCCGTCCCGCGTTCCAAGCGCGAGCTGGCCTCGGCCATCGAGTGGCGTGCGCATCGCTCCGCGCTGCCGAGCCTGCGCCCAGCGGTTAATGCCACGGGTGTGGTTATCCATACCAACTTGGGTCGCGCCCCGCTCGCGGAATCGGCCGCCAAGGCCGTGGCCGAGGTCGCGCGCGGGTATAGCACGCTCGAGTACAGCGTGGACACCTGCTCGCGCGGGTCGCGCAAGGAGCACGCCGCGCAGCTGATTCGCTCGCTCACCGGTGCCGAGGACGCGCTCGTGGTCAACAACAACGCCGCTGCGGTGCTGCTGGTGCTGGCGACCCATGCCGCAGGCAAAGAGGTTATCGTGAGCCGCGGCGAGCTTGTCGAGATTGGCGGCAGCTTCCGCATCCCCGACGTCATGGCGGCCTCGGGCGCCAAACTCGTCGAGGTCGGCGCCACCAACCGCACGCATCTGGGCGACTACGAGCGCGCCATCACGCCCGAAACGGCCATGATCCTGAAGGTTCATCCTTCTAACTATCGCATCGAGGGCTTTCACGAGGAAGTGAGCTCAAGGGAGCTCGCCGCTCTGGCCCACAAACATGGTCTGCTGTTCTACGAGGACCAGGGGTCGGGCGCGTTGTTGCCCGACGACATCTTGGTGCGCGGCGGCGAAGAAACCACGCCGGCTTCGGTTGCGGCGGGGCTCGATTTGGTGTCGTGCTCGGGCGATAAACTGCTCGGTGCAGCACAGGCGGGCATTATCATGGGCCGTCGTGACCTGGTCCAGGCCTGTGGGTCACATCCGCTTATGCGTGCTCTGCGCCCGGGTAAGCTCGCACTGGCGGCGCTCGAGGCCACACTGCGCATTTACATGGATGGGGCGGATGTGGCCCATCGCGAGGTGCCGGTGCTCAACATGCTCACGCTTCCGCAGACACATCTGGAGCGTCGTGCACGCAAGCTGCGCGAGCTGATGGTGGCGGGCCTCGATAAGGCTGGCTGCCCGTGTGCCGTGCAGCTGGAAATCGTCGAGGAGTCGTCGACTCCCGGCGGCGGCTCGCTGCCTACCGTCGAGCTGCCCACCATGTGCGTTGCCGTGCGTCTTGTCGATGAGCGTCTTTCCGTTGACGCGCTCAAGCGCTCGCTCGTTCAAGATTTCGACACGCCGGTCGTCACGCGAGCCTCGCACGATCGTGTCCTGTTTGACGTGCGTACGCTCGTGGGCGATCGCGATATCGAGACGGCGGCAACGACGCTCGTCGCGTGCGTTAAGAAGGCGATTGCTCGATGAGTGAGGTTAAAGCGCTGGTGGAGTGTCCCGTTATCGTTGGCACGGCGGGCCACGTCGACCACGGTAAGTCGGCGCTGATCGAGGCACTGACCGGCAAGAATCCCGACCGTCTGGAGGTTGAGCGCCGTCGCGGTATGACCGTGGAGCTGGGTTTTGGCGAGCTGGCACTGCCGAGCGGCAAGATCGTCGGCCTGGTCGATGTGCCGGGGCATGCGCATTACCTGCGCGCCATGGTACAGGGTGCGACGGGCATCGACGTTGCCGTGCTGGTGGTTTCGGCCGTCGAGGGCGTAATGCCGCAGACCCGCGAGCACGTGCATGTGCTGGAGCTGTTGGGCGTTACGCATATGGTGGTCGCGCTGACGATGTGCGACCTGGCCGACGCCGAGATGACCGAGCTTGCCGAGCTCGATGTCGATGACTTTTTGTCGGGTACCGTGTTTGCGGGCGCGCCGATCGTGCCCGTGTCGTCCAAGACGGGCGAGGGGATCGACGGGCTGCTTGCGGTGCTCGACGAGCAGGTGGGTGTTTGCTGGGATGCCTGTCGCGACCGTGCCGAGCGGAGCGATGCCGCGCCTCGCCTGCCTATCGACCGCTGCTTTACGATCAAGGGCGTCGGCACCGTCGTGACGGGAACGCTGCACGATGCACCGGTTGCGGTGGGCGACGAGCTGATGGCCTTGCCGTCGCGTACGGTCTGTCGCGTGCGCGGGATTCAGGTGCATGGCGATACGCCGCGCGCGCTGCCTGGTCAGCGTGTGGCGCTCAACCTGGTTGGTGACGGTGTCGCGGCGCTTGACCGTGGCGAGATGCTGGGCGTGGCGGACCGCTTTGGTCAGACGTTGCGCTTTATGATGACGTTCACCTACCTGGGCCGCGAGGGCGCCAAGCCGCGCGTGCTCGAGTCGGGCGCGCGTGTGCATGTGATGGCCGGCACGGCCGAGGTCGTCGGTCGCATCATGCTCATGGAGGGCGAGGCCCCTATGGCGGTGGGCGAGACCCGTACCGTACAGGTGCGCTTGGAGGAGCCGCTGCCGCTGCGAGCCGGAGACCATGCCGTGGTGTTGTCGTATTCGCCCGTTATGCTCATTGGCGGTGGGCGCGTGCTGCTATCGCGCTGCCGTCGCTCGCGCGAGCTTGCCGAAGGGGAGCGTGCGCTGTATGCGGCGCTCGAGTCCGGCGATATCGCGGGCGGTGTGGGCGCTTGGCTGGCGTTGCAGACGCTGCCAGTTACGGCGGTTGATGTTGCCGAGGCTTTGGATCTTGGTGTCGGCGAGGCCGATGCCGCACTGCGCGGGTTGGTGGCGCAGGGCTCCGTTCGCAAGCTTGCCGTGGGTGATGCGGACCTCTTGGCGGACACCGTGGTGCTCGACGCCGCGATGGATGCACTGGCGACGACCCTGTCAGCCATGCATGCGGCGTCTCCCAAGGAGACGGGCTTTACGCCCGGCGCCGTTGCCCATGCTGCGTGGCCTGCCGCTGATGAAGGCGTTGCCGCGGCTCTGATTGCCGAGGGCTGCTCGCGCGGCGTGTGCGCCGCCGAGGGCGCCGAGGTATTCGATCCGCATTCGGCCGCCGCGGCGGCACGCGTGGTGCGAGAGGCTTGCGAGCGCATCGTCGCGCTGCTTGACGAGGCTGGCCTGGACGCACCGGCGCTTCCCGAGGTGGGCGAACAGCTGCAGCTCGGCCGCGACACCATGACGCGTGCCCTGCGCGAGCTTTCGCTCAACCGCTCGATCGTTAAGGTCGAGCGCGACGTTGCCCTGTCCGCTGCCGCCGAGGCCCATGCGCGCGAGCTTGTTGCCGCTGCCATTGAGACAGCCGGTGGCGCTGCGACCACGAGCGTGCTGCGCGAGGCCCTGGGCGTGTCGCGCAAACGTGCCATCAGCATCTTGGAGCACCTGGATGCCGTGCGCTTTACGGTTCTCGACAAGGATGCCGGCGGCCTGCGCTCCCTGCGCTAGGCCGGTCACCTGCCCCCGTCTCCTCTGTTGCGGTGAAATAGTTCCTAGTTGGGCGCTTTGGCAGCAAAAACAGGAACTATTTCACCGCAACTTCTTGTTCGTCTTTTTGGGATGGAGCCGTTTCGGTTTGGTAAAATACCGCCGCACTTGGGAACGGATGGGCTCCGGTGGGCTCCGCGGTCCTCAAAACCGTTGCGAGGCGTGCAAAACGTCTTGGATGTGTTCGATTCACATACGTTCCCGCCATACGCTACCAGCGCTTTTGTGCTCGCGGTCTTGCTGCGTGCCGCAAAGGCGCTGTTTTGTTTTTGCACGAGCTTTTCGTAGCGCTGCTATTTCGGTGGCTGTATTTAGCTTCGTGCACCGGGTTTCGAGCATGCCGATGGAGGTGTTTTGCCGTATGACTACCGTAAGACGTGCCGATCTTTCTTGTGTCGTCCAAGCGGGCGGGCTGTCCTCGCGCATGGGCTGCGATAAGGCTCGCATGGCGTTTTGCGGCGAGCCGCTCATCGAACGCGTGCTGGGTCGGCTGGCGCCAGTTGCCGGCGAGTTGGTCGTGACGACTTCGCGTCCCAGCGAGCTTGTCTACCTTGAGGAGCGCGCGTTTGGCGGCCTGGTGCCGCGAATAGTGTCGGACCTTGAGGGGCCGGCGGGCGCCATGCGCGGCATCGCGAGCTCGCTGGCTGCGGCTCGGCTACCGCTCGTGGCCATCGTCGCCTGCGACATGCCGTTTGTCTCGCCGAAACTCATCGGCGCGCTTGCCGATCGTGTTGAGGCCGAGGCGCTCGACGTGTGCGTGCCGCGCGAGGAGCGGGGGATTGAGCCGCTTTGCGCCGTCTGGCGCCG
>UQXB01000013.1:0-44816 GCA_900544935.1 uncultured Collinsella sp.
CCTGACGAGCCTCCGCGTCGGCCGCCCCAGGCTTTCCGATGGGGAGGACGACGCCAACCTGTCCTTCAAGTGCCCGAAAACGGATGCCGACCTCATCGAGAGGGCGGCCGCAGCGTGCGGGATGCAGAAGTCTGAGTTCCTGCGCTCGGCCGCAATCGAGAAGGCCGAGAAAATCCTCAGGTCGGCATAGAACCCATTAGAACGACAAGGGGGCGGAGAAAATCTCCGCCCCCTTTACTTACTTCCTCCTGACGCCCACCAGGCCGCGGCTTCGGAGAATGCGGTATAGCGTTGATTTTGAAATGCCCATGGCAGAGCAGATATCTGGAATTGGCGTTTCCCGAGCGAGGTAGAGTTTCACGGCGGCGTCCGCTTTGACATCGGCGATACGCGGGCGGCCTCCGACGTTGCCGCCGTGGCTCCGCTTTATGGCGATGCCCTCCGCTTGACGCTGCTTGATCAAATCTCGTTCAAGTTCTGCGGTGCAAGCGTGAGTTCCCAAGACAAACCGACCGAATGCCGTGTCCAAGTCTACGGGCTGCTTCAGAGAGATTAGCTTGACCCCTAGGTTGCGGAACATCAGGTCATAGTTGAGCAGTTGTCTGGTCGACCTCGACAGCCGTTCCCAGCTTTCGACCACCACTTCATCACCGCGCTTCATTTTCTTGAACAAGTTTTTTGCTGTGCGCGGTCGCCCTCGCGAGCGGCGGTCTCCTTGTCTTTGTAGATGCGTTCGTAAGCAATGCCGGCGTTCACCAACGCTTCGATTTGGCGGTCAAGCTTCTGGTCTTTCGTACTTACACGGGCATAACCGTATCGTGTCATTTTTCAGCCTCCTGCCTTGTCTTTTGATTTTCTCATAGGAATGCAAGAGGAGGTTTTGGCACTCGATTTGCATGGCATCGATGACTTGATTTCCTAGTGTCTGGCGGCATACGTTTTGAGACCGGCAAGCTGATGCCGGCTCGAGGACAGCGGCCCGGTGCACCGGGCCGATCGATAGCGGTCTCAGGTGCACAGCGCAGTTTCTCAGGGCTCGCATATATAGGAAGACTTGATTGGCAATCGATTTTAATGAAGTCGGCAGCGCATGTCAGAGTTTTCAACAAATTTAACATGCCACCCTTTATATCCGCACGCGCGTAATTCAACTCATAAGGACCGGCTATCCCTTACCTGTGACACAATCTCAAACGCACAGAACAGAATCATCAGTCCAATCATCGCATAAGAGGCAGCCGAACCTTCAAGCACTATTCCACAAAGAACAATCTCCGCGCCGCCAATAAGAACTGTTATCAGGCGCTCTGCCTTTTTGCTCTCGCCGCTCGCATAAAAAGGCGGCAAAGCGCACAAGATCACATATAGCCCGGGAAGGGAATACAGGATCGATAGTCCAAGCCCTCCATCAACCGCAGTGTTTTGCGTAAGAATCAACTGAACCCAAACGGCAATTATCACTGAGCAGGTTGTCGATAAAAGAAGACTAGAAATATAGCACGCAACAAAGTCCCGTCGCATTCGAACAGAGAAATCCGCGAACTCTCTTCGCCGCGTGGAAACAATAAGGTACACAGAAATTGCAATAGAACCAATCAGAGAAAACAGCGGAACAACCAGCAATTCAAGCTTATTACCCCATCGATCAACCACACCCCCACTCCAATGAGCGGGAATTGTATCAGGGAGGACTGACCAAGCCGCCCATAGAATCAGAAATGGAAGAATAGAGAGGATGAAAGATGATAACACTGCAGTAATTTTTTTTGAGGCTCTCATCGATTCCGCATCTCCTTGCGCGCCCACATTCCACTCCGCCTTAAATCAAGTATACGTTTTGAGACCGGCAAGCTGTTGCCGGCTCGAGGACAGCGGCCCGGTGCACCGGGCCGATCGATAGAGGACTCAGGTTCACAGCGCAGTTTCTTGGGGCTCGCATATATAGGAAGAATTGATCGACAATCGATTTAAATGAAGCCGACAGCGCATGTCAGAGCTTTCAACAAACCGCAGGTAAATCCGTGTACCAAAAATTGGTACACGGATTTACCTGCGATGTTCATTTGTTGGCTGAAACCGGCATAGCAACTAGCGGAAGGCATCATCGAAGGAGTGTGCTGGAAAGCACCCGTCTCCTTAACTGTTAGAAATGCAAGTTAATAATCTATGTGGCCAATGTGATACCGTTGAACCCGCGTATCGATACCGCTCAGCCATTCGCCTCGCCCCCGTCGCACGCATCTTCATCCGGTCTGTCATTATTAATCTAACGATGCTTTGAGAAATGTAGGTGCTTCCAAATGTACTGTCGACTTCTTCTCAAACTAATCCTAAGAGACAAGGCCGTATGGATCTCTACGCTCGTTCTTGCCGCAGCCTTCTCTATCCCCATTGCGTTCAATTCACCCATCTACGGGCCCTTCTTTATGAAGCAGGGCATGCAGAGCTTTGTCGACGCATTCAATACGCGCGCACCCCAGGCCAGCGGCACAGACCTATCGCCAGAGCAGCAAGCTGACGCGGAGCTTGCAAGATACGCGAACGCCGCCCTCGCCGCTCAAACCGACGCCGCCTTTCTCGATTCTGCCGAGAGCTACTACGCGCTCATGGGCGAAGGCTTCCAATCCGGGTCCATCGTGGGAGACCGAGAGACCAATGACGCAGACCTCGCGTATTGCCGCGCCCTGAGCAGCTCCGGCATCACGGATATCCCGGCCTCCGCAAACGACCTGCCATTCCTTTCCTTCCTGCCTTACGCCATTGCCACGGCACCGTCTTTCCTTCCCTTCATCCCCTTCCTTCTCTCGTCGATACTCGTGCTCGGCGCCACAAGGCCTGCGACCCTGGCGGCAAAGGCGCCCGCGCCCAAATTCCGGCGCCTTATCCAGATCGTGTTTTCGATAATCGCCGCGGGGACCGCGATGCTCCTCGCCGGCCTCGCACCCGGGGGCATTTACGCCTTGGCCCTAAACGGCTTCGGGCAAATTGGGTACCCGATCGCCTTCTTCCATGACGGCGCGCTTACCACCACGACCGCGGGAAACGTCTTCACAGCCCTGCTTATCGCGCTTCTTGCGGGCGGAACCTTGATATCCGTTTGCTCCGCCGTCCTATCGACCGCAACGAGGCGCGTCCTCGCGGGCCCCCTTACCTCCGCGCTGCTTGTCGCGGCCCCGGCATTCCCGTTACTGTCCGATTCGGCACTGGAGCATAGCGCCGCGCTCAATCTCCTGCCGCTGGCCGTATTCTCGCCTATCGAGGCAACGGGTTACGTAGGATGCTTCCCGACAGAATTCATTGGCTCCGGTTCAGGCAGCGCATCGATGCTTGCCGTGGCCCTGGCATACGTCGCGGTCTTTTTTGCGGTCGGCGCCGTTGCGACACGTTCGCCCAAACAGCCTGGACCCGCGAAAAAGCACCATGGGCTCGAGCTTCTGGACGCGAGCGTGGGATACGGAAGCACGACGATACTTTCAATCGGATCGCTTTTCCTGAGCCCGGGAACGGCGGCGGGCCTCATTGCCCCCAACGGCTCGGGGAAAACCACCCTTCTTGAAGCGCTGTCGGGCCAATTTCCCACCCGCATCCGCTCGGGAAGCCTGGCGGCAGACGGAATCTGCCAACGTCGATCAGCCGAATTTGCAGAACTCGTCTACCTGAGCTCTTCGGGCAGCGCGGATCTCTATCCCACGCTATCGGCCCTCGAGCACCTTGCTTTCGTTGGGGAGGCGTGGAAATCGGCCGCCGACATCGACTCGCTCTGCAGCTCCCTCGGAATCTCCCCATATCTCGACAAGCCGACCCGTAAACTCTCGACAGGAATGAAGCAGCAGGTAAAGCTTGCCATGGCGATATCGACCGGTTGCCCGTACCTTATCCTCGATGAACCGCTGAACGGCCTCGATCCGGGAAAACGGAAAACCTCCTGCGACGCGATGCGCAGCGAGGTGGCGCGGGGACGCAGCGTGCTCATTTCAAGCCATCTACTCGACGACCTGGCAGACCTCACCAACTCGTTCTACTTCATCGAGGCCGGCACGCTCGTGGAAAAGATCAAGTCGTCCTCGCAGACGCTCAAGCAGGAATACCTCGATACATACGAGCGACGTGAATGACATGAAACTATTTGAACAGCTGAAGTCCAATGCGTCGCGCATGGCTGTCTACGCCATCCTCGTGGCAACGGCTTTATGCGGAATCGCGGCACCCGTCTATGCGCTCAACGGGGAGAAAGGCGATGTCGAACCCGCGTACATGGCTTCGACGGTTAAGGACCGGTACAAAGCCTTCTCTGGAGACACGTTTTACGTAGCAGAGTACGACACGACCTACCGTCAGCTTCGCTACAACAAGGGCTACGACTATCTAGGCGCAGAGGCAATCAGCTATACGTCGGGTTGGTACCGCTCCAACTATGGACACATAACCCAGTTCAAGTGTAACTACCGTGTGTACAACTAAAGCAACCGGCCGGGACGAGGGGTGACGCAAAAGCGTCGCCCCTCGTTTTTAACCATGTCAACTGAACCTAGTTCAGTTTGGTTGATTTCCGATCTCAGCCGAACACATTGAGCGGAAAGGCCGTTCCCGCAGTCAGTCGAACGTCCCCGGGGCCCTTCTCAGGCCCCGGGGACGGCATTTTCCCAGTTGAAGGAACGGTGGAGATGTGTTTCGATGGGTCAGATTCGTGTCGTTCCGAAAAGACCGTGAACCTTTTGTGGGACACGCGGCGCCGTGGTACCATAGCCGAGTTTGTTGTCTTGGTCGGAAACCAAGACGCCTTATGCGCTGATCGGTAACCAGCGCCTGACCAATAAGGAGTCCTACCATGAAGCAGGGTATCCATCCCCAGTATGTCGAGTGCACGGTGACGTGCTCCTGCGGCAACACCTTCAAGACGCACGCTACTGTGTCCGAGATGAAGGTCGAGCTTTGCAACGAGTGCCACCCGTTCTACACCGGCCAGCAGAAGTTCGTCGACACCGGTGGACGCGTCCAGCGCTTCGCCGACAAGTTCGGTGGCGCCGCTGCCGCCCAGCTCAAGAAGGCTGAGGAGGCCAAGGCTGCCAAGGCCGCCAAGGCTGCTGAGGCCGAGGCCGCTCGCAAGGCCGCCGCTGAGGCTAAGGCTGCCGAGAAGGCCAAGCGTGCTGCTAAGTTTGCCGAGGAGGCTGCCAAGCAGGCCGCCGAGGCTCCCGCAGAGGCTCCCGTCGAGGAGGCCGCTGCCGAGGCCGAGACCACCGAGGCTGCTGAGTAAATAGCTCGCCGAGCAAACACTCGCATTCATGGCTAAAGGGCCGCGTATCCATCTGGGTGCGCGGCCCTTTTCTTTTATTGGTGCAAACGGACCTGCTCCCATGGCACCAAATTGGTGCGAAGGGGGACAGGTCCGTTTGCACCAAATGGCAGAGATACAGCGTTTGCCCAGATAAAACCTGCCAAAATAAACCTGTCCCTTTTTGGCAGGTTGGTCGTAGTTATTACGTGGCGGTCGAGGTCGACCGTATAGGCCGCGCCTTGTTTGGCTAAAGTACATTTATCTGTGTTTAACTCGCTCGGAGCTGCATGGCACGGGCGATGGCCAAAAAGGAAAACCACATGGGATTCATGTCAAAGCTGCTGTCCTTTGGATCCGATAAGGACCTTAAGCGCTACTACAAGATCGTCGACCAGATCAACGGTCTTGAGCCCCAGTTTGAGAAGATGACCGAGGAGGAGCTCCGCGGCCAGACCGATAAGTTCCGCGAGCGCTACGCCAACGGCGAGTCGCTCGACGACATGCTCCCCGAGGCCTTTGCCACCGTGCGCGAAGCTTCCAAGCGCACCATGGGCATGCGTCACTTTGATGTACAGCTCATCGGCGCCATGGCGCTGCACGAGGGCCACATTGCCGAGATGAAGACCGGCGAAGGCAAGACCCTCGTCTCCACGCTGGCCGGCTATCTCAACGCTATCGCCGGTAAGGGCGTGCACGTCGTCACCGTCAACGACTACCTGGCCAAGCGCGACTCCGAGTGGATGGGTCGCATCTACAAGTATCTGGGCATGACCGTCGGTCTGCTGCAGAACAACATGCCGCTCGAGCTGAAGCGCCCAGCCTACCAGGCCGACGTCACGTACGGCACCAACTCCGAGTTCGGTTTCGATTATCTTCGTGACAACATGGTTACCCGCCCCGAGCAGCGTGTTCAGCGCGGCCACAGCTACGCCATCGTCGACGAGGTCGACTCCATCCTGATCGACGAGGCCAGAACGCCGCTCATCATCTCGGGCGCCGGCACCAAGTCCGCCAGCACTTACAAGGACTTCGCGCGCGCCGTGCGCGGCCTTGAGCGCGGTGAGGACGTCTCGCACGACATGCTCACCGCCACCGAGGACGTGGAGCCCACGGGCGACTTCGTCATGGACGAGGCCAAGCACACCATCGCCGCCACCGAGCGCGGTCTTAAGAAGATTGAGCGCCGCCTGGGTATCGATGACATCTATGCCGATCTTTCCGGCCAGCTGGTCAACCACCTGCAGCAGGCGCTGAAGGCCCAGTACATGTTCCACCGCGACAAGCAGTACGTGGTCACCAACGGCGAGGTCAAGATCGTCGACGAGTTCACCGGTCGTATCATGGAGGGTCGCCGCTATTCCGAGGGCCTGCACCAGGCCATCGAGGCCAAAGAGGGCGTGCTCGTGCGCGAGGAGAACCAGACCCTTGCCACCATCACCCTGCAGAACTACTTCCGCCTGTATGACAAGCTCTCCGGCATGACCGGTACGGCGCTCACCGAGGACGCCGAGTTCCGCGAGATCTACAAGCTGCCCGTCGAGGTCATTCCCCCCAACAAGCCCGTTCAGCGTGTTGACCACGAGGATCTGGTGTACCGCACCATCCAGGCCAAGTACAACGCCGTTGCCGACGATGTCGAGCGTCGCCACGCCAAGGGCCAGCCGGTCCTGGTGGGCACCGTCTCCATCGAGAGCTCCGAGAAGCTGTCGGCCGCCCTTACCAAGCGCGGCATCGCGCACGAGGTCCTCAACGCCAAGCACCACGAGCGCGAGGCCCATATCGTGGCCCAGGCCGGACGCTACGGCGCCGTGACCATTGCCACCAACATGGCCGGTCGTGGCACCGACATCCTGCTGGGCGGCAACCCCGACGAGCTGGTGCGCGAGCGCCTGGAGTACGAGGGCCTGACCATGGAGGACGTGACGCCCGAGCAGCTCGAGCAGTTTAACGCCGAGGCCAAGGAGACCTGCAAGGCCGAGCGCGAGCGCGTGCTTGCCGCCGGCGGCCTGACCGTCATCGGCACCGAGCGCCATGAATCCCGTCGTATCGACAACCAGCTGCGCGGCCGTTCCGGCCGTCAGGGCGACCCGGGCGAGACCCAGTTCTACCTGTCGCTCGAGGACGACCTCATGCGCCTGTTCGGCGGCGACAGGATGGACCGCGTCTCCAAGATGATGGTCACGGCCGACATGGGCGACGACATGCCCATTCAGCACAAGATCATTTCCAAGGCCGTTGAGAACGCCCAGCACAAGGTCGAGAGCATCAACTTCTCCATGCGTAAGAGCGTCCTTGAGTACGATGACGTCATGAACAAGCAGCGCCAGATCATTTACGCCGAGCGTAACAAGATTCTGGACGGCAAGGACCTGACCGACCACATCACCGAGGTCATGCACGACACGGTGTATCGCTGCGTGCAGGAGTTCTGCACCAAGGACAGCCACGATGGCGAGCGCGATCTTGAGGGCCTGCACAAGTGGGTCGTGGAGCTGACCGGCCATATCGATACGCCGAAGTTCCCCGACGAGGATTACGAGGCCCTTGCCGCCGATGTCTTGGCATACGTTGAGAAGTGGTACAACACGAAGGCCGAGCGCTTGGGCGAGGACCTGATGCGTGAGCTCAACACCCAGGTCATGCTGCGCGTCATCGATACCCGTTGGATGAACTACCTGCAGGAGATGGACTACCTCAAGACCGGCATCGGCCTGCGCGGCTTTGGCCAGCGCGACCCGTTGGTCGAGTACAAGACCGAGGCTTACGGCGCGTTCCAGATGCTCGTCGACACCATGTACGAGGATTACCTGCGTACGGTTCTGCGCATCGAGATCAAGGCTGCCCCGCGTGCCGTGGAGCACAAGGAGGAGCCCGCGCTCGAGGGTGCGCGCTTCTCCGGTCCTGCCGAGGTCGATGGTGACAACGGCGACTCGGTGCTGCGCAAGCAGGCGCAGGTGCAGGCCCGCACGGCTGTCCAAGGCGGACCGGCTGCCGTCAACAACGGTGGCAAGGTGACCACCTATCGCAAGTCCGAGAGCGACGATCCGTACGTCAACGTGGGCCGCAACGACCCGTGCCCCTGCGGTAGCGGCAAGAAGTTTAAGTACTGCCACGGCAGGAATCGTTAATGGCTGAGGCTTTAGAGGTGACGCCCGCCGAGCTGGACGCGTTCGCGGACCGGCTCGGCGAGGTCGAGTCGTATCTCCATTTGGACGAAAAGCGCACGCGCGTGACCGAGCTCGAGGCTAAAAGCGTGGCCCCCGGCTTTTGGGATGACGCCGACGCTGCCCGTGCCACTATGGAGGAGATCGCGCGCACCAAGGAAGATATCGCTGCCGTGGACACCGCGCGCGGCGAGCTTTCCGATGCCCACGCCGCGCTGGAGCTTGCCGAGGAGATGGGGGATGACCCCGACGCCGTCGCCCTTCGCGAGGAGGCTACAGCCACGGCTGAGCGCCTGGCCCGTGCCATCGATGAGCTTGAGCTTTCGAGCTGGTTTACCGGTGAGTTCGATCACGGCGATGCCATTGTGACCATCAAGCCCGGACAGGGTGGTCTGGAGGCCCAGGACTGGACCTTCATGCTCTTTAAGATGTACATGAAGTACTGCCAGCGTCGCGGCTGGAAGGTCACCATCAACGACTGTCCCGCGGCCGAGGTCATCGGCATCGACCGCGCGACCTTTACCGTCGAGGGCAAGGACGCATTTGGCATGCTGCGCGCCGAGGCCGGCGTCCACCGCTTGGTTCGCATTAGCCCCACCGACGACAAGAAACGCCGCCAGACCACGTTTGCCGGCGTCGAGGTCATCCCCGTGCTACCCGATGATATCGACATCGAGATCAGTCCCGATGACATCCGCGTGGACGTGTACCACGCGAGCGGCCCGGGCGGTCAGGGCGTCAACACCACCGACTCCGCCGTGCGCGTGACGCATTTTCCCAGCGGCATTGTGGTTACCTGCCAAAACGAGCGCAGCCAGATCCAGAACAAGGCCGCGTGCATGCAGATCCTCAAGGCTCGCTTGTACGAGATTGAGCTCGAGAAGCGCGCCGAGGCGCTCGATGAGATTCGCGGACCCAAGACCACGATTGGTTTTGGCAACCAGATTCGCAGCTACGTGCTCTACCCGTATCAGATGGTTAAGGACCTGCGCACGGGCGTTGAGACCAGCAACGTCGAGGCAGTTCTTGACGATGGCGATCTGGATCCATTTGTTATTGGCTATCACCGTTGGGCTACCGGCAACGCTGACGCGGAGACCCCGTCTGCATAAACCGCCCGGTTCATGTGGAAATGGACTAAAACCCTCCCAGCAGGGTGGTTTTGTATCCAGAGCAAACCCTGCGCAGGGGTGGTTTTTGTCCGGCGAATCGGTAGAATCGAATACAGCAAGAAGTTCGAAGCGCATCCGTTTGGGTGCGCTTTTTGAGGGAGGCAGCATGGCATATCGTCTGGACATCAAGCGCATTCTTTCGATGAACTTCTTTCACGACCTGCCCCAGATTATGTTGGGGTGCGCTCTGGCCGCTATTGCGACCGACCTGTTTTTGATTCCCAACGGCCTTGCTGCCGGTGGCGTTACGGGCCTTGCCACCATTATCCAGGCGGTCGGTGCATCGCGCGGCCTATCGCTTCCCGTTGGCATTCAGACGATCGTGATGAACGCCTTGCTGTTGTTGGTCGTTATGCGCGAGGGTGGCATGTTCTACGTGGTACAGACCGCGACGGGCTTTGTGCTGCTGGGCTTCTTTACCGATCTGTTCGCCCCGTTTGTAGCACCTCTGGCGGATGCGGACCTGATGCTCCCTGCCATGTGGGGCGGCATTATTACGGGCATCGGTTACGGCATGGTGTTGCGTGCCGGCGCTAACACCGGCGGCTCGGACACGATTGGCCAAATCATCTCGCGTAATACCTCACTGCCCGTGGGCTCGACCGTCATGGCGATCGATGTTGCCGTATGCGCGCTGTCGGCTCCGGTCTTTTCAATCGAAAACGCACTATATGCAGGCCTTTCGATGGTCATTAGCGGCTACGTGATCGATGCCGTGGTCGATGGTGGCAACAAGCGCCGTATGGTACTCATCATCTCGGACAAGTTCCCTGATATCGCTGCCGATATCATGTATGGTCTAGGTCGTGGTTGTAC
Organism: uncultured Collinsella sp.; assembly: GCA_900544935.1. Lineage (GTDB taxonomy): Bacteria > Actinomycetota > Coriobacteriia > Coriobacteriales > Coriobacteriaceae > Collinsella. The sequence goes on from UQXB01000013.1 coordinate 10,428, forward strand.
CAAGTTTAAGGCGACTGGCATGTATTCGGGTGCCGAGAAGCCGGTGATTATGGTCATCGTGAGCCGTCGAGAGCTCAATACTCTCAAGACGATCGTGCGCGAGCGCGATCCTCATGCCATCGTGACGGTTGCCGACGTTACGGAAGCCTTCGGCGAGGGCTTTAAGGACATTAACGCGTAGGGGCGACCGCGTTCCATCCAAAAGACGTTCACATTGATAAACCGTTTCATCAGCGGTTCTGCCTGCTAAATTGTTCAAATAATGATAAAAACTCTGGTAAAGCCATCAGTTTCCAGCATAATGAATGACGTACGTGCATTGCGGCTGTGTTGGGACTACCTTTCCGTGCCGTGCGCATCTTGTCTAAAGAGGATGAAAGGAAGGCACAATGAGCGACGAAGAGCTCAAAAAGGTTGCCAACGAGGTAAGGAAGGGCATCGTCACCGGCGTGCACGCTGCCAAGTCCGGCCATCCGGGCGGTTCGCTCGGCGCTGCCGACATCATGACCTATCTGTACTTTGAGGAAATGAACGTCGACCCGGCCGACCCCCGCAAGGCCGACCGCGATCGCTTTGTGCTTTCCAAGGGCCACTGCGCTCCGGGCCTGTACGCCGTGCTTGCCGAGCGCGGGTTCTTCCCCAAGGAGGACCTCGAGACGCTGCGCCATATCGGTAGCCACCTGCAGGGTCATCCCAACATGAACGACACCCCGGGCGTCGATATGTCCACCGGCTCGCTGGGCCAGGGCATCTCCGCCGCCGTGGGCATGGCGGTTGCCGCCAAGCACTGGGGTGATACTTACCGCACCTACGCCCTGTTGGGCGATGGCGAGAGCGAGGAGGGCCAGGTCTGGGAGGCCGCCATGTTTGCCGGCAACCAGCAGCTCGACAACCTCTGCGTGATCGTCGACCACAACGGCCTTCAGATCGACGGTCCCGTCGAGGAGGTCAACGACCCCATGCCGCTCGCCGACAAGTTCCGTGCCTTTAAGTTCCACGTGGTGGAGCTTGCCGACGGCAACGATTTCGACCAGATCCGCGCCGCCTTTGCCGAGGCTCGCGCTACCAAGGGCCAGCCGACCGCCATTATCGCCGAGACCATGAAGGGCAAGGGCGTTTCCTTTATGGAGAACCAGGTGGGTTGGCACGGTAAGGCCCCCAACGATGAACAGTTTGAGCAGGCCATGGCAGAGCTCACGGCCGCCGGAGAGGAGCTCTAGGATGGCAGACGTCAAGAAAATCGCCACACGCGTAAGCTACGGCGAGGCCCTCGTCGAGCTCGCCAACGAGCACGATGACTTTGTGGTCCTCGACGCCGACCTGGCCGCCGCCACGCAGACCGGTAAGTTTAAGGCCGCTTGCCCCGACCGCTTCTTCGATGTGGGCATCGCCGAGAGCAACCTGATGGGTGTCGCCGCCGGTATCGCGACCACCGGTCGCGTTGCCTTCGCGAGCAGCTTTGCCATGTTTGCCGCCGGCCGCGCCTTTGAGCAGGTCCGCAACTCCATCGGCTACCCGCACCTCAACGTTAAGATCGGTGCCACGCACGCCGGTATTTCGGTGGGCGAGGACGGTGCCACGCACCAGTGCTGCGAGGATATCGCCCTCATGCGCGTCATCCCCGGCATGACTGTGATCGTTCCTGCCGACGACGTCGAGGCCCGCGCCGTGACGCGCGCCGCCTACGAGTGCGACGGTCCGGTGTACATGCGCTTCGCTCGTTTGGCCTCGCCGGTTATCAACGACCCCGAGACCTACAAGTTCGAGTTGGGCAAGGGCATTGTCATGCGCGAGGGCGCCGATGTGACCATCATTGCCTGCGGCCTGATGGTCGGCGAGGCTCTCGAGGCCGCCGAGCAGCTCGCTGCCGAGGGCATCGACGCCGAGGTCATCAACATGCACACCATCAAGCCCATCGATGCCGACCTGATCGTCAAGAGCGCCACCAAGACCGGCCATGTCGTGACCGTCGAGGAGCACTCCGTGATCGGCGGCCTGGGCAGCGCCGTTGCCGACGTCCTGTGCGAGCAGTGCCCGACGCCGCTCAAGAAGATCGGTGTCAACGACACCTTCGGTGAGTCTGGCCCGGGTGCCGAGCTCTTGCACAAGTACGGCCTGGACGCCGCCAACATCGTGGCGACCACCAAGGAGTTCTTGGCATAAGGCAAGGCGGATCTCAAGGACTGCTTCGCCAGAACTATAAAACTGTTTCGCCAGTACTATGGAAACCCGGCAGGGGCGCTCTCTTGGAGAGCGCCCCTGTTTCAGTTGCGGTGAAATAAGGACTGTTTTGCCAGCTTAAAGGCTCAACAGTCCCTATTTCACCGCAACTCATGAAGACGCCCCTCAAGCACGGTCCCATCAGGGAAAAGGGCATATATCGACAAAGCGCAATTCAGACCCTTCCAGCGTTGTATATGCAGCACCCCAAGATAAACGCGGCGACCCCTTAGTTATCGCAGGCCGGGCACAGGGTTACTCTCCAAATCTTTCCGCAGGACGGAGGAGCCCCTGCCGCGCGAAGCGCGCAGCGGGGGCTCCGACATGTCCGAGGACGATTTGGAGAGTAACCCTGTGCCCGGCCGACGGGATCCCTAAGCACGCCATGCTTCTTATGTGCAGCAAAGCTAATACTGCTAAAATACAAAGCGCTCATGTAGTTTAAACGCACGACGATAAGGAGCACCAGTGGGTAACCACTTCCGTACCTCCGGTGCGGGCGATGATGCCCCCAAGACGCAGGCAGGCGTCCAGGGCAGTCGTTTCGCCACTCCGGATTCAGAGGGCCAGCCTGTTGCTCAGGCCCCCGCTCAGCCGGCAGATCAGGCACAGCCGGCATCCGATCCCTTTGCCTACAATCCAACCAGCGATGTCGCGCTTTCCGGCACGGCGGGTTTTGAGCCCGTTCAGGCCGTGACCGCTCGCGTGGAGCAGCCTCAGGCTGGTGCCGCCACGCCGCAGCCTACCATGGCCGGCATTCCCGACCCCTTGGCCCCTGCGACGCCGGCTCCTCAGCCTGCGCAGTCCGGTCTCTTTGCCGCTATTCCCGACCCCACGCAGCCTGCTGCCCCGGTGGTCGAGAGCGATCAGGCAGCCGAGGTCGCAAGCCTCGATAACGCGCTCAACAACCCCGATTTTACGTCGGTGTTTGCGCCCATCGATCCGCAGGCCAGCCGCAAGAAGATGGCCAAGCAGGCCGGTGTCGAGCCCGTCATCCTTATGGAGCATGTCACCAAGATCTATCCGGCACAGCCTAACAAGCCTGCACTCGACGACATCAACATCGAGATCTATCCGGGCGAGTTCGTCTTCCTGGTCGGTCACTCCGGCTCGGGTAAGACCACGCTGCTGTCGACGCTCAACCGCGACGTCAAGCCGACGAGCGGCCGCATCCTGGTTGCCGGTCAGGACCTCATGAAGATCAAGAACCGTAAGGTTCCGTTCCTGCGCCGCCAGATTGGCGCCGTGTTCCAGGACTTTAAGCTTCTGCCGCAAAAGACCGCCTACGAAAACGTGGCGTTTGCCCTGCAGTGCATCGGCAAGCCCAAGGGCGTCATTCGCAGCCAGGTGCCCGAGGTGCTGCGTCTGGTCGGTCTGGCCGATCAGATGGACTCGCTGCCCGACCAGCTTTCCGGTGGCGAGCAGCAGCGCGTTGCCGTCGCCCGTGCTATGGTCAACCGTCCGCCGCTGCTGATCTGCGACGAGCCCACGGGCAACCTCGACCCGGCGATCTCGCTGGGCATCATGAAGCTGCTTGAGCGTATTAACCGCACCGGCACCACCGTGATCGTCGCCACGCACGACCGCGAGATGGTCGATAGCATGCACCGTCGCGTGATCGCCCTCGAGGGCGGCCACGTCATCCGCGACCAGGAGAGGGGAGGTTACGGCAACTATGGCACCAACTAACGTGGGCTACTCCTTCAAAGAGGCAATCAGCCACTTCTTCCGTAACTGGACTACCTCGCTCGGCGCCGTCATCACGATCTTCCTTTCGCTGTTTATCATCGGCCTGTTCATCATGGGCTCTGCGATGCTGAACTCCGTGATCGGCACCGTCGAGGATCAGGTTGTCATCAACGCGTTCATTAGTGATGACGCCGATCAGGCCGATGTTCAGGCTTTTGAGGCCGAGCTTAAGACGTGGAATAACGTCAAGTCCGTGACCTATAAGGACAAGGACGACGCGCTGGCCGAGTATACGAGCAAGATGTCGGGCAACGCCGACGCCACCATGAGCGCGCTCGATGGCCAGAACCCGCTGCCGGCTTCCTTCGCTATTGAGATGGACGATCCGTCCAAGGTCGAGAGCACGGCAAAGAAGCTCAAGAAGGATGCCGATTTCCAGAAGATCGCGGATGACGGCGACGTCAACGCGAGCGTGCTGTACGGCCAGGAGGAAGTGAGCCGCCTGTTCCAGGTGACCAACTACATCCGCATCGCCGCCGTGGTGCTCGTTGGTCTTCTGACCTTTATCGCATTCATCTTCATCAACAACACGATTCGCCTGTCCATCACGGCGCGTCGTCGTGAGATTGCGATTATGCGTCTGGTCGGCGCCAGCAACGGCTTCATTCGTGGCCCGTTTATCACCGAGGGCGTGCTGCAGGCCATTTTGGGCTCGCTGCTTTCCATCGGCGTTCTGGAGCTGCTGCGCAATCTGATGATCCCGCGTCTGCAGGAGAGCATCGGCTGGATGTCGTTTGCCCTGCCGATGCAGTACTACCTGGTGACCTATGCTGCGCTGATTCTGGTCGGCGTGATTATCGGTCTCTTTGGTTCTGCCATCGCCATGCGCCGCTACCTGCGCGTGTAGGCATGCTTGGAATTCATCCCTTCCAACGGGTCGTCTCTTATGGGGCGGCCCGTTTTTTGATCCCTAGGGGACGGCAGGAAAGCGAATCATTTGGGTAGACTCTTTGGAGTTCGCAATCGATAGTTAGGAGGCGCCATGGGGCGCAATAACAAGCATAAGCGTGGAGCTCGCAATCAGCGCGGGCCGGTGCGCAGCGAACGCCGTCCGAGCCTGACCGGGCGCGTGCAGCTCCATGAGCATAGCGCCTACGTTGTAACCGAAAACGGCGACTACAAGGTCATGGGCCGCGGTAAGCGCGAGATCATGGATGGCGATACCGTTGCCGTGAGCATTAAGAACAGCCCGCACGGTGAGCGGCGCGCCGTGATCGAAAGCGTGGTTGAGCGTGCAGCCATAAGCGTGGTGGGCACGTACCAGACCGCCGGTCCGCTCGGTGTGATCGAGCCGCTCGATTCGCGTCTGAAGGCCGACTTCTTCATTCTGCCCGAGGATACCTCGGCGGATCGTCTGGGTGTCCACCCGGGTGATGCCGTTGTCGCGCGCATTTTGACCTACCCGACGCGCCTGGAATCGGGTACCGTGACGATCGAACGCCGCATTGGCGGAGATGACGCGCCCGATTTGGGCGTTCAATATGTGATGGCGCGTTACGGCTATACCGATAGCTATCCCGAGGCCGCGCTGGACGAGGCCGAGGGGCTTTCGCTCGATGTGTCCGCGGCGCTTAAGGACCCGCTCCGCCGCGATCTGCGCGACCGCTTTGTCATCACGATCGACCCGGTCGACGCGCGCGACTTTGACGATGCCATTTCGTTGGAGCGCACGCCCGAGGGTGGCTACAAGCTGGGTGTGCATATCGCCGACGTTTCACACTATGTGGCTTGGGACGGGCATATCGATCTTGAGGCTCGCCATCGTACGACATCGGTGTATCTGGCCGATCGCGTGCTTCCCATGCTGCCCGAACGCCTGTCCTGTGACCTGTGCTCGCTTCGCCCTGACGAGGACCGTCTTGCGTTTACCGTCGATATCGAGCTCGATGCGCAGGGTCGCGTGCGGCATTACGATCCGTATCCCAGCGTGATTCGCTCGCGTGTGCGTATGGACTATGACGGCGCCGAGGCGCTGCTGGTGCGTGCCGGCGCGGTTGAGTATTCGGTGCTGGAGGGTGCAGCCGAGGATGTTGCGGCTGCCGAGACCTCGCGCGAGGAAGCGCTTGAGCGCGGTCTTGCGTGCGAGGAGGCCGCCCGCGGCTACAACATCGACCTCGGCGATTTCCTTGTTGCCGCTAACGAACTCGCCGAACTTCGCCGTCGTATTCGTCGCGCCCGCGGCTCAGTCGATTTTGACACAGCCGAGATTCGCGCTCTATTGGATGAGGGCGGAGTGCCCGTGCAGATTGTGGCGCGTGAGCGTTCGTGTGCCACGTCGCTTATCGAGGAAGCCATGCTGCTCGCCAACGAGTGCGTTGCAGAGTGGCTGGCAGACCGTGATATCGAGGCCTGCTATCGTGTGCATGAGGATCCGAGCCCCGATAGCCTGCACGGTGCCGCCGTTGCGCTGGCGCAGCTAGGCATCATCGACGATCGCCGTGCTGCCGGTATTGCCCTGGGGAGCCCCGATGAGCTGCAGGCTGCAGTTGATGCTGCCGCCGGTACGGCCAACGCACCGCTCGTCAACACGCTGCTTCTGCGCAGCATGCAGCGCGCGCTGTACAAGCCGCGCAACGAGGGCCACTTTGCGCTCGCCGCGCCGTGCTACTGTCACTTTACGAGTCCCATCCGTCGCTACCCCGATCTGGTGGTGCACCGCGTGCTCAAACTGCAGTTGGCCTATGAGCAGCTCGGCGGCAAGGACGCCTTGGTCCGTACGCCGCGGCTGATCGGCAAGGGGCGCGAGTCGCTGCCGCGCATTCTGCCGCAGATCTGCCGCGCATGTAGCGATGCCGAGCGCGCGGCAGATGCCGCCAGCCATGCGACGCAAAAGATCAAGATTGCCCAGTACTATGAGGACCGTCTGGGTGAGCGCTATGCCGGAACCGTCTCGTGGGTTAGCAGCATGGGCCTCTTTGTGCGCTTGGACCTAACACAGGTCGAGGGCCTGGTTTCAATTAAGAGCCTGGGCAACGAGTGGTTCGAGTTCGACGAGGACGCGCTTACGCTGACGGGCGCCGACACGGGGACTCGCTATGAACTGGGCCAGCGCGTGATTATCGAGGTCTCGCGCGTCAATACCACGCGTGGACACTTGGACTTTAAGCTTATCCATTAGCTAAATCCCGACTCGTGGCGAGAGAGCGGAGGGCGGTCTTTCGGGGCCGCCCTCCGCATTTGAATAGTGGCTACCTTGCCGTCTGCTCGGCCGCCCGCTTACCTGCTATTTGAGAGGTAAAACCTACCAAAATAAACCTGTCCCTTTTGGCAGGTTTACAAGAAAGCGGGGATGAGATGGCGACGGTGTACGGGTATGCGCGGGTGAGTTCGCGCGATCAGAATCTTAATCGGCAGCTGGATGCGCTGGGCGCCTATGGCGTGGGCTCGGCGAATATTTATGCCGACCATGCGAGCGGCAAGGACTTCGATCGACCGCGTTATCGCGAGCTGCTGCACGTCCTGGGAGACGGGGACGTGCTGGTGGTGCTTTCTATCGACCGACTTGGCCGTAATTACTCCGAGATTCTTGAGGAATGGCGACGCATTACCAAGGAGCTCGGGGTTGCCATTGTGGTGTTGGACATGCCATTGCTTGACACGCGCGCTAGGGCCAGCGGCGCGCCGGATGTGACCAACGTACTGATTGCCGATATTGTGCTGCAACTGCTGAGCTACGTGGCGCAGGTGGAGCGCGAGAATATCCACCGGCGCCAAGCGGAGGGAATTGCAGCGGCGCGGGCGCGAGGGGTCCGTTTCGGTCGACCTCGCAAGCCGTGCCCTCCTCAGTTTGAGCTGGTGCGCGATAGCTATGAGGCAGGCGATATTACCCGCAGCCAGGCAGCAGAGTGCCTGGGCGTGTGCGTGGGGACGTTCGATCGCTGGATGCGCGAGGCGGGGTAGGGGTTTGCGTCGCTTTGTCGCTTCCTGTTGCGATTCAAATTTTGATACGGTGACGATGCCATTTGGGGCTACACTCGCTGATATTCAAAAAAGGAGGTTGGCCCTTGGCGCGCGTAAAACAGATAATCGGATGGACCGCGATCGTTCTGTTCGCTGCAACGCTGGCGGGCATCTGGGTGCTGACGGAGCAAAATGCGGTGGAGACGTCGTTGCTGAGCGAGTCCACCGCGCGTGTGGTGGAGGGCCAGGCTACGGGCGTTCAGGCTGTCGATGCCACGGGTGAAGCTCAGGCGGAGAACGGAATGACCGGGGGCACCGATTCGGCTGCCTCGAATGTCCGGTCTGGCCGACTTGCTTCCATTCGCATGTGGGTGGGCACGAACGTCCGTCGCGTTGCCCATACCGTAGAGTTTTTCTTCGTCGGATTGTTCGCCTCGGTGGTCGTGGTTTGCTTTTCCAGGCGTCCGTGGAGCGTATGCTCCCGTTGCGTGCCCGTATTGCTCTTTTGCGCCGCCTGCTCCGTTGGCGATCAAGTACATAAGATCTTTGTTCCCGGCAGGCATTTCGACGTTATCGATTTAGGATTCGATGCTGCGGGCTATGTCACCGCCATGCTGTTGGTATTGCTGGCAGCGGCGTTGGTGCGCCATGCGACTCGGCCGATCGGCGCCCATACGAGGCGCTAGCCTTAAGGCGAGACATCGCGACTGCCTATGCTTCGACATTGACTACAATAACGGCTGCAATCGCGAGTGGTCGTCGATGTGCAGTTTTCCAGACACCTGTTTTCTCTAAGAAAGGAAATCCCATGGCGGTATTGTTTGTTGAATATCCCAAGTGCTCGACCTGTAAGAAGGCCAAGGCATGGCTGGACGAACATGGGGTAGAGTATATCGATCGCGATATCGTTTTGGACAATCCCACGGCTGATGAGCTTGCGACCTGGATTGCTCGTTCGGGGCTGCCGGTGCGGCGCTTCTTTAATTCGTCGGGCATGAAATATCGAGAGCTGGGCCTGAAGGCGCGTCTGGATGCGGGCATGACGGATCAGGAGTGCTGCGAGCTGCTGGCGACCGACGGCATGCTGGTCAAGCGTCCGCTGCTGGTGGGCGACGACTTTGCGATTCCTGGGTTTAAGGAAGCGACCTGGACCGAGGTGCTGCTGTAGTGGTTGCGGAAAGTGCGTCCCGTTTTGAGCTCGGATTCCGGGACGCAGTTTCCGGTTGAAGGGGCTAGCGGAAATCGTATCCCAGTTTGAGCGCGAAATCTGGGATACGGTTTCCGTTTGGGGCCTCTAGGGGAAAGCGCGTCCCGTTCTGGACGTAAATTCCGGGATGAGCTTTCCGGTTGGCGGGCATGCGCACTATCCCGGCTGGCGGGCATATGCGCTAATCCTCAAGCTGCGCCCATTCGTGCGGATCGTAGACCTTTACGTGCTTGTTGGGCTTGCCGCTCCAGTACTCCTCGTCCATAAAGGGCAGATATGCCTGAACGCCGGGGCAGATAAAGGGAATCCGCTGCTGTTGCAGTCGCTCGCGCTGGCGCTGCTCCAGATGCGCCTCGGATATGACGGTCGGCATGCCGGACAGCTCGACGAGGCTTGCCTGGATTCGCTTAAGGTCGGGGAGTCCCGCGTGCCATGACATCCGCATGATCAAAAAGGATGCACGGCGGTATTTTGCCTGCACCACAGTAATGGCGGGGCGCAGTGTGGGATGGATTTTGTCCCGTTCGGGCCAAAGGTCGGCAGTGATCTCGAGGCCCAGGGTCTCCCATAGGTAATCAAGCTCTTCGTCCATGGCGCCTCATATCTACGCGATCATTGATACTTCGATTGTGTTGCCTGGCGCTATCGTTTTCACGGTAGAATCTGCCAACGGTTGACGGCTACCGCTCGCGGCGTTTTGCCCTTCGTGTACAGCGGTCGGCTTCACAGGTCCTTCACGGGTTGGACTAAATTAGGCCAATTTGACTGAATTTCAAAAAAGTCAAAATTGGGGCTTGCGTCACGGCGAGACTTCCCGTATATTTCTTTCTTGCGCAAAGGCACAGCCGAGCGCAGCGATGCAGTCATTGGGATGTCGTCTAATGGCAGGACAGCGGATTCTGGTTCCGTCAATGGGGGTTCGACTCCCTCCATCCCAGCCATTGCATTTGCTACATATGGCCCGTTCGTCTAGCGGTTTAGGACGCCGCCCTCTCAAGGCGGAGATCACCAGTTCGAATCTGGTACGGGCTACCAAAATTGAATGCCCGGGCCTCGTAAGAGACCCGGGTTTTGTGTATTGACCGATGTTTAAGGCGCGTTGAGTCTGCCGCCTGGACCGAGGAGTTGTCATGGACCTGCCCATCAGCTTGCAAGACATCACGTATGCCGAGAACTATCTGGCGCAGGGCGACCTGGCTACGGCGACGCCGCTGCTGGAGCGCCTGGTGGAGCTCGCCGAGGAGTATATCGACGCTGAGTGCAAGACGGAGGAGAAGCGCCAATACTTTAGCTTCGATAGCAAGTTTGAGCGCTTGGCCTATCGCCGCGTGGAGAAGGATCCGCGCGAGCTCGTGCAGGTCGAGGTGCCGTTTGACCGCCTGTACTCTGACATGGCGTTTGCCTACATTCGCCAGCAGGATTATGTGAGCGCTCGTAACGCCCTGATGCAGGCTGTGCGTTGGGACCCCATGAACTGCAACTACCGCTTGGATTTGGCCGAGCTGTTCCGCGCACTCGAGGACAAGCAGGAATGGGCATCGCTCTCGTTCTCGGTGCTGGAGCGTGCAAGCGATGGCAAGTGCGCCGCCCGCGCTTACGCCAATCTAGGTCAGTACTTCTTGGAGCCCGAGACCGAGAACGTTTCGGCTGCTGTGGGCTGCGCGCGTCTGGCGCTGCGCCTGGCGCCCAACGATGCGCATACGACGCGCCTGCTCAACAAGATCCATACCACCTATCCGGATGCCGCTGACGAGAGCGACGACCACGTGATGGGTGAACTGGCCCTGCAGGGCGTGCCGACCTCGCCTTCGGCCGAGATTGCCATCTGCCTGATTATGTGCGCGACCGATGCTGCAAGTGACGGCGACAAGCAGGAGGCGACGCGCCTGACGGTGCGTGCTCGCGACTTGGTGGGCGAGGAGGCCTGCGCGGCGATTATCAAACTGGTGCGCGAGAGCGACGCCGAGCTCAATGCCGAGCGCAAGGCAAAGCGCGAGGCTGCGGGCTCAAACGCCGACGGCGCCAAGGAGGCCGGCGATGCCCAGTAAGCGCGAGCGCAAACTCATTTCTAAGAATCGCTCGGCGCATCACGAGTACTTTATCGATGAGACGTTCGAATGCGGTATTGAACTGAGTGGCACCGAGGTCAAGTCGATTCGCGAGCGCGCCTGTCAGATCACTGACACTTTTGCGCTGATTCGTGGCGGCGAGTGCTGGCTCGTCGGCCTGCATATCCACCCTTATAGCCATGGTGGCGTGTGGAATCGCGATCCCGACCGTCGGCGTCGTCTGCTGCTGCACCGCAAGGAGATCGACTTTCTTGACGGCAAACTTCGCAACCGTGGTTATGCGCTGGTTCCGTTGGAACTCTACTTTAATACCGACGGCCGCGTAAAACTGCTGCTGGGTCTGGGCCGCGGCAAGAAGCTCTACGACAAGCGCGAGGACATGGCCAAGCGTGATGTCCAACGCGAGATCGACCGCGCCCTTAAGGAGCGCAACCGCTAGGCACTCTGTATAAGTTGCGGTGGAATACGGACTGTTTTGCCTGTTTGAGGGGCTATTCAGTCCCTATTTCACCGCAACTGCGGGCGTCTTATCTTTCTTACTGTTCTGACACATATGTCTCAAAGGCGGCGTCCGTTATGGGTGCCGCCTTTTTTGTGGGTACATACATTCATGAGGTTCCAACCCGAGCTAGGGGAGTGATCGTTATGGACAAAACTGCGTTCTTTACCATGCCGAGTGGCCTGTACGTGGTGAGCGCCGCGGCAGACGGGCTGCGCGCCGGCTGCGTCATCAACACTGCGGTGCAGGTGACGTCCATGCCGCCGCGTATTTCGGTTGCCGTGAACAAGGACAATGTCACCTCGGGCGTCATCGCATCGGCCAAAGCGTTCGCGCTGACCGTGATCGATCAGACCGCCGACATGCTCTACATCGGTAACTTTGGGTTCCGCACCAGCAGCGATTATGACAAGTTTGCCAAATACGAGACCCGCGAGACGGCTCTGGGCATGCCCTATGTGCCCGAGCACGTGGCGGCCCTGTTTAGCTGCCGTTTGATCGACACCGTGGATGTGGGCACGCATCTGCTGTTTATTGGCGAGGTCGAGGATGCCGAGCGTCTGAGTGGCGAGACTCCGTTGACCTATGACTACTACCACAAGGTGCTGAAGGGCAAGACGCCGCCCAAGGCCTCTTCGTACCAAGGGTAGAAATGCTGTAAAACTACTTGCATTATATTATTGAGAATATATACTAATAAGCAAGTACACCAGCAGTCACGTTCGAGAGGAGAACATCATGGCTGAGGAAAAGAAGACGTACAAGTTCGTGTGCACCGTTTGCGGTTATGAGGTTGAGGTCGATACGCCCGAGCTGCCAGAGGATTACGTGTGCCCGGTCTGCGGCGTCGGTCCCGATCAGTTTGAGCTCGTCGAAGAGTAACTCGTAGATACGCGATTTGCAGCAACACATAGCTCTGTCCAAGGGTCCCGGCTGGATATTCCGGCTGGGACCCTTTTGATTTATCTGACGGTTTAAAACGGCCTTACGTGTTACAGATTGAGACGTTATATCTGGACAGCCACGTCATCCCAATTACATCCCCGTTAGCAGCACGATGTCGAGAATCGTCACGATGACGCCGATCCCTACGAGCAGCGCGTTGAGCGGGCGCGAGTTGACGTATTTGCCCATAACGCGGGGCGAACTGGTGAGTCGTATGAGCACAAAGACCGTAATCGGCAACTGAAGCGACAGCAGCGCCTGACTCCAGATGAGACCCTCAAAAGGATTCGGGACGATCAGGCACGCCGCCACTGCGCCGACGAAACAGACCGCCACTCCAATCGATGAGTGCCGGTCGTGGATGTCGTATTCCTCGTCGAACATGCCCGCGGTGATGGTGCCCGCCGCCATGCCCGCCGTCACGCTGCTCGATATGCCCGCAAACAGCAGTGCCACCGCAAAGATGATTGAGCTTGCCGGGCCCAGAATGGGGGAGAGCGTGGCCGCTGCGACGGCGAGGTCGTCTACGACAATGCCGTGCGCAAAGAAGGTCGTTGCGGCCAGGATGACCATGGCCGAGTTGATTGCCCAGCCCACGCCCATCGAAAAGAGCGTGTCGAAGAGCTCGTAGCGCAGACGTTCTTCGATAACTCGCTCGCCTTGGCCTTCGAAGTGCATGGATTGGATGACTTCGGAGTGCAGGAAGAGGTTGTGGGGCATAACGACCGCGCCTAGGACGCTTACGATAATCGCGGCCGAGCCGGTGGGCATACTGGGTGTGATCCAGCTTGTGGCGGCTTGCGTCCAGTCGACCTTGACTAGTGCAAGCTCGGCTAAAAACGAAAGTCCCACCACGCCCACGAAGGCGATGATCCATCGCTCGGCGCGTTTGTAGGAGCTTGTCATGAGCATGGCAATCGATGCCGCCGCGACGATGATGCAGCCGGCGCGCACGGGCAGGCCAAAGAGCATTTGAAGCGCGATCGCACCGCCCAGGACTTCGGCCATGGCGGTGGCGATGGTCGCAAGATAGGCACTGGCGAGCACCATGTGTCCCACGATGCGGGGGAGGTAGTGTGTCGTGGCCTCGGCAAGACAGGCGCCCGTGGCGATACCCAGGTGTGCAGCGTTGTGCTGCAGCACGATGAGCATGATCGTGGACAGCGTGACGATCCACAGCAGCGCGTAGCCAAACTGCGAGCCGGCGGCCATGTTGGAGGCCCAGTTGCCCGGATCGATAAAGCCGACGGTCACGAGCAGCCCGGGGCCGATATGCCGGGCGATATCCAGACCTCCGTGGCCTCCGGTGCGGTGCGAGCCAAAGTGTTGTTTGAGATGGTTGAGCATGGTGAGCTCCTGCGTGCCGTTTGTTTGACGCCGCAAAGGATACCCGTTTTATGCTAAAAAGTTAACCAAGACTAACAAAATTGTTGTATTTGAATAGGATGGTGAAAGGGGATTACCGAAATGTCTTGATCTGTAACAACTAGGGATGGAAATTGGGTCTTACTGTTACAGATTGAGATGTTTGAAGCGGTGAGTTTACAGGTCGAACTTGGGCCCTTGTTGCCGTCCTTGAGGTCGGCGGTGTCCACTCGTAGGGCGTGCGTTACGCGATTGTTTCGAAACGGGCGGGAAACACAACGGGCCGGCGATGCACCTAGTATGCCTATTCAACTGATTGTCTAATATCTAGGGGAGGATCGCGATGCAGGCAGATTCCGCTCAGCAGCAGGGCCTTTATCGCCCCGAATTCGACCACGATGCATGTGGCATCGGCGCGCTTGCAGATATCAACGGTGAGCGCCATCACCAGATTTTGGACGATGCGCTGTCCATTCTGGTCAACTTGGAGCACCGCGGTGGCACGGGACTCGAGAAGAACACCGGCGACGGCGCTGGCATCCTGTTCCAGGTTCCGCATCACTTTTTCCGTAAAGAGGCTCAAAAGTGCGGCCAGATTCTGCCGGCAGAGGGCGACTATGGCGTGGCCATGCTGTTCTTCCCGCAGGACGACAAGGGCGTAGAGGATGCCCGCCGCGTGTTTGAGGAGGGTTGCGCCGAGGCCGGCGTGCCGCTGCTCTTTTGGCGCGAGGTGCCGGTCGACCCGCACGACCTGGGCGAGACGGCCCGCGCCTGCATGCCTACCATCCTGCAGGCCTTTCTGGGTCGCCCCGACGACACGCCGGCGGGCGACGCCTTCGAGCGCCGTCTGTATGTGTGCCGCCGCACCATCGAGAAGAAGGCCGACGCCGAGTTTGCCCTGCGCGACAAGATCTTCTATGTGTGCTCCATGAGCTCGCGTACTATCGTGTACAAGGGCATGCTGGTCGCCACGCAGATGCGCCGCTTCTTCATCGACCTCAACGACGCCGCCGTCAAGACGGCCGTAGCGCTTGTCCACTCGCGCTACTCCACCAACACCACGCCCAGCTGGGAACGCGCGCACCCCAACCGCTTTATCATCCACAACGGCGAGATCAACACCCTCAAGGGCAACGTCAACTGGATCCGCGCCCGCGAGCCCAACCTGTACAGCCCCGTGCTGCAGCACGATCTTGAGCGCGTGATGCCCATCATCAACCGCGAGGGTTCTGACTCCGCGATTTTGGACAACGTGCTCGAGTTCCTGGTCATGAACGGTCGCCCGCTCACGCGTGCCGCGTCCATGCTGCTGCCCGAGCCGTGGGACCACAACGACAGTCTGAGTGAGGAACGCCGCGCCTACGATGCCTACCAGTCCATGCTCATGGAGCCGTGGGACGGCCCGGCCGCCATCGCCTTTACCGACGGCCGCACACTGGGTGCTGCTCTCGACCGCAACGGCCTGCGTCCCGCCCGCTACTATGTGACGCGCGACGGTCGCTTTATGCTGGCAAGCGAGGTGGGCACCATCGAGGTGAGCCCCGAGAACATCCTGACGAGTGGCTGCCTGGGACCGGGCCAGATGCTCGAGGTCGATTTTGCCCGCGGCCGCGTGATCTACAACGATGAGCTGCGCGCTCGCTATGCCAAGGAAAAACCCTACCGCGACTGGATTGCCGAGGAGACGCTGACCGTCGACGCGCTCGATGAGCCCGTTGCAGCAACGCCCGCCGAGGACGCCGAGGTGCCCGCCGCCGTGCGTATGGCCAAGCTCGGCTACCACTGGGATGACGTCGACGAGGTCGTGCGTCCCATGGCCCAGCAGGGCAAGGCCCCGCTCGCCTCGATGGGCATCGACGCGCCGCTGGCCTGCCTGTCCAAGAAGACGCGCTCGTTCTTTGACTACTTCTATCAGCTGTTCGCCCAGGTCACGAATCCGCCGATCGATGCCCTGCGCGAGCACATGGTCACCTCGACCACGCTCTACCTGGGCAACCACGGCAACCTGCTCGAGGACTCCCGTACGGCCTGCCAACTGGTGCGCCTGGAGCGCCCGTTGCTCAACGAGGAGGAGTTCGAGCGTATCTGCGCTATCGACCGCGTGGGCTTTAAGACCCGTCGCTTCCGTGCCGTCTACCGCCGCGATGCCGGCGAGGGCGCACTGCAGGCTGCGCTCAAGCAGCTTGCCGAGGACGTTGAGGCTGCGGTCCGCGACGGCGTGAACATCGTGGTGTTGAGCGATCGTGCCGCTGCGGGCGAGGTGCCCGTGCCGTCGCTGCTTGCCGTGGGCTGCGTACACAACCACCTGATCCGCGCCGGCGTGCGCACCTTTGCCGACATCGTGGTGGAGTGCGGCGACGCCGTGTCCCCGCATGACTTTGCGGCACTGGTGGGCTACTCCGCGAGCGGCATCTATCCGTACAACGCACATGCGTGCATCCGCGATCTGGCGACACGCGGCGATTTGGACGTGACGGCCGAGCAGGGCATCGCCAACTACAACAAGGCCGCGACGGCGGGCATCGTCTCCATCATGTCCAAGATGGGCATCTCCACGGTGCAGAGCTACCATTCGGCGCAGATCTTCGAGGCCGTGGGCTTTACGCCGGAGTTCGTCAACGCGTACTTCGCCGGCACGGTGAGCCGTGTGGGCGGTATGGGTGTCGAGGACGTTGAGCGCGAGCAGAATGAGCGCTATGACGCCGCGCTCGCTATCCTTAAGAGCCCGGCTCCCGATCAGCTGCCCACGTTGGGCCTGACCAAGTGGCGCCCGCTCGGCGGCGAGGATCACCTCATCGATCCGCAGACTGTCTACTTGCTGCAGACCGCCTGCCGTGAGGACAGCTACGACACCTTTAAGGAGTACAGCGCCCGCCTGCACCGCACCGGCCGTGCCGTGCGCCTGCGCGACCTGCTGGACTTTGATGCCAGCGGCCGCACCCCGGTTTCGCTCGACGAGGTGGAGCCCGCGCTCAATATCGTCCGCCGCTTTAACACCGGCGCCATGTCGTACGGTTCCATAAGCAAAGAGGCACACGAGTGCATGGCCATTGCCATGAACCGCCTGCACGGCCGCTCCAACTCGGGCGAGGGCGGCGAGGACCCGCGCCGCGAGACCCCGCTGGCCAACGGTGACTCTAAGAACTCCGCCATCAAGCAGGTGGCAAGCGCGCGCTTTGGCGTGACGAGCCGCTACCTGTGCAGCGCCTTCGAGATTCAGATCAAGATGGCCCAGGGCGCCAAGCCCGGCGAGGGCGGACACCTGCCCGGCAAGAAGGTCTATCCCTGGATCGCCGAGGTTCGTCAGTCCACGCCCGGCATCGGCCTGATCTCGCCTCCGCCGCACCACGACATCTACTCCATCGAGGACCTTGCACAGCTTATCTACGACCTCAAGAATGCCAACCGCCACGCCCGCGTGTCGGTCAAGCTGGTCAGCGAGGCCGGCGTCGGCACCATCGCCACCGGTGTGGCCAAGGGCGCTGCCGACAAGATCTTGATCAGCGGTCATAACGGCGGCTCGGGTGCCGCGGCGCGCGACTCCATTTGGCACGCCGGCCTGCCGCTGGAGCTTGGCCTTGCCGAGGCCCAGCAGACGCTGCTGCAAAACGGCCTGCGCTCACGCGTGGTGCTCGAAGCCGACGGCAAGCTCATGGACGGCACCGACGTCGCCGTCGCCTGCCTGCTGGGTGCCGAGGAGTTTGGCTTTGCGACCATGCCGCTCATCTCGATGGGCTGCCTCATGCAGCGCGACTGCCAGCAGGATACCTGCCCCGCCGGCATCGCTACGCAAAACTGCCGCCTGCGTCGCGGCTTCCGCGGCAAGCCAGAGCACGTCGAACGCTTTATGCTCTTTGTTGCCGAGCAGCTGCGCGAGGTCATGGCGAGCCTGGGCTTCCGCACCGTCGACGAGATGGTCGGCCATCCCGAGTGCCTGCGCCAGATCGAGGTCCCGGGCAACCGCAAGGCCAACCTGCTCGATCTATCGCCCGTGCTGGCGAGCGCGACCTGTGAGTTTGGTGCCCACATCCCGGGTGCCGACGGTCGCCACTTCCTGCCCCAGATGGCTGCGGACAGCGAGCTCGACAAGACGCTCGATTCCACGCTGTTTGTGCCCTATACGGCCGATGCCCGTGCGCACCTGCGCCCGATTCGCTTCCGCGCCGACATCGCCAACGTCAACCGCTGCGTGGGCACCATCTTGGGCAACGCGGTGACCAAGGCGCATCCCGAGGGCCTGCCCGCCGGCTCCATCACCATCGATTGCGATGGTTCGGCCGGTCAGAGTTTTGGCGCGTTCCTGCCGCGCGGCATAACGCTCAACGTGTGCGGCGACGCCAACGACTACTTTGGTAAGGGCCTTTCGGGCGGCGAGGTGTCGGTGCGCCCCAACCCGCATGCGACCTACAAGTTCGACGAGAACATCATCGTGGGCAACGTTGCGTTCTTTGGCGCTACGAGTGGCCGCGGCTTCATTAACGGCCTGGCCGGCCAGCGCTTTGGCGTACGCAACTCCGGTGCCACGGTGGTGGTCGAGGGCTGCGGCAACCATGGCTGCGAGTACATGACGGGAGGTCTGGCGCTCATCTTGGGCGAGGTCGGGCAGAACTTCGCCGCCGGCATGACGGGCGGCGTGGCTTACGTCTTTGACCAGTACGGCACGCTCGATGCCCGTGTGAACCACGAGAGCGTTGAGCTTAAAGCCCCGACGGCCGGTGAGCTTGCGCAGATTCGTGCGCTCATCCAGGAGCACGTGGACGCGACGCAGAGCCCGCGCGGTATTAAGCTGCTCTACAGCTTTGAGACGATGAGCAAGCACTTTGTGAAGGTCATTCCAACCGAGTACGAGCGCGTGCTGGCGATTGTCGCCGCCGCCGAGGCCGTGGGCAAGACGCATGCGCAGGCCGAGGAGCTGGCGTTTGACATTGTGACCGGCCGCGCGAGTGCCGCGGATGTCGCTCGCTTTGATGTGGCGGGTGGTGTCGCTGGCGCTGCGCCCGCCACCGCCAGCTCTGTTGCTTCGACCAAGAAGGAGGCGTAAGTGCCATGGGTAAGCCCGGTGCTTTTCTTGATATCGATCGCGTGACCCACGAGCTGCGCCCCGTGGAGGAGCGCAGCCGCGATTTCGATCCGCTGTACGTGGAGCTCGACGACGATGCGCGCCGTGCCCAGGCGAGCCGCTGCATGATGTGCGGTGTGGCGTTTTGTCAGATGGGCGCGAGCTTTGGCAAGGCACGCCCGAGCGGCTGCCCACTGCACAACCTGATTCCCGAGTGGAATGAGCTGGTGTACCGCGGCCGCTGGGATGAGGCTACCGAGCGCCTGTCGCTCACCTCGCCCATGCCCGAGTTCACGAGTCGCGTGTGCCCGGCGCTGTGCGAGGCCGCATGCAACCTGGGCTCGGTCGATGGCCAGCCCACGACGATCCATGACAACGAGCGCGCGATTAGCGACCATGAGTGGGCCAACGGCGGTCCGCACCGCTTTGAGCCGGCAGGGGAGGGTGCACCCACGGTTGCCGTGGTGGGCTCCGGTCCCGCTGGTCTGGTGGCAGCATGGGAGCTTGCGCGTCGTGGGGCCCGCGTGACGGTGTTTGAGCGCGACGACCGTCCGGGCGGCCTGCTCATGTACGGCATTCCCAACATGAAGCTCGAGAAGTCCGTGGTCGAGCGCCGCGTGGCGCTCATGCGCGAGCTGGGCATTGTGTTTGAGCTGGGTGCTGACGTGAATGATCCTGCGGTGGCTGCCAAGCTCGACGACTTCGATGCCGTTGTGGTGGCTGCCGGCGCCCGTGCTCCGCGTGGGCTTTCGGCTGCGAACATTGATGCCCCGGGCGTAGTGTATGCCGTGGACTACCTGACGGCTTCGACCGTCTCGGTGCTCGATGGCGGCGAGCCCGCGGTGAACGCGCGCGGCCTGGACGTTGTGGTCATTGGCGGTGGCGATACCGGCAACGACTGCGTGGGTACCGCGGTGCGCCAAGGGGCGCGCAGCGTGCGCCAGTTTGAGTTCTTGCCGGCTGCGCCCGATAAGCGCGCGGCGAGCAACCCCTGGCCGCAGTGGCCCAACATTAAGAAGACCGACTACGGCCAGCAGGAGGCTATTGCTGCGATGGGCGGCGAGATGCGTGCCTGGGGCGTGGATACGCTCGAGGTGCTGCTGGACAAGAAGGGTGCGGCTGCGGGTCTGCGCGTGGTCGATTTGGACTGGTCGGCGGGAAAGCCCGAGCGCATCGCGGGCTCCGAGCACGAGGTACCGGCGCAGCTGGTGCTCATCGCCTGCGGCTTTACGGGCCCAGAGCACGGTGTGTTCGACGCCGTTGGCGTGCCCGTTGCCACTGCTGGTCGTCCGCTGCCTGTGATGGCCGCCGAGGGCTCGCATCTTGCGGCGCGTGTCGACGGCGTCGCCGCGGATGCCGCGCCGGTGTATGTTGCCGGTGACGCTCGTAACGGCAGCTCGCTCGTGGTGAACGCTATGGCCGACGCCCTGGCCTGCGCAGCCGAAGTCGCCGAGGCGCTGGAGCTGTAAGGCGGCTGTCCACAGCTGAATCGACAAGGGCTGTCCCCAACGGCTGGCCCAAATGGAACGTCCCCAAGTGCCGGCAGCTGGGGACGTTCCTTATGTGCCGGCATTCGGGGACACTCCTTGCGGGTTTGCGACCGATTTGTTCGTTTGCCGACGTACGGGTGTTCATTTGTCGACTTCTTGGGCTGTGGTCACCTGTTGTTTCTGTGGTGGCTACGGGCATCTGGTTCAAAAGAGCGGGTTGGCCGTCTATGTTTACCTGCGGTTTTGTTGCGGCGCGCATATTCGGTCAAGTGTCCCGTCAAGTGTTTGGTCAGCAGTTGGTTTGCAGCCGGCGGCCTATTTTGTCCGTGCTGACAGTGGCTGCCCACCCTCCTCGTAAGCTCAAATTGAGGTTCATCAGTTTGAGGAGGATGCCGTGACTGACCACGTTTTAGACCGAGCTCATCTGGCCGAAGCCGTCGGCAACGATATTGCCGACATGGCCCATTTTTGGATGCTGCGGAAGTTTCAGTTTTTGGAGCCGGCGCGCGAGCAGTTTGAGATTATTGTCGACCCGTGGCTCAGCTATCGCACCGAGCCTTCCCAAAACGAAATCATGGCCTACAACATGGCGTTTACCGATTGGCTGCTCTTCGAGCGCTCCTATCGCCATGGCAAGACGCTGCTCGAGCTGTATGTTGACGAGCCGCCGGCATCGCTTTCGCCTGCCTCGCTCAAGCGGCTCGAGCAGGTACGCGACACGCAGTATTTCTCGCGCTTTGGCATTTTGGACAAGGATCCTGCGAACGGCATAGTTGCGCTGAAGGATACGCGCACCGACCGTCGCTTTGATGTCTACGACCCGCATATCGTGCAAAAGGAGCATTGGAGCGACGGCGCGATTGCGGTGCGCCTCGCTTGCGTCGACGATGTCTGGCTGACGGCGGGACAGCTCTATCTGTACGACATCGCGCGCCTGAGTGACACGGCAGTCGATGGGCCGGGTGCGGTGCATCCGGAGGACCTGCAGGATGGCTTTGACACCTCGTGGATCAGCTTCTTTTTGCGCCTGGTCCGCGACATCATGGGCGCCCAGGGGCGCTACGTAAAGTCCCTCAACATCTACGAACAAGAATGGGAGTAGGGGATGTGACTGGTGTCGCCCTACAGCCCTGACTTTGTCTCAATCTGTAACGTTTAGCGGCTGTTTGAGCCCGTAACTGTTACAGATTGAGACGGAAGGTTGGCGGCTGTCGAAAGATCTTGTTCTGTAACAACTAGAGGCTCAAAGACTGTCTTCCTGTTACAGATCAAGACATTTGTCAGCGGAGGCAACGGTGACGATGGTCCATTTGTCTGACGTGGTGGTGACGAAAGTGTCTAATACCGTTCTCAAACACAAACATGCGACTCGCAACACGTTGGCGCGGAATAGAATGCTCGCGCGGCTCACGGAGACGGCCAAGCAAGGTGCGCTGCTCGCAACGCATGACAATACCGAGCTCATGTGGCTGCGACGCCATGTTGGAACCGACGATATCGCGGAGCCCGAGCCGTACCTGTTCTGTTTTCAGCATGATTGGGATGCATTGACGCCGGCGGAGCGAGCGCTGAGGACTATCAAAGGGCTTGCGGAATTTCATCCCGATTGGGCGTTTTGGGGTTATGACGCGGCACTTTTGTGGGGCCTGGAGGTGCCGAATGATCTGCTCGGGCCGCGTTTTCTTGTTAAGACGGGTTGTTCGGTGACGTTGAGCAGCGGGTGCAGGTTGTTGCGTCCTCAGATGGCGGGAGCGCTTGAGCGCGTCGACGGCGTGCGGGTGACGTCGTTTTGGCGCACGGTGGAGGATTGTCTGCTGCGTGCGCCGTTTTCGTATGGTCTGGCGATCGCCGATTCTGCATTGCGGGCGAAGGGCGTATCACGTGGGGATTTGTGCGAGCGCCTCCGCGCCGATTGCGAGGGCAGGCGAGGGTATCGCAGGGCACAGGCGATTGCGTCGTATGCGGACGGGCTGTCCGAAAACGGCGGCGAGTCTCGGTTCCGAGCGTTCTTTATTGCGTACGGCTTTCCGGTTCCGGAGCTGCAGGCGGAGTTTCGCGACCCGCTCGATCCGAGCCAGGTGTTTCGCGTCGACTATTTTTGGCGGCTCGAGGACGGGACGTGTGTCATCGGCGAGCTCGACGGAAAGGGGAAGTACACCTTGCAGAACGGTGAGGGCCGGGAGTCGGTCGACCCATTCGTGGCAGAGCGTCAGCGGGAATCTCATCTGACAATGCTCGGGCATAAGGTGCTTCGGTTTACGTTTAACGAACTCAAAGACCCGGGGAAGCTGGTCGAGAAAATGAGGTTGGCGGGTATTCCTCGGCAGGCTGAATTGGCTGAGGAGTGGAGACGCCAGTGGTATGGGCGCTGAGAGGTTTTGTCTCGATCTGTAACGTTTAGAAGTTGTTTGAGTTCGTAATTGTTACAGATCGAGACAAACCGGTGAAACGTCGACCGAATGTCTCGATCTGTAACATCAAGGGGCCCAATAACCCTGTACCTGTTACAGATCGAGACATTCCCCTGATGTTGCTGGGGTGGGGCTGCAACGTATTCCGTCCCCCACATCCCCTCTTCCCTCCGTTAACCGATATGCTCGACTTTAGGTCGCTGCATTAGGTGATAATGGACAAATGTTCATGTTAATCGTGAGGGAGGAGCTCGATATGGCGTCTGCTGATCGTTCTACGCTGTTTATCAATGCGACCATTCTGGATGGTTCGGAGCATATGGAGCCGCAACCCGATATGGCTGTGACTGTTGAGCGCGGCGTCATCACGTGGATGGGGCCGAGTGCTGTGGCGCAGGCGCCTGCGGGTGCCGAGGTCATCGAACTGGCAGGTGCGTATCTCATGCCGGGCCTCATCAATATGCATGTGCATCTGTGCGGTTCGGGCAAGCCGGTTTCGGCGGGCGATGCGGGCGCGCTGATGAAGAATCTCGATAATCCCGTGGGGCGCGCCATCGTGCGCCATATTCTCAAGGGCAGCGCCCAACAACAACTGGCAAGCGGCGTGACCACGGTGCGCGGCGCGGGCGACCCGCTGTTTGCCGATCTGGCCGTGCGCGATGCTATCGATGCCGGCAAGTATCAGGGTCCTCGCCTGGTGGCGCCGGGAACGGGCATCACGGTGCCGGGCGGCCATGGTGCGGGCCTGTTCGCCCAGGTGGCCAACAGTCCCGCCGAGGCAGCCGAACAGGTGCGCGACCTGTATGCGCGTGGTGCCGACGTCATTAAGCTGTTCGTGACGGGCGGCGTGTTCGATGCGACCGAGGTGGGCGAGCCGGGCGTGCTGCGTATGCCAGTGGAGGTTGCCGCGGCGGCATGCAAGGCGGCGCACGATATGGGCCTTCCGGTTATGGCCCATGTCGAGAGTACCGAGGGCGTGAAGGCCGCGCTTGAGGCCGGCGTTGACACGATTGAGCACGGCGCTCCGTTGACACCCGAAATCTTGGAGCTGTACCGTGGCGCCGCGGGCACGCAGCTCGAGGGGCGTGCTCCGAGTGTGACCTGCACTATCAGCCCGGCGCTGCCGTTTGTATTGCTCGACCCGGAAAAGACCCATTCTACCGATACGCAAAAGAAGAACGGCGACATCGTGTGCTCGGGCATCATCGAGAGCGCCCGTGCCGCACTGGAAGCTGGCGTTAAGGTGGGCCTTGGCACGGACTCAAGCTGCCCGTTCGTGACGCAGTATGACATGTGGCGCGAGGTCGCCTATTTTGCCAAGTATGTCGGCGTGAGCAACGCCTTCGCACTGCATACAGCCACGCAGGTTAATGCCGAGCTGCTGGGGCTGGGCGGCGATACTGGCACGATCGAGTGCGGCAAGGCCGCCGATATCCTGGTGACGCGCAAGAACCCGCTCGATGACCTGTGCGCACTGCGTGAGCCGACGCACGTGATGTGTCGCGGTGATCTGGTGCGCAAGCTCAAGGTGAAGCGTATTCCCGAGGTGGACGCCGAGCTCGACGCGATTATGGCCATGCCTGCCGAGGCGTTGGCCGAGGAGCTTGCCCGCGATGGCGTAGCATAGGTGTGACAAAGGGACGGTCCCTTTGTCATAATCAAAAAAGCCGAGGTCTCAGCGCGAGGCCTCGGCTTTTATTTTGTCCTATGGTGTAGCGGCTAGGAGCGCGTCTCCATCTTGGCGTGGCACTTGGGGCAGGTGACGCGGATCTTGCCCTTGCCCTTGGGGACGGAGAGCATCTGACCGCAGTTGGGGCACTTGAGGTATGCCGTGGTCTTGCGACCCTTCCACATCTTCTTGGCCGTGCGCTTGGCGCGCTCAAAGTCTTCCTTGCTGGTGCCGGCCGCGCGTGAGGTGCTGGCCGCTGCAGCGCCGCCGCCCAAGCTGGCGACGAACTTGCCCAAGCCGGGAACATTGGCGGTCGTGGCGACAAAGGCCTCGTTCTCCTTGCGACGTGCATCGATATTTTTGGACAGGCCGCGCAGCACGCCAATCACGATAACGGCGATGGCGATCCAGCTGAGCCACTGGATGCGGGCTATCGATCCGATCATCGCGATGACGATGCCGGCAAAACCCATCACGATGGTGAGTTCGTCGGCGCCATTGCGGCCTTTCATAAAGTCATTCATGCAAATTGCCTTTCGTTCGATATGCTGCACGCCTTTATACCCGATTTAGAGCAAGGGGGACAGGTCAATCTGCGCCAATGTGGTGCAAACGTACCTGTCCCCGATGCCCCAATTACTTGGAGAGCTTGTCGACGACGCGTTCGATCTCGGCGAGCTTGGCGGCCTTGAGGTCTTCGTCGCCCGATTCGATCGCCGAAGTCACACAGCCCTCGATATGCGCCTTAAGCACGTCGGCGTTAATGCGCGCGAGGAGCGCCTGTGTGGCCATGAGCTGCGTGGAAATATCGACGCAATAGCGGTCCTCCTCGACCATCCGCAAGATGCCGTCGATCTGACCGCGTGCCGTCTTGAGCATGCGGGTCACCGATTTATGGTCTGCCATCATGTCGGGTCCTCGTTTCTGGTCGATCTTCCGGATGTCCCCGTCAGTTGCGGTGAAATACGGACCGTTTAAAGGCCTAGGGCGGCACAACAGTCCGTATTTCACCGCAACTTCTGAGGATTCAGTAGGCAGCGACTGCTATGCGGCGGTCACCGAAAGGGCGTGGAACTTCTCGCCGGCGCCCTCGACAGCGGCGGTGAGCTGCTCGACGGTCACGGTGTCGGCGCACTCCACCTGGACGGTCTGGGTCTCGTGATCGGCGTCGGCGTCGGTCACGCCGGCCACGTTGAGCAACGCCGTCTCGACGGTGGCGTCGCAATGGCCGCACATGAGGCCGGAAGTCTTGATTGTGTAACGCATGGGTATTCCTCCCTGTTGTGTCGGCTTTCCCAGGCACCCGACCTTGACCTTCAAGCCGTCGCTCGCGTACCAAAGTGCGCGTCGCTCCTCTTTCGGGTCAATCTCGGGCGTCTGGAAAACCCGTTCTAGATGGACTTAATGGTGAGCCTATTTTGCCACTTTTGGCTTAAAGGATTTTAAGCGCAGCGCATTGCTTACGACGCAGACACTCGACAGGCTCATGGCCGCGGCGCCAAACATCGGCGAGAGCTGCCAACCGGTGAGGGGGAAGAACACGCCCGCCGCCAGCGGAATGCCGATGCCGTTGTAGAACAGCGCCCAGAACAGGTCCTGCTTGATGTTGCGAATTGTGGCGCGCGACAGCTCGATGGCACGGGCGACGTCCATGAGGTCGCTGCGCATGAGTACCACGTCGGCGCCCTCCTTGGCGATGTCTGCGCCGGTGCCGATAGCAAGGCCCACGTCGGCGCGCGCCAAGGCGGGGGAGTCATTGATACCGTCGCCCACCATAGCGACCTTGCTGCCCGCATCCTGCAGCTCGCGTACGTGGTGCTCCTTGTCGGCGGGGAGGACGTCGGCGATGACCTGTTCGCTGCTCAGCCCCACGCGGCGGGCGATTGCTTCGGCGGTGACTCGGTTGTCGCCGGTGAGCATGCGCACGTCGACGCCAAGCGAGCGCAGTGCGGCGATGGCTCCGGCACTCGTTTCCTTGACCTCGTCAGCCACGGCAATGGTGCCGGCGAGCTCGCCGTTCTTGGCAAAGAACAGCGGCGTCTTGCCCTCGGCGGCGAACTGTTCGGCAAGACCCGCGGGCACCTTCGCGCCCAGCTCGTTCATCAGGCGCATATTGCCGGCGGCAATGGCGTTTTGCCCCTCGCGCGCCGTAACGCCTCGCCCGGGCACGGCGGCAAAGTCCTCGACGGCGCGCGCGACAATCCCTCGCGTCTCGCACTCGGCCATAATCGCCTCGGCCAGCGGGTGTTCGCTTGAGCGCTCCAGCGCGGCGGCCAGCTTGAGTAGCGCCTTTTCGCTCATGGCGGGCGATCCGTCGGCGCGCGTGGCTACCACGATATCGGTCACGGCAGGCTTGCCGCGAGTGACCGTTCCCGTCTTATCGAGCACCACGGTGCCCACGCTGCGCAGGTTCTCCAGCGCCTCGGCACTCTTAAACAGAATGCCCATCTCGGCGCCCTTGCCGGTGCCGACCATAATGGCGACGGGCGTGGCCAGACCCAGTGCGCACGGACAGCTGATTACCAGCACAGCGACGGCGGAGGTGAGCGCTTCATTCACGCTACCGGTCAGTGCCATCCACACCACAAAGGTCACGGCCGAGATCACGAATACTACGGGCACGAACACGCCGGCGACCTTGTCGGCCATGCGGGCGATGGGCGCCTTGGTGGCGTTGGCGTCCTCGACGAGCTGGATAATCTTGGCGAGCGACGTGTCGGCGCCCACACGCGTGGCGCGGAAGGTAAACGAGCCCGTGCGGTTGACCGTGGCCGCATTGACAGTGTCGCCGGCGGTCTTCTCCACGGGGATGGACTCGCCGGTGAGCGCGCTCTCGTCCACGGCCGAGCTGCCCTCGAGCACCACGCCATCGACGGGGATGGACTCGCCGGGGCGCACGCGCAGGACCTGGCCGGGAAGGATGGCGTCGACATCGACGGTGGTTTCGGTGCCGTCCTCTGCCACGACGGTCGCGGTCTTGGGCGCCAAGTCGATGAGCGCCTCGATGGCGCCGCCGGTCTTGGATTTGCTGCGTGTCTCGAGATATTTGCCCACGGTGACGAGCGACAGGATTGTGCCGGCGCTCTCAAAATACAGGTTGTCCATGCCCGTCATCATGGCCTCGTGGACCTGACCCGCGGCTAGCTGGTCGGCCATGATGAACATGGCGTAGAGCGACCAGGCGATGGAAGCAGTGGCGCCCACGGCAATAAGGGCGTCCATGGTAGGCGCGCCGTGCGTAAGCGATTTAAACCCGTTGATAAAGTATGCGTCGTTGACGTAGGCGATGGGAATGAGCAGGACGAGCTCGGTGAGCGCGAGCGTCATGCTGTGGGTGTGGTCGGTGAAGACGCCGGGCAGTGGCCAACCGAGCATGTGCCCCATGCCTATGTAGAACAGTGGGATGAGGAAGATGATCGAGATGATGAGGCGGGTGCGCATGGCAGAGGCGGCGGCCTCCAACTTTTTGGTGGGCGACTCCATGTGGGCGGCGACGGACCTGACTTGCGCACTACCGTTTGAGCCGGCGGCACCGGTGCCCGCATCGACGGGCGAGGCCGAGTAGCCGGCACGGTCGACGGCGGTGCAGATATCGTCGGGGGAGACCTGCGCAGGGTCGTAGTCGACCATCATGGAACCGGCGAGTAGGTTGACCGCGACGCTTTGGACGCCGTCGAGTTTGCTCACGGCACGGTCCACATGCGCCTGGCAGGCGGCGCATGTCATGCCGCCCACGTCGAACTTATCTTGAGCCATGGCTTCTCCTTTCTGTGGTTCGGTGTTGGAATTGTTAACCTGCCGATACTATACACCCATACCCCCTGGGGGTGTCCAGTACAGAAATAATATATGAGATTTCGTTACAGATGAGGATGGATGGTTGGCCGATGGACCGTCCCAATCAATCATCTCAATCTGTAACATCTGGACCGTTTTTTGAGCCGTAACTGTTACAGATTTAGACAAACATTTCAGCCGAAAGCTAACGTCTCGATCTGTAACAACCAGACCCCGTTTTACCGAGTATTTGTTACAGATCAAGACAAACAGTTGGCAGCAAACTCAATGTCTCAATCTGTAACATCTAGCGGGAGATATAACCTCTAACTGTTACAGATCGAGACAGACTGCCCGGGGTCAACTCAAATGTCTTGATCTGTAACATCTAGAGAGGATTTTGACCCCTTACTGTTACAGATTGAGATGTTGTCTCGCGGGGCTGGGGTTTGTCTCGTTCTGTAACAACTAGACCTGTATCTGCCGAGCTAGTGTTGCAGATCGAGACAATTGCCGGGGAGGGGGTCCCGTCATGGCAAGACGCCCGCCGCCTAGATACAGAACCCGGGGATCACACAGGTTAGCTTGTTTGGCTTGTCCGCAGGCGTTGCGTACGTAAAGACGTCGCCGTCGTGTCCAACGCGATTCAAATAGAGCGTGCCTTCGGTCTCCGATGAGTCGGGGCTCACCGTGCGCTCCCACCAGCAGGTGTCCTTGTCCTTCCACTGGCGGACCATCGTCTCGTTCGTGGAATACGGGCTTACCTTGAGCTCGCGGAAGAGCTGATACTCCTTGCCCTCGCCGTTGTAGATGTCTGCCAGGTAGTGATAGTCCTCGGTAAACGAATCGGGCGGTTGCGTACCGCACAGCTCGACCATGGCGGGCAGCCAAAGGGTTGCGGGCAACTCGCTCAGGCACGATGCGCTGTTGGCGGCGCCCACATTGTTCGAGACCTTCTTGACACCTTTAATGAGCGCGCGCAACTCGTTGGGCAGCAGCTTAAGGCCGTCGCCGTTGAGCCACTCCCGCAGCTCGCAATCTGCCCAGCCGGCGCTCGGCGGTTCAGCCGCAGCGTTGCGCTCGGCAATACCCGCGTCGAACATAAACGTCAGCCCGGCCTTGCCCGTCCCGTCCAGAAGCTCATCGTGGCGGATGCCCACAAGCTGCGCGCCAACCTGCAGCCCGTTGGTGAGCGTGACACGCTTGGTGCATGGATAGGGGATATGCCCGTTGTCATCGAGCAGGTGATAGCGCTTGGCAATCTCGCGTGCCTCGCTACGGGTCTCGGCGGCCTTAATCTTGAGCGAAATCTCCTGCAGCTGATCCCAGGTGTAGTCGTCAAGTGAACCGCGGATGCCGTCAAGGTAGTCGGGGATGCCAAAGCCATGGGTTGCCGCCCCGATAACGCTGAGCCCCGCAACGGCTGCGATAGCGCCGCCGATAATAAAGCGGCGGCGGGTCATGGCATCGTGGCGGGCCTGATTCAGGATCTCTCGTGCGCGCTCGCCGGCGACGTCGACCTTAAGGTGCGTGCCAGAATCGATATCAATTGCGGCCTCGTCTCCTGCACCTTCGCGGCCTTCGGATTCGGCGTCGGTGAGGTATGCCGAGAGCACCTCGAGCATCTGCTGCTCGGTGGGACGATCGCACTGCTCGACTGAGAGACCCTTCATGATGATCTGGACGAGCGCCTCATCGCCCTCGCAGCGCGGCTCGAGCGGTGCCGGCTTGGTCTTGGTCTTTACGAGATAGAACGAGCCGGTTGCAGCGGCGTCCGTCGACTCAAAGTCAAACGGTTTGCGACCGCTGTAGAGCTGGTACAGAATGCTCGAAAGCGCATAGACGTCGATTGCCGGCGAACGGCGAAGGGCCGCGATGCCTTCGATATCCTGCGTGAGCATCTCGGGCGCGGCGTATGCGGGCGTGGCAAAACGCCAGATGTCGGCGCGCCGGGTGATCGTGTCGTCGCCGAGAGCCATGGTCGCGGAGCCCATGTCGATGAGGCAGGGGTCAAAGGAACAATCAGCAATCTGCTGCTCGAGCGTTCGGCTAGTGGTGCGGAACATGATATTGGCAGGCGACAGGTCGCGATGGATGACCGGATTCACGAGGCCTTGGGTCATCAAGAGCGCACGAAGCACGGCGTTTCCGACGGCGGCGACCATCTGGGTGGTCAGCCCGCCCGAGGCGTCGTGCGGAAGCAGGGGCAGCGCCTGCTTGAGCGAGGTGCCCTCGACCCACTCCATGAGGATGAGAGGGTCATCCTCGCACGATCCGTAGCCATAGACGCGCGGAAATCCGCGCAGGTGCGAGACGGTACACAGATGACGGTACTCCTCGAACAGCGCGGCGGTGCTGGCCAGGTGCGCTGCCGATTGCTCGGCGGAGCGGTCGGGGGCTTGGCCGGAAAGGATGGCGTTGTCCTTGAGTAGCTTGACGGCAAAGACCTCGCCGCTCGTGTTGGTCGCGCGCAGCACGTGTCCGATGTTGCCGTTGTTGCGGTGGGCCGTCTGGAGAATAAGCGTCATAAACCGACGCTTGGCGTCGTCCTCGGCGCTGGGGTCGACCGCCACGGCGGTGTCGAACGTGTCAAGACGGATGAGTTTGTCGCCATAGGCGCTATTGGTAGTATCCATGGCGTTCCTTTGTCTGGCATGGGTTGCCGCGCGTATACGTGAGCAGTGCGGATATCGGTAAAGAACCATGATAGCCGCACTGCCCACGCATACCGCTGAGTATTGTCGTTTACGACGCAGAAGGTAGAAGACGAAAGACGGACGGCGACCGTCTTCCGATCGCCGTCCGCGCTAGTCCACAATGACAAGGAATGTCGTATAGAGACCCAAATGAAGTCTGTCGCTGTTGGCGATTTCCACGGGGGGATAGACTTTGCCGGGCTCTCGTTGGTCGCGGGGCGGCTCAATCACAATATCGCCGTCGCGCGCGCCCGATTCGAGCACCGTGCCGTTGGTCGATCAAGGGCCTGGGC
Organism: uncultured Collinsella sp.; assembly: GCA_900544935.1. Lineage (GTDB taxonomy): Bacteria > Actinomycetota > Coriobacteriia > Coriobacteriales > Coriobacteriaceae > Collinsella. Next base: position 41,777 of record UQXB01000013.1, read on the forward strand.
GTACCAGTGCTCACCCTCGAGCCAAATACGAAGATGCTCGCGCGATGCGTCGGCGCCCACATCGGTGATGCTGGGCGAGGTTTTGGGCAGAGAACCAATCACGGTGCCGTGCGGATCGCGTGTGAGGGGATGGATTTGCATGTCGGCGCAGTTGTCGGCATGGGTTCTGAGCAGACCGAGGTTGGGGGCGACGGTGCGCGGCTGCTCCAGGCTGCTCATAAAGCCACGTCCGACGGTAGTTTCGGTGGTGCCAAAGTGCTCGCCCGTCTTGCTGTCGCAAAAGCGCTCGACGGTGGCCACGCCCTGAACGGGATCGGCGAGCGCCCCCGTTGCCACAAAGAGCATCAGGAAGAGCGTGCTCTTTTCGCGCACGGCATTGCCGTCAAAGTTGTCGATGCGATTGAGGGCATTTGCATATAGGCGGCTGTCCAGCTTGTAGCTAGCGAGAGCCGACATCATTTCGTTGGCGGCCGGACCGCGATAGTGCTCGGCGATTGCCCGATAGGCGGACTCGCCGCCGCCGAGCTTGTTGCAGATTGCCGCGGAAAGGTTGAGCGTGGTGACGGTAAAGTCGCTGTAGATGGCGGGCGCGCACTGGTCAGGCTTGCGATGGACGATGTAACGGGTGAGATACGAGCGGTTGGAAGAGCATTTCTCGAGCAGGGTACTGCCGAGATAAGAGTTTCCATTGATGAGCATTCGGGCGATCTCGAGATGTTTAAGACCGCCGAACGAGCGAATATCGTTATAGAGGACCGAGCAAGGCGTCTCTGCTGCCACGGATACCTCCTTTGATTGCTTCCAAGCCAATATGGCGATAGGAATTAATGGCCCCCGGTGGGCGACGTATTAAATGGCTGCGCAATAAATAGTGTAACCAAAGCAACATTATAGGCCACATGTTCGAAATTGCAGGAAGACTGAGAGATTTGGTTTGGACTTGACGGAAATCCCCCTCTGTCTTGATCTATAACAATTAGGGCCGATTTTACTCGGTAACTGTTACAGATTGAGACGTTTGTGAACTGTGTCGACCGTTTGTCTCGATCTGTAACACGTAGAGGAAGATTTGCCCTGTAGATGTTACAGATTGAGACAATCAGCCGGGCCCACCTCGTCCGCCTCGTCATCTGTGGTTTACGTGGGGGCATACGGAGTACGGGTATACTAACCGGCGGCGAATCTGCTCCATCGCTTAGGGCCGCTGCGTCTGGACGGCGCGTGATAGGGCTGCCAAAGCGATCGCCAGCGTGCTGAGCAACGTCCTCTCTGTGCGCACCCGTTTTTGTATGTATTAGCGCACTACCAAGCACGCCCGCGCGGCCGCATGCCGTGCCCATTGCGCGTGCAGATAAGGAACAACAACATATGCGTAATTCTGTATCCGACGTCACAGACGCCGAGATTCTGGACGAGACCCGTGAGGCCATGACCCAGGCTGCCTTCGATGCCGCCGATGAGGCAAATGCTGCCCAGGCCGTCGAGTCCGCTACCGAGAGCCTGCCCGCCTTTGACGAGCTGGGCCTTTCCGACGAGATGCTTCGTGCTATCGAGAACCTGGGCTACACGGCGCCGACGCCCGTTCAGGCCGGCTCGATCCCCGTGGTGCTTGAGGGCCGCGACTTGCTTGCCGCTGCTCAGACCGGCACCGGCAAGACGGCCGCCTTTTTGCTGCCGACCATGAACAATCTGGAGCACATCGCTCCTCCCAAACCCGTACGTGAGCGCGGCGGCCGCAACCGTCGTCGCGGTGCTAAAAAGCCCGAGGGCAACGGCCGCGGCCCGGTGATGCTCGTCATCACCCCTACGCGCGAGCTTGCCCAGCAAATCGACGAGGTCGCGAGCAAGATCGCCGACGTCACCGGCCATGTTGCCGTGACCGTCGTGGGCGGTGTGAGCTACAAGCCGCAGACCGCGGCACTCAAGTACGGCTGCGACATTCTGGTCGCCACGCCGGGCCGTCTGGTCGATCTGATCGAGCAGGGCGCCTGCCACCTGGACGAGGTTAAGGTGCTGGTGCTCGACGAGGCCGACCGCATGCTCGACATGGGCTTTTTGCCTGCCGTCCGCCGCATTGTGCGCGAGACGCCGGCCGAGCGTCAGACGCTGCTGTTCTCGGCGACCCTCGACGAGGAGGCCGTGGGCGAGATCACCGATCTGGTGAGCGACCCGGCCCGCGTGGAGATCGCGCCCGCCACGTCGACCGCCGACACCGTCGATCAGTTTGTGTTCCCGGTGTCCATCGAGGCCAAGAACAACCTGCTGCCCGAGTTCCTCAAAAAGGAGGGCCCGGAGCGCACGATCGTCTTTATGCGCACCAAGCACCGCGCCGACAGCTGCTGCCGTCGTCTGGAGCGCAAGGGCATCAAGGCCGCCGCAATTCACGGTAACCGCAGCCAGGCTCAGCGCGAGCGCGCGCTTTCGGCCTTCCGCGACGGTACCGTCGACGTGCTGGTGGCAACCGACGTGCTCGCCCGCGGCATCGACATCAGCGATGTGCGCTACGTCGTGAACTTTGACGTGCCGGCCGAGCCGACTGACTACATCCACCGTATTGGCCGTACGGGTCGCGCCGGCGAGCTGGGCTGGGCCATTACGTTTGTGACCGAGCAGGACGTGGACGAGTTCTACGAGATTGAGAAGCTCATGGACAAGACCGCCGACATCTACGAGGCCGGCGACCTGCATGTGGGTCCCAACCCGCCTGTGGTTGATCCCGAGCGCGACCCTTCGGCCTTTAAGGTGAAGAAGAAGACCAAGCGCGGCAAGTCCAAGAGCAAGAAGAAGCTTGAGCAGGCACGTCGTGACGGCAAGCGCAACGGCGATGACTATGGCGATGTGGCCGGTCGCTCCAACCGCGGTCGCGACGAGCGTCGCGGCGACGGCGAGCGTCCGAGCCGTCCCAAGCGCGGCGGCAAGACCCGCGTGCGCGAGGGCGTTCAGGCTCGCGTGGACGAGGCTGTGGAGAGCGTGGCCCGCGAGGTGGCTGCCGAGGAGCGCGGCGGTACTGCTGCCGTCGAGCAGGCCCCGCGCGGCAATC
>UQXB01000014.1:0-44212 GCA_900544935.1 uncultured Collinsella sp.
AGCGGTCGGCGGGGCCATTGTGGCTCTTGACAGCGGATTGGGTCATATGAGCGAACAGGCCCCGAGTTCCCTGTGGAGCTCGGGGCCTATGTCTTTTGCGCGCTGGAATTCGTGCGTTAGAGGTCTGTGATCAGGGCTTCAGCACAACGGATGCCGTCGGTGGCCGCGCTCATGATGCCGCCGGCATATCCAGCTCCCTCACCACAAGGGTAGAGGCCCGGGGTCGACACGGCATGGCACGTTCGGTCTCGGGTGACAGTGACCGGTGAGCTCGAACGAGTCTCCACGCCGGTAAGAACGGCATCGGGACGGTCGTAGCCTCGTAGCTTTTTTCCGAGTAGGGGAAGTCCCAGGCGGAGCGACTCGACGATATGCTGCGGCAGGGCTTCGTCAATTGCCGTCCAGGTCACACCGAGCGGATAGGTGGGCTTTACCTTTCCGGGCGCCTTGCTGGCGCGTTCTGCGAGGAAATCTCCGACGAGTTGTGCCGGTGCGTTCCAGTTGGAACCGCCCAGGCGATAGGCGGCCGCCTCGCAGGCACGCTGGAGCTCGATGCCGGCGAGCGGGTCATCGTTGGGAAGGTCCTCAGGCGTGACGTTAACGAGCAGGGCGGCATTTGCGTTGCGTCCGTCGCGGGCATTGAGGCTGGCGCCGTTGACGCACAGGTGGCCCTGCTCGGAAGAGGCGGCGACAACCTGCCCGCCGGGGCACATGCAAAACGAGAACACGCTGCGACCGTTGGGAAGATGGGCAACAAGTTTGTAGGGGGCTGCTCCGAGGGCAGGATGTCCCGCCAAGGCTCCATATTGGGCTCGGTCGATGTCGCGCTGCGGATGCTCGATGCGAACGCCCATGGCAAAGGTCTTTTGTGCGAGGGCCACGTTGTGGTCCTTAAGGAGCTTAAAAATATCGCGAGCAGAATGCCCGCAGGCGAGGATGAGGTGCTTTGTCTCGATTGGCTCGTAAGCGGCGTCTTGGGACGATTGGACATCAATACCGGTGATGGCGCCAGACGCGTCGATGCGAATGTCGACGAGCTTTGTTCGATAACGGACGACACCTCCGAGCTGCTCGATGCGCTGGGATATAGCGGTGACAACCTTGGGAAGGATGTCGGAGCCAATGTGCGGCTTGGCATCCCACAGAATATCGCGGGGCGCACCCGCCTCGACGAAGGTTTCGAGGATAAGGCGATGGGCGGGATTTTTTGTTCCCGTATTGAGCTTGCCGTCCGAGAAGGTCCCCGCGCCGCCCAGACCAAACTGGATATTACTTTCGGGGTCGAGGATGCGCTCCTTTAGAAAGAGGTCGATCGCATGCGAGCGGCGAAATGCCGGGTCGCCGCGCTCAATGAGTAAGGGCTTAAGACCTGCTTTGGCGAGCGTAAGCGCAGCGAAAAGGCCGGCGCATCCGGCGCCGACAACGACAGGGCGTTCTTGAGGTGCGTCGGAGACGAGGGAGGGGAATGAAGGCTTATCGTCCTCCATCGCGCGTACGCGCGAGCGGTCACGCTCGGCGACGCTGTCGACCGCTTCTCGCTCGAGGTGGGGACTAGTCAGCTCAACACGAAAGCTCAGGATAAAATGGACGTCTCGTTTTTTGCGAGCGTCGATTGACTTGCGGTGGAGCTCGATGGACTTGATCTCGGAGTCCTTGCAACGTAGGACGCGCTTGGCGACTCGCTTGCCAACAATGAGGCAGGCATTTTCATCGCCGGCTTCATCGAGCGACGCGTTGACTTGGGTGATTTCGATCATCGAGGTCTCCTTAGAGGCAAGAAAGAGGCCGTCCGGTATCCCAGACGGCCCGAATGCGTTTTTGATTATAAACTGCGCGGCTACAGGCTGCTTGCAGCGCGAATGCCCGAGAGCCAGGCCCACGCAAGGTTAAAGCCTCCGCAATCGGCGTCGATGTCGAGCGCTTCGCCGCAGACGTAAAGCGGGGCGTCGACAACGCTGAGCGCGCGTAGACTGGGTGTTGAGATGCTCTCGACAGATACGCCACCACGCGTGACCTGCGCCGAGCGCTCCTCGGCTGTTCCCTCGACGAGCAACTTAAAGTGCTTGAGGATCGAGACCAGGTGGATGACATCGTTGGAGCCTGGATGGCACTGCTCGAACGTCGTGCAGACGACGCGGGAGAGTTGCGGGGCGAGCATGCCGTCGAGCCAACGGGGATCGCGGGGCGAAAAGCCGCCGAGCAACTCAACGCGCCGGTTGAGCATATCGAGCAGCTCGTCTTTGGAGAGGTCGGGGAAAACGTCGAGCAGGATCGTATCGCCGCGCTGGATACGACGGGAGAGGTTGAAGACAGCGACGCCCGAGATGCCGAAGGCTCGAAACAGGACTTCACCGTCTTCGTGCCAGAGCTCACTATGGTTACGGGTGAGCGTCAAGCGGGCGCGGACGCGCAGACCATCCAACGTCTTGAGTGCCGCCCGATCGCCAACGACCGTTGCCGATACGGGGCAAAGGATGGGGCGCAGCGAAGTGAGGGGGAGACTAAACGTATCGACGATACCGGTGGGGTTGCCGCCCGTAGCGATAATTACGGCATGTGCCTGCAGGGCCTCGTTCTTGCGAGGGACATCGGCGAGCGCTTTCCGAAGCGAGCGGAGCTCCGATTTTCGGTCGTCGTGCTTTTTTGCCTTGAGCGCCCGCGCTGGACGGTCTATTTGGAGTGCCCAGCCTTCGGAAGCTTTGTGCGCCGAGGCAACGTTGGCTCCGCAGATTAAGGTGATACCTAGGCGGTCGCAAACGTTGAGAAGCGCGTCGCGCACCGATTCGGCGCGAAGGGAGCGCGGGTACAGTCGGCCTTCCTCGGAGGTTGTCATGATGCCCAGCGAGGAGAAGAAACCCATAAGCTCTTGTTCGGGCCGGGGGCCCATAACGGATTCAACGAATGCGGGGTGGTTATACCGCTGTGGATCAATCGATTCGTTGGAGAGGTTGCAGCGGCCGTTGCCGGTCGCAAGGAGCTTAAGGCCGCAGGCGACATCGCGCTCAACGATGCAGACGCTTTTGCCAGCGCGTGCGGCCGTAATGGCGGCGGCGAGGCCTGAAGCCCCGCCGCCGATTACCAGGACGTCATAGAAGGCGCTCGTGTTCACTTAGGCCTCGTCGGTCTCGTGCGGGGTAATGGCCTCGACGGCAGAGACTGCCTTGGGCAACATGCCATCGGGCAGCGCGGTCTCGACCTCGCCCTTATCGCAGGCCTCGGCGAGTGCCGGATTAATGGGAAGCTGGCCCAAGATGTCGAGGTTATAGCGCTCTGCGACCTCGGGGAGCTTGCTTTTGCCAAAGACCTCGATCTTCTTGCCGCAGTCGGGGCACTCGATATAGCTCATGTTCTCGACGATGCCCAGAATGGGGACGTTCATCTTCTCGGCCATGTTGACCGCCTTGGCGACGATCATCGAGACCAGGTCCTGCGGGCTCGTGACGATGACGATGCCGTCGACGGGCAGCGACTGGAAGACGGTGAGCGCGACGTCGCCTGTTCCCGGAGGCATGTCGACCAGCAGGTAGTCGATGGGGCCCCACGAGGTCTCGCTCCAGAACTGCCTAATGGCGCCTGCGATGACCGGACCGCGCCAAAGGACGGGGTCGGTCTCGTTTTGGAGCAGAAGGTTGGAGCTCATGACCTTGACGCCGTGCTCGGAGATTTCGGGCAGCATGAGGTTGCCAAGGGCATGGACGTGGCGTCCGCTCATGCCTAACATCTTGGGGATAGAGGGACCGGTGATGTCGGCATCGAGGACGCCGACCTTGTGGCCGTGACGGGCAAGCTCGGTGGCGATGGCACCGGTGACAAACGACTTGCCGACACCGCCCTTGCCGGAAAGCACGGCGATGACGCGTTTGACCTCGGACAGCGTGTTCTCCTCAAATTGCGACGGCGACGTTTGTCCGCCGGCGGCCTGTGCGTGCTCGCAACCCATGTATGACTCCTTTGTATATGTTGGGGCCGGAGCCCCGTGATGTGACACGAGCGTCATTGTACCCTCGTTTGCGAGCGGGAGTCATTTGCGATGCATTTGGGCCGAGCGTGCTTGCAATACGATGGGCCCAAGCGAATGGGCGGGCTTACTGAACTTTGCTGGCGAACTCGAGGTATTGCATGCGCTGCAGCTTGTCGATCGTCGAGGCGTATGGGCTGTCTTCAGATTCCAAGTCGTAGCGCAGCCCGTCGGCACCAAGGTAGCCGGCGACATTGATGGTGGGCACATCTGACCTTGTTGCAAGCAGAGCCTTTTGATAGTCGGTGAGCGGGGCGCCGATCTTATTAAGGGTAATGGCTGCAATCTCGTTTGCCCCGACGGTGTCGTAGACGTTGAGCTCGGTATTGCCGGCGATTTCATAGTTAGCCCAGACGAAATATGTCGACTGATAGATACGGAAAGCGTGGCTTGCCGTATCTTCCTGAGGGTACAGCTCGTCGTTGAGAGTCGTTGCGGCGCTCGGCTGATGGTCGCCAAAAAAGACAAGGACAACCGGTCTGCCGATATTGCGGAGCTCGTTGATAAAGTACTCGAGGTCCCGGTCGGATGCGTTGATGCAGGTGAGATAGGTGTTGAGCGCGCTATTGGCGCCCTCGCTGGCTCCCTCGACCCAATAGTTTGTCAGCTCTTCGGCGGGAACGGTGCCATAGTCGTAGCCGCCGTGATTTTGCATCGTGACGTCAAAGATGAACTGCGGCGCTTCGTCGGTTCTAAGCAGGTCGAGTATCTTGTCGTAGGTGGCGTAGTCGCATACGCCGGCATGGTAACAGGGCGCACCTTCGAAATCGCCGATTGAAAGAAAGTCTCCAAAGCCCAGCTGCTGATAGATCTTATCTCGATGGTAGTTGACGGGGTTTTGCGGGTGCATAGCGGTAGCGGTATACCCAAGCTCTTTAAGGTCCTTTGCCAGGCTGTTGACGCCATTCATCTGATACAGCTGATAGGGGATCTTGCCTAATCCGACAAAGGCCGTTGTCGCTCCGGTCAAAAATTCGAATTCGGAGTTCGCCGTTCCGCCACCGGTGACCGAAGCGAGCATGGTGCCGCGAACAAGTGTGTCGGGAAGCGAGTTGTAGAATGCGGGGCCGGTGTACCCGGCCGCCTGGAGCTGCTCAAAGCACGAAAGGTCGCTAAAACTCTCGTTCATGACGGCAACAATCGTCGGCTTGATTTCATTGAACTGGGCAACGGCAGCCGCGCGCTGCTCGCTCGAGCCATACGTGCTGTCGTAGGCGGCGGCGAGCTCCTGCTCGATGCTCTGCGCCTCATCGGGCGTATAGCCTTCGGGCTTCTCAATGGGCAACTCGTTGACCATTTCGGTGAACGAAGTGATAAAACCCTGAGACGTATATGTGGTGATGGGCTGCCAACGGTCAAATCCAAAATCCAGCGCCTGCTCCAAGTCGATGCTGGAAAAGCCCGAGAGCCCCACAACGGTCACTAGCAGAAAAGCGCAGAGGTTAGCGGCGATTGCGGGGAAGACATGGGTGGGCGTACGGAGCTTTCGCGGTCGGATAAGCGAAAGAAGCCCCAGGGAAATCTCCAGCAGGGCGAGAGAGGTTACGATTCCGGCGGTAAAGGTAAACTCGTATCCCTCGCTCACTTCCATTGCGGTGCCAAGGGCCAAGATATCGCTTGGCAGGATGGCTTCGCCTTTAAACGTTATGACGAAGTGCTCGGCAATGCCAAGGATGCAACAGGCGACGGGCACGAGGGCCATGACGCCTCCATGACGCTGTCCCAGCAAATAAAGGGAGAGCAGAACCGTCGCGAGCAGCCCGACGGAAAACCCGAATGAGTTGGCGGGAATGCGATAGAACGTTTCGTTACAGGCAATTTCGAGCGAAACGAACGAGAGCGCTGAAACAGCGGCGATGACAAGGATGTCACGGCAAATACAGGCAACCGTTCCCGTCGCAAGATCGGTTTGGTCGATAAGTCCCGAAACCAAGGGCTCGACAAGAAGTATGACGGCGGTAGCACCGAGCGCCGAATAAGAAAGGACCCATAGGGAATTGTCCTCATTTACGAGCAATTGATTCGTAATCCATGCAGCTACCATGCCGAGCGGGATGAGGAGCGTCGCGCACCAAAAGACGCGGGCAATGGGCGGCTTTTCATTGTGTTTGATTGAAAAATACACGCGCACGACGACGGTGGCCACGATAAGGACGGCGATGAATATGGGCAGATTGGCCATGTCGCTCGAAGTGATTTCAAGGGGGATATCTTCGGTCATGGACGTTCCTCTGTTACAGCAAATTAAGTTCAGTAGTAGATTACTGTAACCTTTCCACGGCATTTCGAGAAACAAAGCACCCGATACGCAAAGCTAAAGGTCTGCGAATCTTGTATTACGAACATCTGTGCGCGTCGAGTGCGCTAAACTCATCGACAGTATGATTCGATGCAATAGGAGGCAAGGAGCTTCCATGTCTGATTCTTCTATCGTTATTCGCGGCGCTCGTGAGCACAACCTCCGTGATATCGATGTTTCCATTCCGCGTGACCAACTCGTGGTCATTACCGGTCTTTCTGGCTCGGGCAAGAGTTCGCTGGCATTTGACACTATCTATGCCGAGGGCCAGCGTCGATACGTCGAGAGCCTTTCGAGCTATGCGCGCCAGTTCTTGGGCCAGATGGACAAACCCGACTTGGATTCAATCGACGGCCTTTCGCCGGCGGTGTCGATCGACCAAAAGACGACGTCTAAAAACCCTCGCTCGACGGTTGGCACCGTAACCGAGATTTATGACTATCTGCGCCTGCTGTTCGCCCGTGTGGGCACCCCGCACTGTCCCGAATGCGGCCGCGTCATTGAGCGTCAGACGACCGACCAGGTTGCCGACAAGGTCTTGGCGGCGGGGGAGGGCCGCCGCGCGTTTGTGCTGGCACCGGTGGTGCGCGGGCGAAAAGGCGAGTACACCAAACTGTTTGAGGACCTTCGCGCCGAGGGCTTTAGCCGCGTGCGTGTCGACGGTGAAGTGCGCTCGCTCGACGATCCGATCGATCTGGACAAGAAGTTCAAGCACGATATCGAGGTCGTAGTCGATCGCATCGTGATCCGTGAGAACTCTCTGGGCCGTATCGCCGAGTCTGTTGAGCAGGCGACCGCGCTGGCTCACGGCAATGTAAACGTGTACATGCTGCCCGATCGTGATGCTCCCCAGGGGACCGAGGGCGAGCTGCTGGAGTATTCGTTGGCCTTGGCGTGCCCGGAGCATGGTCACTCCATTGACGATCTTCAGCCGCGTGATTTTTCGTTCAACGCTCCCTATGGCGCATGTCCTGAGTGCGACGGCCTGGGCTTTAAGAAAACCGTTGATGCCGAGGCGTTGATCGAGGACCCCTCGAAGTCCATTGCCGACGGAGTCTTTGGTAGCCTGTTTGGCAACTCGAACTACTATCCGCAGATTTTTGCTGCGGTCTGCAAACACTTTAAGGTGAGCACCGATACGCCGTGGGAGGACTTGCCCCCTCGCGTGCGTCGTGCATTCTTGGATGGCCTGGGCGATACGAAGATCTCGGTCGACTACCAAAAGCTCGACGGACGTCGCAGCCAGTGGGATACCAAGTTTTCGGGCGTTCGCAACATCCTGTACGAACGCTATACCGAGACGACGAACGAGAACACCAAGGCGCGCCTGGAGAAGTACATTCGCGAGGAGCCGTGCTCGAGCTGCCACGGCGCTCGTTTGCGCCCTGAGATGCTCGCCGTCACCGTGGGCGGCAAGTCCATTTACGAAGTTTGTTGCCTGTCGTGCCGTGAATCGCTCGAGTTTTTTGAGGGCCTGGAACTCACCGAGCGCCAACAGTTTATCGGCGGCCGTATCGTCAAGGAAATTCTGGAGCGCCTGCGTTTTCTGGTCGATGTTGGACTCGACTATCTGACACTCGATCGCGCCTCGGCGACGCTTTCCGGTGGCGAGGCACAGCGTATTCGCTTGGCAACGCAGATCGGCGCGGGTCTCATGGGCGTGCTCTATATTCTGGACGAGCCCTCGATCGGTCTTCATCAGCGTGACAACGAGCGCCTGATCAAGACGCTCGAGCGCCTGCGCGATATCGGCAATACCGTTATCGTTGTCGAACACGACGAGGATACAATCCGTGCCGCCGACTACGTGATCGACATGGGGCCCGGCGCCGGTGTCAACGGCGGACACGTAGTCGCGGCGGGAACGCCTGCTGATATCATGGCGTGTCCTGAGTCGATGACGGGCGCTTATCTGACCGGCAAACGAATGATTCGGGTGCCTGATGAACGGCGCAAGCCCGGTCGCGGCTGCCTTAAAATTACGGGCGCTCGAGCCAACAACCTCAAAAACGTTACCGCCAAGATCGAGTTTGGTACGCTTACGGTTGTTACCGGCGTGTCGGGATCGGGCAAGAGCTCCCTGGTTACCGACACCATTGCGCCTGCCCTTACGAATGCTATTCACCGTTCGACGCGCCCTGTGGGTCCGTATAAAAAAATCGAGGGCATCGAGTGTATCGATAAGGTTATCGATATCGACCAGTCGCCGATTGGCCGCACGCCGCGTTCCAACCCTGCTACCTATATCGGCCTGTGGGATGATCTTCGCGCGCTGTTTGCGAGTACGCCGGAGTCGAAGGCGCGCGGCTACTCGCCGGGTCGTTTCTCCTTTAATGTGAGTGGCGGGCGCTGCGAGGCGTGCAAGGGCGACGGGCAGATCAAGATCGAGATGCACTTCCTTCCCGATATCTACGTTCCCTGCGAAGTTTGCGGCGGTAAACGCTACAACCGCGAGACACTCGAGGTCACCTACCGTGGCAAGACCATCTCGGACGTGCTCGACATGAGCGTCACCGAGGCGCTGGCCTTCTTTGGGAATATCCCGCAGATTAAGCGCAAGCTCCAGACGCTGTACGATGTAGGCTTAGGCTACGTGAGCCTGGGCCAGCCCGCCACGACGCTCTCGGGCGGCGAGGCGCAGCGTGTGAAGCTCGCCAAGGAGCTTCATCGACGCCAGACGGGCAAGACGTTCTATATTTTGGACGAGCCGACGACCGGTCTTCATTTTGAGGACGTCCGCCAGCTGCTCGATGTGCTGCAGCGCTTGGTCGATGCGGGCAACACGGTGCTGGTGATTGAGCACAACCTTGATGTCATCAAGGTTGCCGACCGCCTGATCGATATGGGTCCCGAGGGCGGTAACGGCGGCGGAACCGTCGTGGTTTCGGGCACACCGGAGCAGGTTGCGGACTGTCCGCAGAGTTATACGGGCAAGTTTTTGGCGCCGTTGCTCAGGCGTGACCGGGAGCGTCAGGCTCAACTTGATGCTCAATAAATAGGCGATTCAGTTTATGGGCGCCATCGACTCCTTGTGATTCGATGGCGCTTGCTGTGCCGAAGTGACGTATGCAGCCGAATTGGACATATACTTAATCCTTGCGTCCGAATGCGAGAGAAAGGATATGTCATGGCAAAGGCTGTAAAGACGCCAAAAACCAATGCGATGCGCGAGCTGGAAAGTGCCGGCATTTCCTATGTTCTACATACGTACGAAGACGATGGTGATGAGTCGGTGGGCCTGGGGGTCGCGATTTCGGAGCAGCTTGGCGAGGAGCCCGGTCAAGGATTTAAGACTTTGGTCTGCGTGACGCCGTCCAACGACTATGTCGTGTGCTGTATCCCTGTTGCCGACGAGCTCGATCTAAAGTCCGCCGCGCGTGCCGCGGGGGAGAAGTCCTTGGCCATGATGCATGTGAAGGATTTGCTTGCGGCGACTGGCTACGTTCGCGGCGGCTGCAGCCCGGTCGGTATGAAAAAACGCTACCGGACGCTCATTGACGAGACATGCGTCCTTTGGGATACCATTTTTATTTCGGGAGGCAAGCGTGGTTATCAGCTCGAGCTTGCACCCGATGATTTAATTGCATTTTGCGGGGCGACGGTTGCCGCGATTACGAGAGAGGACTGAGCGATGCCGCAGGAAGAATTGAAGTGCGGAGCTCATTTCGCAAAAGAATCTGCGCCTCAGACACCCACATCCGAAGTTTCTTCGTCGCGAGATGACACTGACGACATGGGCTCGTCGGACTACTCCACGGTTGGTCGTTCCGCCGGGCTTATGACCATTCTGACTATCGTGTCTCGCGTCACCGGTTTTATCCGCACGTGGGCAATGGCGGCCGCTATCGGCATGTCGCTACTCTCGTCCTCCTATCAGGTCGCCAACAACCTGCCCAATATGCTCTACGAACTCGTGATGGGTGGCATGCTCGTGACGGCGTTTTTGCCCGTGTACATGGGCGTGAGGCGTGAGCAGGGTCGCGAGGCCTCGAACGAGTACGTGGGCAACCTGCTTGGCATTCTGCTTTTGGTGCTGGGTGGCATTTCGTTGCTGGGGACCGTGTTCGCCCCGGGCTTTATCTGGACGCAATCGTTCCTTTCGGGTGACGGCGGCAGCATGGATACCGCTGCGTTCATGTTCCGTTTCTTTGCCATCCAGATTCTCTTTTATGGTTTGGGCTCGGTGTTCTCGGGCGTTCTCAACGCGCACCGCGACTACTTCTGGTCGACGTTTGCCCCGGTCCTCAACAATGTGATCGTCATTGCGAGCTTTATGGGTTTTGCGCCCGTGTCCGCACAGTTTGGCGAACGTGCCGGCATCATCTTGATTGCGGCCGGTACGACCCTCGGTGTCTTTGTTCAGATGGCATGTCAGATTCCCGCGCTTGGCAAGCACGGCGTGCATCCCCATATCCATATCGACTTTAAGGACCCCGCGCTGCGCCAGACGATTGCGCTCGGTATCCCGACGCTGCTCGCCACGGTGTGCATGTTTGTCTCGACTTCTATCACCAACGCTGCCGCGCTGGTGGTCCAGCCCGAGACGGGTCCTTCCGTCATCGCCTATGCGCGCCTGTGGTACACGCTGCCCTACGCGCTGATTGCCGCCTCGCTTTCGACGGCGCTCTATACCGAGCTCTCTCATGACGCACAGGAGAAGGATTACGACAGCGTTCGCACGGGCATTTCGCGTGGCGTCGCCCAGATGCTGTTCTTCCTGATTCCGTTCGCACTGTACCTGATTGTCTTCGCACGTCCGCTCAACATGATTTACTGTGCCGGCAAGTTCGATGAATCCGGCGTGGCGCTGGTGTCCGAGTACCTTGTCTACCTGGCGCTCTCGCTGCCGCTCTACGGCGTGGTCGTGTTGATGCAGAAGAGCTTCTCTGCCTTGCTCGACATGAAGCCCTATAGCCGCTATTGCCTGTATTCCGCCATCGGCCAGGCTGGCTCGGTTCTGCTGTTTGGCGTTGTGCTGGGCTTCGGTATGCCGGCAATCGCGCTTTCGTATGTTGTCGACTACGTGATCTTGGTCGGCTGTTCGCTGTGGTGGCTGCGTCGTCGCCTGCGTGGCCTTCAGGTCAAATCTATCCTGCATGGCGGTTTCTTTGGCCTTTTGCTCGGCGGCCTAGGGGCTGCCGCAGGCGCCGGCGTCATGTGGGCGCTTGAACACTTTGTCGGGGTACTTGGCGGCTCGATTCTGATTACTCTTTGCTATGTTTGCGTTGCGGGTGTCGTCTCGCTTGCTGTTACCTTTGGCCTTGCCGTCGTTCTTAAGATGCCCGAGGTCTCGGCGCTGCTTCGTCGCAAGTAGGTGCGTGTGGCCGGTCACGACAACATTCCAACACTCGCCGAGCAGGTTTCGCGCGTTCCCACGCAGCCCGGATGTTACCTTTGGAAAGATGCCAAGGGCGATGTCATCTACGTTGGCAAGGCGAAAAACCTGCGTTCCCGTATGCGCCAGTACGTGACGCTGCAGGATGAGCGCCAAAAAATACCGCTCATGATGCAATTGGTTGCGAGCTTTGACTACATCGTTGTCGAAACCGAGCATGAGGCGCTTGTACTCGAGCGCAACCTGATCGGCCAGTACCATCCGTACTTTAACGTCGACCTCAAGGATGACAAGAGCTACCCCTTTATCGCCATTACAAAGGGCGACCTGTATCCCGCTATCAAATACACGCGCGAGCGTCATAAGCCGGGAACGCGTTATTTTGGTCCCTATACCGATAGCCGCGCGGCGCGTGAGACCATTGACACGCTGCGCAAGGTGATCCCGATCTGCTCGGCTTCTTGTGCGGAGTGGCGTCGTTGTCGCCGTATCGTCGAGTCCCACAAGGGCGAGGAAGACATCGTCAATATGATTTGCGCGCAAAACGGGCGTCCCTGCTTCGACTACCATGTCGGGCGCGGCCCAGGTGCGTGTGTCGGCGCGATTTCTCCTACGGACTATGCCAAGAACGTCAAGCGTGTCGAGCGCTTTTTGTCGGGCCATCGCAAGGATGTCGTCGATGAGCTGACCTCCGAGATGACGGATGCCGCCGAGGCGCTCGACTTTGAGCGCGCGGCACGCGTCAAACGTCGTTTGGAGGTCATCAGGGGTCTGGACGACCGTCAGCAAGTCGTTTTTCCCTCCAGTGTCGATATCGATGTCATCGGTTTCTATCGCGAGGAGACCATCTCCGCCGCTTGCGTCTTTGTCGTGCGTGAGGGTCGAACGGTTCGAACCTGCGAGTTTATTCTCGATAAGGGTTTGGATGTCGACGAAGAGGAACTTCAATCGGGCTTTCTTAAGCGCTATTACGACGAGACGGCTGATATTCCAGCTGAGATAAACCTCTCTGTCGAGCTTGAGGATGCGGAGGCGCTGGGGGAGTGGCTTGCAGGCAAGCGCGAGCGTTCCTGCCATCTCCATAGGCCGCAGCGTGGCGAAAAGCACCGTTTGCTCGATATGGCATCCAAAAATGCGCGCCATGCCCTCATGCGCTACATGATGCGAACGGGGTACGCTGACGACCGCACCAATCAAGCGCTCCTGGAGCTCGAAAGCGCGCTGGCGCTGCCGGCGCCGCCGATGCGTATCGAGTGCTTCGATATCTCGACGCTGCATGGAACCTTTACGGTCGCCTCGATGGTGGTGTTTACCAACGGACGCGCCGACAAGAGCCAGTACCGTCGTTTTAAAATTCAGGCCGAATTGGACGAGGCAAACGACTTCGTGTCGATGTCCGAGGTTTTGGGACGACGCTATGCTCCCGAGCGCATGGTCGACGAGCGCTTTGGCTCGCGCCCCGATTTGCTCGTTGTCGATGGCGGTAAGCCGCAATTGACCGCTGCGATCAAGCAACTTGAGGCTCTTGGGCTCGATATACCGGTTTGTGGCTTGGCGAAGGCCGATGAGGAAGTTTTCGTGCCTTGGGACGAGACTCCCGTCGTGCTGCCGACCGGGTCTGCTTCGCTCTATCTAATTAAACAGGTTCGCGATGAATCGCACCGTTTTGCCATCACGTTCCATCGCGAGTTGCGCGATAAAGCCATGACGGTTTCGGTACTCGATGACGTTCCAGGCGTGGGACCCACCAGAAAACGTGCCCTTATGCGCCATTTTGGCTCGATGAAGCGTTTGCGCGCGGCGAGCGAGCAAGAGATCGCGGAAGTTCGCGGCATACCTGCCGATGTTGCCAAGGCGGTCCACGAGGCGCTCGTTGCATGGAATGCCGAGCGCGCCGAGGCGGCGGCTGGCCATTCCGATAGCTAAACACGAGCCAAACAACTGATATACATGATTGCGCGATTTTCAACCATTTATTTCGCCATGATTGCCTGCTGGTTTCGGGTTTTATTAACGCTAAAACGTTTGACTAACCCAAGCGAAAACCCTGCTATCCTGCGGGTTGACGAAGACTGATATCTCACCTCGCCGATACATACTGTCTGGCGAATCGTTTGTCAACGAATTCGGTGAACGGTAGTAAATACCGTTCAAGCGTATGTATGTATCGGTCGCCGAGCGCGGCACCTCAGTTGGGTTCGTCGGTAGGTAAGGTATATATCGTCCGCAAGTTGCGCGGGGGCAAGTCTAGGTGCTCCCGAGTAAGATTCTCTATTGATAGGAGAAGACATGGCCATCATCAACAAGGGTATGTCCAGGCGTTCGTTCCTCGGCCTCACCGGCAGCGTCGCTGCTGTCGCAGGGCTTGGTCTCACCGGCTGCGGTGGCAGCTCTAGCGACGAGGGTTCCGCTTCCGGTTCCACCGATTCCGCCAACCGTGGCGGCGGCGTGATCACCGCTGGTTCCGCTTACGCTCCGTCCAGCTTCGATCCCGCCAGCACCGGCTCCGCTGTGGGCCTGGGTGCTAACTGGCACGTCGTCGAGGGCCTCTACGGCATCGATTACCACGACTACAGCACCTTCAACGAGCTCGCCACCGACGATCCTAAGTCCGTGGACGACACCACTTTCGAGGTCACCATCCGCAAGGGCGCCAAGTTCTCCGATGGCACCGAGGTCACCGCTGACGATGTCGTTGCCTCCTACACCGCTTGCGCCGCTTCCGCTACCTATGCTCCGTTCTTCCAGCCCTTCGAGTCCATCGAGGCCAAGGACGCCAGCACCGTGACGGTCAAGACCAAGGTCCCCAACTTCTCCCTGCTCAAGGATCGTCTGGCCATCGTCCGCGTTACCCCGGCCACTCAGACCGAGGAGGATCGCGCCAAGCAGCCGATCGGCTCCGGCCCCTGGATGTACGACTCTATCTCCGATACCGAGATTACCCTGGTTCCCAATCCTGAGTACAACGGTGAGTATGCTGCCGAGGATAAGAAGATCCAGTACAGCATCCTGACCGACCCCACCGCTCGCGTTACCGCTCAGCAGGAGGGCTCCACGCTCGTTATGGAGCTCGTTACCGCTGACGCCGTCGACCAGCTTGAGAGCGCCGGCTGCAAGATCGATAACGTTCAGGGTTTCGGCACCCGCTTCATCATGTTCAACGTCGCCAAGGAGCCTTGGAACAACGTCAAGGTCCGTCAGGCTGTCATGTATGCGCTCGACACCGAGAAGATGGTCAGCAACACCTTCGCCGGCCTTGCCACCGCTGCCAGCTGCTACCTGCCCAAGAGCTTCACCAACTATCATGAGGCTTCCACGGTGTACAAGACCGACGCCAAGAAGGCTAAGAAGCTCATCGAGGAGTCTGGCATCACCCCGGGTGCCATCACCCTGCGCACCACCGACAACGAGCAGATTAAGGGCATGGCCGCCCAGGTCAAGAACGACCTCGACGCTCTCGGCTTCGATGTGACCATCCAGACCGATACCTCGCCGGCCACCTACGCTGCCATCGACGGCGGCGAGGCCTACGATATCCTCCTTGCCCCTGGCGATCCTTCCTGCTTCGGCGCCGACCCCGACCTGCTGCTCAACTGGTGGTACGGCGACAACGTCTGGATGCAGACCCGTTGCCCGTGGAAGGAGTCCGCTGAGTGGCAGAAGCTCCACAGTCTCATGGACGAGGCTCTTGCCGCCGAGGGCGACGAGCAGCAGAAGAAGTGGAACGAGTGCTTCGACATCATTGCCGACAACGCCGTTCTGTACCCCGTTGTCCACGTCAAGACCGTCTCCGCTTCCTGGGACGATCCGTCCACTGCGCCCAACGGCGAGGCCCTCGATGGCTTCAAGGGCATCGGCACGACGAGCATGTCCTTCAGGGGCGTCGCGACCGTCAAGGCCTAAGACTCGTTTGAGTCATATGTGGGGCGTCGGTCGTAAGGCAACGTCCTCATAGTTGAAACAAAGACCCGGGCGGCCTCGATGTCGCTCGGGTCTTGTAATGAGTATCCATACTCATATACCAGTTGGTCCTACCGACAAAAGAAGGGGGAGAGAACGTGAACAACTTTCTACGTTTGATTGGAAGGCGTCTCGTGGCGCTGCCGATCATGGCATTGGGCGTCACCGTCCTGGTGTTCTTTCTTATGTCGTTCTCCAAGACCGACCCCGCCTATACGGCGTTGGGTGACGGTGCCTCGCCCGAGGCGGTTGCCGAGTACCATGAGAAGTATGGTCTGGACGACCCCTGGCCCGTGCGCTACGTGCGCTACATGGGCGATCTGATCCATGGTGACATGGGCACCTATGGTGCTGCTCGCAACTCCGTTGCCAAGCGCATCTCCACGGCCCTGCCCGTCACGATGCAGCTTACCTTCATCGGTCTTGCCATCGGCGCGGTCGTCTCGTTTTTGCTCGGCGTCATCGCGGCACTGTATCGCGATAAATGGCCGGACCAAGTGATCCGCGTCTTTTCCATCGCCTGCTTGGCAACCCCGTCGTTCTGGCTTGCCGTTCTGTTGATTCTGCTGTTCTCTTCCTACCTTAAGGTGCTCCCGGCATCCGGTGCTCTGCCTCACTTCACCACCAACCCGGCTGGCTATCTGGGACGTATGATCATGCCCGCTATCGCTCTGGCATTCCCGCTGACGGGCCAGATGACTCGTATCGTGCGTACCGCCATGGTTGAGGAGCTCGACAAGGACTACGTCCGCATGGCCCGTGGCGCCGGCGTTCCCGAGAAGGTCGTCGTCGGCATCAACGTTTTGCGCAACGCGCTGATCACCCCGGTCACCACCCTCGGTCTTAAGATCGGTTACCTTATGGGCGGCGCCGTCGTCATCGAGGTCATCTTCAACCTCCCCGGCATGGGTACTGCGATTCTGCAGGGCGTTCAGGGCAACGAGGCGAACCTGGTTCAGGGCGTCGTCATCGTCGTTGCTCTTGCCTTCATCATCATCAACATCGTGGTTGACATGCTCTACCTGCTCATCAACCCGCGCATCAGGACGGTGTAGATTATGGTAAAGATTCGAGAGAAGCAAACCGAGCAGCTCGAGAAGGCTGCCTCCAAGGGGCTCAAGCTCGGTGGCTGGAAGAAGATGACGCTGTCTTCTAAGATTGCCGCCGTCGTGCTGGTGTTGGTCGCCCTGACCGCGATTCTGGCGCCCCTTCTTGCCCCCTATAGCCCGGTCGAGATTTTCACTGCTCGCCAGGCTCCCGGCAATGGATTTATCTTCGGTACCGACGATAAGGGCCGCGACATCCTGTCGCGTATGCTTTACGGTGGCCGTTACTCGCTGATCATCGGCTTCGGTGCTACTGCCATGGCTCTGGTCTGCGGCTCGGTCGTGGGCGCCCTCGCGGCGGTTTCGCGCAAGTCCGTTTCCGAGGCGATCATGCGCATCCTGGACATCATCATGTCCATCCCGGGCATCGCCCTCGCTGCCGTCTTCGTCTCCATCCTGGGCAATTCCGTGCCGTCGATCATCTTCGCCATTGGCTTTATGTACACTCCGCAGATTGCCCGTATCGTGCGCGCCAACATCGTGTCCGAGTACGGCGAGGACTATGTCCGCGCGGTCATCGTTTCCGGCGCCAAGGCTCCGTGGATTTTGATCAAGCATGTTCTGCGTAACTGCATCGCCCCGATCATGGTCTTCACCGTTACCCTGGTCGCCGACGCCATCATCTTCGAGGCCTCGCTGACCTTTATCGGCGCTGGTATCCAGGAGCCCACCGCTACCTGGGGCAACATCCTCGCCGACGCCCGCGGTGGCGTGCTCGCTGGCCGTTGGTGGCAGGCGCTGTTCCCGGGTCTGGCTATCATGATCACCTGCCTGGCGCTCAACATCCTCTCCGAGGGCATTACCGACGCCATGGCCGCTGCTCCCTCCGCCGCCCTGGATCCGACCGATTCCTCCAAGCGCCGCGAGGCCGACCTGCTGGTCTCCGACCCTGTTCGCGCTTACAAGGAGCAGGCTCAGTCCCTGTCCGCCCGTCTTGGCGCCCTGCGCGATGTCGAGCTCAAGCGTAACGACCGCCATGTGCCCGATGAGTCCGTTGAGCCGATCCTTTCGGTCCGTGACTTCTGCATCCAGTTTGAGCACCACGGTGATATCAACGTCGTCGATCATGTCAACTTTGATGTCCGTCCTGGCCAGACCATGGGCCTGGTCGGTGAGTCCGGCTGCGGTAAGTCCATCACCACGCTGGCCATCATGGGCCTGACCGACGATGACGAGCATCTTTCCGGTGAGGTTCTCTGGGAGGGCCGCGACCTGCTCAAGATGAGCAAGAAGGAGTGGTTCGGCCTGCGCGGTACCGATATCGCCATGGTCTATCAGGACGCCCTGTCCTCGCTCAACCCCTCCATGCTCATTTCCGCCCAGATGAAGCAGCTCACCAAGCGCGGCGGTACCCGTAGCGCCGAGGAGCTCCTGGAGCTCGTGGGCCTCGACCCCAAGCGTACGCTCGAGAGCTATCCGCATGAGCTTTCCGGTGGTCAGCGTCAGCGCGTTCTGATCGCTATGGCCCTTACCCGCGACCCCAAACTGGTCATCTGCGACGAGCCCACGACCGCTCTGGACGTTACCGTCCAGAAGCAGGTCATCAAGCTGCTTAACGATCTTCAGGCCAAGCTCGGCTTTGCCATGATCTTCGTTTCGCACGACCTGGCACTGGTCGCCGAGGTCGCTCATAACATCACGGTTATGTACGCCGGCCAGGTTATCGAGCAGGCGCCCACCAAGGAGCTGCTCACCAACCCGATTCACGAGTACACCCGCGGCCTTCTGGGTTCCGTCCTGTCCATCGAGAGCGGTTCGGGCCGCCTGCACCAGGTGCCCGGCGCCGTTCCGAGCCCGCGCGATTTCCCCAAGGGCGATCGCTTCGCACCCCGCTCGAGCCATCCGCGCATTGGCCTGGACACCCGTCCGGTCTTCAAGCGCGTGCCCGGCACCGAGCACTTCTATTCCGAGCTCCCCGACGAGGTGCTCAAGGCAAATGGTTTGACCCCTCACGCGGAGGTGATGTAGATGAGCGAGACCGCAGTCAACGGCGTCGAGCCGATCATCTTCCTTGATGACGTCCACGTCACCTTTAGGACCCGTACCGGCTCGATTCTGCACCCCAACCTGGTTCACGCCGTCCAGGGTGTAACGATTAAGCTCATGCCCGGACAGACCATCGGCATCGTCGGCGAGTCCGGTTGCGGAAAGTCCACCACCGCCAACGTCATGTGCGGCCTGCAGGCCCCCACGAGCGGCAAGGTCTACTTTAAGGGCAAGGACGTTACCAAACGTACCGCCGAGGACCGTCGCCACATGGGTCGCGTCATCTCGGTCGTGTTCCAGAACCCGGCCACGGCGCTCAATCCCCGCATGGTCGTTCGCGAGCAACTGCTCGACCCCATGCGCGTCCACAACCTGGGTACCGAGGCCGAGCAGGAGAAGCGCGTCAAGGAGCTCTTGGAGCTCACCGGTCTGCCCAGCTCCGCCGCCGAGGTTCTTCCCGGCCAGCTTTCGGGCGGCCAGCGCCAGCGCGTCGCAATTGCGCGCGCCCTGTCGCTGAACCCCGATGCCATCATCGCCGACGAGCCCACCTCGGCTCTGGACGTTTCGGTCCGCGCGCAGATTCTGAACCTGCTGACCGACCTTAAGAAGGAGCTCGGCCTGGCCATGGTGTTCATCAGCCATGACATCCAGACGGTCCGCTATATCTCTGACGACATCATCGTTATGAATGGCGGCAAGATCGTCGAGCAGGGCGAGGCCAAGCAGGTCTTCCAGCACCCTCAGGACCCCTACACCAAGATGCTGCTCGGCGCTGCGCCGTCGCTGCTGCATCCCAAGCTCGGCGAGTAGCCTCGCTTTCCCTCCCGTGCGCCCGGTTCCCTTGCCGGGCGCACCTCCGTTGCGATTTCGAAAGGTTGGGTTCACGAGCCATGCCAAGTGCTCAGGAGCTACAACAGCAATTTGGTGAATATCGAGGCGCTATGCCCCGTCCATCGGATTTCGATCTCTTTTGGAAGGACCGCATGGCCGAGGCCGACGCCGTCGAGCTCGACTATGCGATTGAGGCGGCTTCGGTTGCGGATTCCGCGACCTGTCGGTTTTTCGACCTCTGGTATACCGGCATGTGCGGTGCACGCCTGCATGCCAAGTATCTCCAGCCGGTTTCGGACGAGCCCGTGCCGCTGGTGCTACAGTTCCACGGCTATCCGGGTGCAAGCCGCAGCTGGTTCGAGCAGGCGTCGTTTGCGGGCATGGGCATGGCACTCATCGCTCTCGATTGTCCTGGCCAGGGTGGCCCCTCCGAGGATATTGGTGGATTTGAAGGCACGACGGTTGCTGGGCATATCGTCGCCGGTATCGACGGCGACCCGGCCAATCTTTACTATGTCCGCTTGCACCAGGATATCCGCATTCTGTGCCGTATTGTTCGCGAGCTCGAGGGCATCGATCTTTCCCGCGTATTTGTGAACGGCGCATCGCAGGGCGGCGGTTTGGGCATTGCGACCTGCGCGCTTAATAGTGAGCTTATCAATCGCGCTGCCATCCTCTATCCCTTCCTGTCGGATTTCCGCCTTGTTTGGGATCTGGATGCCGACGATATCGCTTATGAAGGCCTGCGTTATTGGTCGCGTTGGTTTGACGAGGACTCGACTCGTATTGAGGAGGCCTATGCCAAACTGGCGTACTTCGATTCCAAGAACTTTGCCCCCATGGTCAAATGCCCCGTGCTGTTTGGCACGGGCACAGCCGATATCGTCTGTCCGCCGGCGACGCAGTTTGCGGTCTACAACAATCTGGCCTGTGAGAAGCGACGCGAGTTCTTTGAGGGCTTTGGCCACGAGGAGATTCAGGACTTTGACGATCTGATCATTCCGTTTTTCTGCGAGGGAGGGGAGGCTCATGTCTAAGTGCGAGAGCAATATCGACGAGCTGATCGTCCCCGGGCTCGCGGAGATGCCTGGAACGGTTTCGTCAAGGCTCGCAGAATATCGGGACTGGCGCGGTGATGTCCAAGCAGATGTTTCTGATTTAGAGACATGCGCTTCGAATCTTGAGATTCAAGGCCTGGCCATTACGGCGATTGACTTTGTTAACCCCTGCGCCCGTTACTCGGAGGTCTCCTTTGAGCTCGGTGACGATGCGATTCACGCTCGTTTGATCGAGCCTGTCGGTCGTGCCCGAGTGTCTGAGCGCGTGCCGCTGTGCCTGATGTTTCACGACATCGATCGACCCGTGCGTGGATGGCATCACATGACGAGATTTGCCGCCATGGGGTATGCCGTTCTCGCGCTGGATGACGATGTTGCTGGTGCGGACGACCTGCAGTGGGGGATTGCTTCGCCCGCTTTTGTCAAGCGCGTCCGTTGGGGCTGCGCGTTGGCGAAGGTCGCGCGCAATCTTGATGGCATGGATCCCGATCGCATTTTTGCATGGGGCGAGGGTCTTGGCGGCGGTGTCGCGCTGGCGGTTTCTGCTCTGGACGAGCGCGGACTTGCCTGCACGGCGGTTGCCAATCCAATTCCCGGTGGCCTCGAGGCTCTGTCGTCTCGGGTGCGCGGATCGGTGCTCATGGGCACGTCGCTCATGGATACCGTGAGCGACCCCAAGGGTCAGTTTGCCGTATTCAACGGTCTTGAGTGTGACCGGAGGCATATCATCTATGCCAAATACGCTCATGAGCGTATTAACGCGTTCGAAAACGAAGTCGTCGACTTCTTTAACCAAACGTTCTATCCGTGTTCTTTGGCCTAGACGGCCTGGACACTGCCAACAAGAGTGAGCGGCATAGGGCCGCTCGCCAGACAGCTAAGGAGATTCTTGTGGCAACTCAGAAATTCACCGGCGTTATCCCTCCCGTCGTTGTTCCCGATACCGAAGACCACCAGCTCGACGTTGCCTCCTTTGAGCGCAGCATCAACCGCATGATCGATGCCGGCGTCGATGGTCTGTTCTTCTTGGGGTCTTCGGGCGAGGTCGTCTTCTCCACCGATGAGCGCCGTCGCCAGATTATCGCCGAGGCCGTTCGTATCGTCGACCACCGTGTGCCTGTTCTGGTCGGCATCATCGATACCGAGACCGAGCGCATGATTGAGCACGGCAAGGTCGCCCAGGAGCTGGGCGCCGATGCCCTCGTCGCCACCTGCCCGTTCTATGCCCTGCAGGGTATGGCCGAGGTCGAGGAGCACTTCCGCATCCTGCACGAGGAGCTCGACCTGCCCATCTTTGCCTATGACATTCCCGTCTGCGTTCACACCAAGCTCCCCTGGAAGCTCCTTGCCAAGCTCGGCGCCGAGGGCGTCCTTGCTGGCGTCAAGGATTCCTCGGGTGATGACATCTCGTTCCGCTACCTCGTTCAGGAGAACGAGAAGAACGGCCATCCGATGAGCATCCTCACCGGTCACGAGGTTGTTGTCGACGGCGCCTATCTCGGCGGCGCTGACGGTTCCGTCCCGGGTCTCGCCAACGTTGAGCCCGAGGGCTACGTGCGTCAGTGGAAGGCCGCTCAGGCTGGTGACTGGGCTACCGTCAAGGCCGAGCAGGATCGTCTCAATGAGATCTCCCACATCTGGGATGTCACCTCGGGCGTCCAGGGCTATGCCGGTGGCGTCGGCGCCTTCAAGACCGCTATGAACCTCATGGGCATCTTCGACAGCCCGACCATGCCGCGCCCGGTGAAGGCCATGACCGGTGAGAACGTCGAGGCGATTAAGAAGGTCCTCCAGGACAACGGCCTCCTTTAAAGCTTTCCCAGGCACCCGACCTCGCCGTTCAACCGTGCGGCCATGACCCATTTGGTCAATGGCCACACGGCTTCTCGGCGATCTCGGGCACCTGGAAAACCTTTACCGCGCTGTGACGGCTAGCCTGACGGCGCATTTCCTGTAGTTGTTTATATCTCCTAAGGAGAGCGACATGGAGAACAAGTACGTTTGCTCCGTCGATATCGGCGGCACCAAGATTGCGACTGCCATTATGGAGTATCCGGCTGATGGCGGCGTGCCCCATCCGGTCTTTGAAGCCGAGGTTCCCACCGAGGCCCAAGAAGGCGGCGAGGCAGTTTTCCAGCGCATCGAGGCGTCCATCAAGGCTGCTCTCGAGGCGAACCCCGATGTCGAGGTCCTCGGTATCGGTATTGGCGCCGCCGGTGTCGTCGACCCCAAGACGGGCGCCATCGCCTACGCCAACGAGATCATGCCCGGCTGGTCTGGCGTTCAGTTGGGGCCGCGTCTGCGCGAGGACCTTGGTCTTCCCGTTGCCGTGGTGGGCGACGTGCAGGCTCATGCTCTGGGCGAGGCCCACTGGGGCGTCGGCAAGGGCAAGTTCTCCGTCTTGTGTCTGGGCATCGGTACGGGCATCGGCGGCGCATATGTCGAGAACGGCCGCGTGATGCAGGGCTTCCACGGTGCTGCCGGTCATATGGGCCACATCGAGTGCTCGGCTGCCGCCGGCATTCCCTGCGCCTGCGGGCGTTCTGGCCATCTTGAGTCTGTTGCTTCGGGCACTTCCATTGGTCGCATGTACGACGAGCGCTTTGGCCGCGTCGACCCCAGCCGTCCTTCGGTCGGTCGCGATGTAAACGACCTGTGCCGCGCGGGCGACGCAAAGGCGACTGAGGTCATCCATGACGCCGGCTTTGCGCTGGGTGCCAGCTTGGGCTCGCTCGCTAACATCCTGGACCCTGAGGTCATCGTGCTTTCGGGTGGCGTGATTCACCAAGGTCCCGATTGGCGTTCACAGACGTGGAAGGATTCGGTACACGAGGGCTATGCCAGCCAGGCGCTCGATCCGCTTCAGGACACGCCGATCCTCATCGGTTCTCTTGAGGGCGATGCTCCGCTCATCGGTGCCGCCGAACACCTTCTTGCGTCGTTGAAATAAACATAGCTACCAAGTGCGCCTTCTGAGGTGCCGCAGATTGACGTGAAAGAGGAGCGAAGCGTACTTCGGTACGCGAGCGACGGTTTGAACGTCAAGGTGCGGTGTCTCAGAAGGCTGTTTTTGAGAAAGGTTGAGTCGAACATGACCGTTGATCCTTTGATCCAGTCCCTGAAGGGCAAGCTCGTCGTGAGCGTTCAGGCGTATATGGGCGAGCCGCTTCGTACGCCCGAGACCATGGCTCAAATGTCTCGTGCTTGCGAGCTCGGCGGCGCCGCCGCCATTCGCTGCCAGGGCCTTGCCGACATTGCCGCCATTAAGGGTCGCTGTGAGGTCCCCGTTATCGGCCTGTGGAAGGATGGGCACGAGGGCGTTTACATCACGCCGACGCTGCGTCACGCTCGCGCCTGCGTTGCTGCGGGTGCCGATATCGTGGCGATCGACGCCACCGATCGTCCGCGTCCCGACGGCAAGTCGGTCGAGGATACCTTCCGCCCGCTGCACGAGGAGGGTGTGCTCCTGATGGCGGATTGTGCCACCATCGAGGACATTCGCCGTGCGGTTGATATGGGCTTCGACCTGGTATCTACCACGCTTTCTCACGGTGTCGCTGCCATCGACTGCACCATGGCCGATGGCCCCGATCTGCCGCTCCTGCGTCAGGCGACCGAGGAATTCCCCGGTCTTCCCATCATCTGCGAGGGCCGCGTGCACACGCCCGAGGAGGCTCGCGCCGCGATCGATGCTGGCGCCTGGGCCGTTGTCGTCGGCACCGCCATCACGCATCCCACGAGTATTACAAGTTGGTTCAAGGCTGCGCTTGAGGCGTAAGACAGGCCTCGTATCCGCTCGGGGCGGTATACTCAATAAAGGCAATTGATCGCGCGGGATCCGCTGGCCGGGTCCCGCGCTTGTTTTAGGAGGCGCACATGCAAAAGGGAGATGCCATGGATGCGGCGGAGCGCTCGGAGCGCATCCCCGATATCGTCATCATCACCGGAATGTCTGGATCGGGCCGAACGCAGGCCATGCATGTGTTCGAGGACATGGGCTACTTTTGCATCGACAACTTGCCTCCGCGTCTGATCGCCCAGCTTGCCGAACTCGTCGGCATCAATACGGGCGTGGGCAGGCATCTTGCCGTCACCTGCGACCTGCGCAGCCAGGGCTTGTTCGATGAGCTGCTCGATGCCGTTGCCGCACTCGAGGAGCGCGAGATGAGCTGTGACATCGTGTTTCTCGAGGCCTCTGACGAGGTGCTGATTCGTCGCTACAGCGAAAATCGCCGCCGTCATCCCATTGCCAAGCCGGGGGAGACTACGGCCGATGCCATTCAGCGCGAGCGCCTTCAGCTGCAGGGCGTGCGCGACCGAGCCGATATGATTATCGACACGAGCCGTCTGCGTACCTCTGCGCTGCGCAACAAGCTACGTATGGCATTTTCCGAGCTGTCCGACCAGCAGCTCATGGACGTCCACGTGTTCTCGTTTGGCTTTAAGCACGGCATGCCCGTCGAGGCGGACATTATGATCGACGTCCGCTTCCTGCCCAATCCGTTCTACGATCCCGAGATGCGCACGATGACCGGTCTCGATAAAAAGGTCTCTGATTTTGTTCTGGACCATCCCAAGACGCAGGAGTTTTGGAAGGCTTGGACACAGCTGCTCGATACGGTGATGCCAGGCTATATCGCGGAGGGTAAGCCGCAGCTTTCTATCGCCATCGGCTGCACGGGCGGCCAGCATCGCAGCGTTGCCATTGCCGAGGCCACGGCCCGTTACCTGGAAGGCGCTCAGTATCATGTGAGCATCTCCCACCGCGACCTGTCGCGCGCCAACACGAAGGCATAGGCCTGCATGTCGTTTACCGCTGAGGTGCGCGACGAGCTTGCGCGCTGCGAACCCGAATGTGAATACTGCGACTTGTCGACGCTCGCCGCCCTCACGCGCGTGAGTGGTACGCTCTCCCTTGCCGGCTCTGGGCGGTATCGTTTGACCGTTGCGACTGAGACGGGAGCCGTCGCGCGCACGATGATCACGCTGACGCATCGTATCCTTAAGCTCAAAACGGAGTTCACCGTCCGCAAATCTGTCTTGCATAAGGTTCGAAACTACCTCATCACCTTGCCTGATCAGCCAGACCTGGATAAGGCCTTGGTTCTGCTGGGTATCCTCGACCGTAGGGGAGGACTTGTCGCCGACGTACCCCGACATATCGTTGCCCGTCCTTGCTGTAGACTTGCCTATATCCGCGGCGCGCTCATCGCGGGCGGCTTCGTGGCCGATCCACGCGGCGATTTTCATTTGGAGATCGCTGTGCAGGGCGAGCAATATGCCAAGGGACTTTGCAATCTGTTGGAGCAGATTGGGGTCCATGCTCGTGTTAATGCACGGCGGGGGTCATATGCCGTGTACATTAAGAGCGCCGAGGAAATCGAGCATCTATTAAAGCTGATTGGTGCCAAGCGCAGCGTTGCCGAGATTGAGGAGGCGCGCGCGGTCAAGTTGGTTAAGAACGATGTGAACCGTCGCGTGAATGCCGAGCTCGCCAACCAAACCAGAAGCGCCGGTGCTGCCCAACATCAGCTTGCGCTTATCGACGAGCTCGAGCAGCGTGGCCTTCGCGATGCGCTTCCGGATGCCTTGGCGGTCTTTTGCGACCTGCGCGAGCGCTATCCTGATCTGTCGCTGCGTGATTTGGGGGAGATGGCTGACCCTCCCTTGTCGAAGTCAGCCCTCTACCATCGTGTTTTACGGCTTGAAAAGCTCATTGAAGCAAACAGGTAGTTTGAAGTAACGACTTATATACGGATTTAGCTGCTATTTTAGTCTTTAAAACGTTTTAACGTAAATTTGCTTTTCAATTTCGAGCATTCTCGTGAAATTCAAGTCAAAAAAAAGGTATATTAGGCGAGTGGTTAGTTTGTGGGCCTCAACGGCGGGCGCTGTAGCTCGCGGGGGCCTTACGAAAGGAGACACAATGGCAGTAAAGGTTGCTATTAACGGCTTCGGTCGCATCGGTCGTCTGGCTTTCCGTCAGATGTTCGGTCATGAGGGCTCCGAGATCGTCGCTATCAACGACCTCACCTCTCCCGATATGCTCGCTTACCTGCTGAAGTACGACTCCACGCAGGGCAACTACGCTCGCGATCACGAGGTCGTTGCTGGCGAGGATTCCATCACCGTTGACGGCAAGGAGATCAAGATCTACAAGGAGGCCGACGCCAACAACCTGCCTTGGGGCGACCTCGACGTCGACGTCGTTCTCGAGTGCACCGGCTTCTACACCAGCAAGGCTAAGGCTCAGGCCCACATCAACGCTGGCGCCAAGAAGGTCGTCATCTCCGCTCCGGCCGGCAGCGATCTGCCCACCATCGTGTACAACGTCAACCATGAGACGCTGACCGCTGAGGACAACATCATCTCCGCTGCTTCCTGCACCACCAACTGCCTCGCCCCGATGGCCAAGGGTCTGAACGACTTCGCTCCCATCGTGTCCGGCATCATGACCACCATCCATGCCTTCACCGGCGACCAGATGCCGCTCGACGGCCCGCAGCGCAAGGGCAACTTCCGTCGCTCCCGCGCCTGCTCCGAGAACATCGTCCCGAACACCACGGGCGCTGCCAAGGCCATCGGCCTGGTTCTCCCCGAGCTCAACGGCAAGCTCATCGGTGCCGCCCAGCGCGTCCCGACGCCGACCGGCTCGCTGACCAACCTCTACGCCGTCGTTGACAAGAAGGTCACCGTCGACGAGGTCAACGCTGCCATGAAGGCCTACGCCGAGACCATCCCCGAGACCTTCGCCTACAACGAGGACCAGATCGTCTCCCGCGACATCGTCGGCGAGACCCACGGCTCCATCTTCGACGCCACTCAGACCATGTGCTCTGACCTCGGCAACGGCCAGACCCTCGTTCAGGTCACCTCTTGGTACGACAACGAGAACTCCTACACCTCTCAGATGGTCCGCACCATCAAGTACTTCGAGAAGTTCGTTGCTTAATTTAGCTTTTAGCGAATAGCTCGTTGAGCGTCTAAAGAAGGGCGCGGCCTTATAGGGCTTACACCCTAGGGTCGCGCCCTTTTTATAAGAAATCGTCTGCCGTAATGGGAGGCAGACACGTACGAAAGGTAGAAGCAAACATGGCCTTTACCAAGAAGACCGTCCGCGACATCGATGTCGACGGCAAGCGCGTTCTCGTCCGCGTTGACTTTAACGTGCCTATCAAGGATGGCGTCGTTGGCGACACCACCCGCATCAAGGCTGCCCTGCCCACCATCAACTATCTCGTTGAGCACAACGCTCGCGTCATCCTCATGAGCCACCTCGGCCGTCCCGATGGCACCGGCTTCCAGCCCGAGCTGTCCCTCGAGCCCGTCGCCAAGAAGCTCGCCGAGCTTTCTGGTCTCGACGTCGCCTTTGTCGCCGACACTTACGGCGAGAAGGCTGCCGAGGCTGTCGCTGCCGTCGAGCCGGGCAAGGTTCTCGTTCTCGAGAACGTCCGCTTCGATAAGCGTGAGAAGAAGAACGATCCCGAGATCGCCAAGAAGCTCGCTTCCTATGGTGACGTCTTCGTTCTCGATGCCTTCGGCACCGCTCACCGCGCCCAGGGTTCCGTCGTGGGCCCCGCCGCTTACCTGCCTGCCGTCGCCGGCTTCTTGCTCGAGAAGGAGGTCGACACGCTGACCGGCATCTTCGCCGAGCCCGAGCGTCCCTTCGTCGCTATCGTCGGCGGTTCCAAGGTTTCCTCCAAGATCGGTGTTCTCGATCACCTCATCGACTCTGCTGATACCCTGATCATCGGTGGCGGCATGGCCTACACCTTCTTCCTGGCTCAGGGCCTGTCCGTTGGTCAGTCCCTCAAGGAAGAGGACTGGGTCGAGCGCGCTGGCGAGATGCTCAAGAAGGCCGAGGAGAAGGGCGTCAAGATCCTGCTCCCCATCGACAACCGTGTTGCCGATCACTTTGGCGAGGACGCTGTCCCCGAGGTTGTCGCTTCCGACGCTATCCCCGACGATCGTGAGGGTATGGACATCGGCCCCAAGACCGAGGAGCTCTACGCCGAGGCCGTCAAGGGCGCCAAGACCGTGTTCTGGAATGGCCCCATGGGCGTCTTCGAGTTCGATAACTTCGCTCACGGCACCCAGGCTATCGCCGAGGCTGTCGCCGAGGCCGACTGCACCTCGATCATCGGTGGTGGCGATTCCGTCGCGGCCGTCAACAAGTTTAACCTGGCCGACAAGATGAGCTGGATTTCCACCGGCGGTGGCGCTTCCATGGAGCTCGTCGAGGGTAAGGCCCTGCCCGGAGTGGAGGCGCTTCTCGATGCCTAATCGCACCCTTCTTATCGCTGGTAACTGGAAGATGAACAACGACGTCGCCGAGGCTGCCAAGCTCGCCGACGAGCTGGCTCAGGCTCTGCCCGAGGTTCCGGCTGGCGTCGAGGTGCTCGTCTGCCCTCCGACCATCGACATCACCACGGTTCATGACCGCATTCAGGCTGCCCCCATCGCCCTCGGTGCACAGAACGTGTACTGGGAGGCCAAGGGTGCCTTCACCGGTGAGTCCTCTTGCGACATGCTCAAGTCCGCTGGCTGCACCTACTGCATCATCGGTCACTCCGAGCGTCGCGACTACTTCCACGAGACCGACGAGGACCAGAACAAGAAGGCCAAGGCTCTCGTTGCCGCCGGCCTTGTTCCCGTCTTCTGCTGCGGCGAGTCCCTCGAGGTCCGCGAGGCCGGCACCTATGTCGAGCATGTCGTGAACCAGGTCAAGGCTGGCCTTGCTGGTCTTGAGATCACCTGCCCCAAGCAGGTCGTCGTCGCCTATGAGCCCATCTGGGCCATCGGCACCGGCAAGACCGCTACCGCCGAGGACGCTCAGGAGGTCTGCGGCGCTATCCGTGAGACCCTCAAGGAGATGTTCGGCGAGGAGCTCGCCAACGGCATCCGCGTTCTCTACGGTGGTTCCGCCAAGCCCGGTAACATCGCCGAGCTCGTCGCCAAGCCCGACGTTGACGGCGCCCTCGTGGGCGGCGCTTCGCTCAAGGCTGCCGACTTCGCCTCTATGGTCGTCAAGGCAGGCGAGTAGGACATATGGCACAACGTCATCTTCCTGCACTCCTGATTATCATGGACGGCTGCGGCCTGGCTCCGGCTGATGGCGAGAACGCCGTCGCCGCTGCCAAGACGCCCTTCCTTGATGGCCTGTACGAGAAGTATCCTCACACCACGCTCGGTGCTTCGGGCGAGGACGTGGGCCTTCCCGACGGCCAGATGGGCAACTCCGAGGTGGGTCACCTCAACATCGGTGCCGGTCGCATCGTGTTCCAGGAGCTTTCGCGCATCAACAATGCCATCAAGGACGGCTCCATCGCCAAGAACGAGGTTTTCGTCAAGGCCATGGACGATGTCAAGGCTGACGGCAAGACTCTCCACCTCATGGGCCTTATGAGCCCTGGCGGCGTTCACTCCCACATGAACCACGTCGAGGCTCTGGTCAAGATGGCTGCCGAGCATGGTGTCAAGACCGTTCGCGTCCACGCCTTCATGGATGGCCGCGACGTTGACCCGCAGTCCGGTGCCGGTTACATGAGTGAGTTCTGCGCCTTCCTGGCCAAGATTTCCGAGGAGACCGGTTGCGACGCTCGCGTTGCCACCGTCTCGGGTCGTTATTGGGCGATGGACCGCGACAACCGTTGGGAGCGCATCCAGCGCGCCTACGACGTCATGGTCAACGCGTCCGATGCTGATACCGACCCCGTTGCCGGTATCAAGGCCTACTACGAGAAGGACCCGCGCGGCGACGAGTTCGTCGAGCCCTTCGCTGCCCACAACGAGGGCATCCACGAGGGCGACGCGGCTATTTTCTTCAACTTCCGTCCCGACCGCGCACGTCAGATGACCCGTGTGTTCACGGACAAGGAGTTCGACGGCTTTGAGCGCGAGCAGATCAAGCTTTCGCACTTTGTGACGATGACCGAGTATGATCCGACGTTTGACGTCGAGGTCGCCTTCCCCAAGACGTTCCCCGAGAACGTCCTGGCCGACGTTATCGCCGCCAATGGCCTGAAGCAGCTGCACACTGCCGAGACCGAGAAGTACGCCCACGTGACGTTCTTCCTCAACGGTGGCATCGAGGAGCCCAAGGAGGGCGAGGAGCGCGTGCTCGTCGCTTCCCCCAAGGTTGCTACCTACGATCTGCAGCCCGAGATGAGCGCTCCCGAGGTTACCGAGAAGCTCGTCGCCGCCATCAACGAGGATCGCGCTGATTTCTACATCGTGAACTTCGCGAACTGCGACATGGTTGGTCACACCGGTGTTTTCGACGCTGCCGTTAAGGCTGTCGAGGCTGTTGACGATGCCCTGTCCAAGGTTGTCCCGGCGATTCTCGCCAAGGGCGGCTTTGCGCTGATTACCGCCGACCACGGCAACGCCGATCACATGTTTGACGTTGCTTCCGACGGTTCCAAGCATCCGTTTACGGCTCACACCACCAACCGCGTGCCGTTCATCATCGTTGATGAGAAGGCCAAGCTCACCGGTATCGAGGACGGCCGTCTTTCCGATATCGCTCCGACCATGCTCACCATGGCTGGTATTGAGCCTTCCGCCGAGATGACGGGCCGCGTGCTCGCCACCGAGGCCTAATAGAAAACAAATACCGTTTTCTAGTAAGGGGGTTGTCCACAACCGTACAACCCCCTTTTTTGGTATTTCTGCCATTTCCACCCCGTCCTTGAGTGGCAGGTAGGGGAGAGCGGGGGATTGTGGTACAGTACTAGAGTTTGAACTGTTCTATTAAGGAGCTTATCTATGGGTCCGTTCCAGATTCTTCTGTTTGTCGTTTGGGCTGTCTCTGCCGTGGCGCTGACGATTCTCGTCCTGATGCATTCCGGTAAGGGCACCGGCGTTTCGGATATGATCGCTAGCTCGCTGTATAACTCCAGCTCTGCCACGGGCGTCATGGAGCAGAACCTCGATCGCCTGACGGTAATTATGGCCGTTGTTTTTGCCGTGTGCGTCGTGCTGTGCATGTTCTTCTTCCCGCAGGGCATCGTGGGCTACTAATCACGAGCCGCATAAATACTTGAAAAGGGTCCCGCAAGTGCGGGACCCTTTTTGTTTACATATTTGTAACAGAGTCAAAATATCCTCATATACTTCGCCCAACTAAAGAAAATCTCGACCGTTAACCGGAATTAGCCCCAAATCGTGCATAAAATGCGCTACTGTATTGCAATACGTTGGTCCGCTTTGTATAACCAGCCAAAACGGCGGACCGCGTTTGAATGGTTCGATTGGGCTGTCTTGACGTTGCCCGACCGAACTTACTTTGTCCTATCTCATAAGGAGGATGGCATGGCTGATTCTATGTTCCACCAGCCCGTTATGGGTCGTCGCGCCTTTGTTGGCGGCACCCTCGCTGCGAGCTCCATGGCTTTTCTTGCCGCATGCGGCAAGAAGGGCGGCGACACTTCCGGTTCTGAGTCCGGTTCGACGCTGAACTTCTACATCAACAACCCGGTCTGCATCGACCCCTACAATGTCCAGGAGGACCAGGGCACTCAGGTCGAGTACCAGCTCTTTGACGCTCTGACCTCTTATGACGCCGAGAAGGGCGAGATCGTTCCGCTGGCTTGCGAGTCCTTTGAGGCCAACGACGACGCCACCGAGTTTACCTTCAAGATCAAGAAGGCCAAGTTCCACAACGGTGACGACGTTACCTCCAAGTCCTTCAAGCTCGGTTGGGAGCGTCTGGTCAACACCAAGTCGGCCATCGCTACCGAGTACGGCCCTTCCGAGGTCTCCTATCACCTTTCCATGGTCGAGGGCTATGACGACCTGCTTGCCGGTAACGCTACCGAGCTCAGCGGTGTTACTTGCCCCGACGATGAGACCCTCGTCGTCAAGCTGGCTTCCGCTTACGCCGACTTCCCCTTCGTCGCCTCTCACCCGGCTCTGGCCCCGGTTCCCGAGTGCGCCGAGTCCGATGCCAAGAGCTTCTATCTTGCGCCGATTGGTAACGGCCCGTTCATGATGGACGGCAAGTGGGAGGATGGTCAGGAGATCAACCTCAAGAAGTTCGACGATTACTATGGCGACAAGGCCAAGATCGATGGCATCCACTTCCAGGTCATCAAGGATATGGAGACCGCTTACAAGGAGTTCCAGGCCGGTAACCTCGATGTCTGCGACGTTCCCGTTGCTCAGATCGATGCTGCCAAGAAGGATCGTGGTGTGTCCAAGGACGGCTACACCATGGGCGACGGCGAGCGCATGCTGCTCGGCGCCGAGCCTTCCACCTACTACCTGACCTGCAACACCACGGCCGAGCCGTTCAACAACGCCGACCTGCGTAGGGGCATCTCCCTGGCCATCAACCGTGAGGCCATCTGCAAGACCATCTACAAGGGTACCCGTACCCCTGCCGACGGCATTGTTCCTCCGGGCATCGATGGCTACAAGGAGGGCGCATGGGAGTTCTGCGCCTACGATGTCGACAAGGCTAACGAGTACCTCGACAAGGTTGCTCCCGCTGGCGCTAACGGGGATCGTGGCATTAGCGTGACCCTTTCCTACAACCAGGACGGCGGTCACAAGGAGATCATGGAGTCCATCATCGGCGACCTCGCCAAGGTTGGCGTTACCGCTGTCTCCGATACTCCTGAGTGGTCTGCGCTGCTCGAGCAGTATCAGAACTTTAACTATCAGTTCGGTCGTCTGGGTTGGATTGCCGACTACCCGATCATGGACAACTTCCTGTATCCGCTGTTCCACTCCGACTCCCTCGGTGGCGACAACCGCTCTGGTTACAACAACCCCGAGTTCGACGCCAAGGTCGACGAGGCTCGTACTATTGTTGACGACGAGGAGCGCGTCGCTAAGATGCAGGAGGCCGACGCAATGGTCGCTGCCGACTGCCCGGTCATCCCGATTATGTTCTACACGCACACCATCGTCGGCTCCGATCGCATCAAGCACCTCTATGTCGATCCGCAGAAGCATGCCGAGCTGGGTACCGCTGAGCTCGCCTAAGAGTTTGCAGCTTCCGTGAGGGTCAAGTATTTACGTAGACCTCATGGGAAACATACAGTTCTCCCTAACCTGGGGTAAACTGGCTGATGGTAATTTTGGGATGCCGGTCTGGCGATCGGCATCCCATTTAGGTTAATCCCTAGATAGGGGAGTGGTATGGGTAAGTACATCGTTAAACGTGTGCTTCAGTTCATCCCGGTGTTTTTGGGCGTTACGCTGATTCTGTTCGCCCTCCAGAATATCGTGCCGGGAGATCCGATCAAGCTGATCGGTGGAGACAAGGCTCTGTCCCCCGAGGTGGAGCTTCAGCTTCGCGTCCGCTATCACCTGGTCCAGTCGGACGAGGACGGCAACGCGATTCTTGACGAGAACGGCGACCCCGTTCAAACGTCGCTCGTGGACCGTTATTTGTATTACATGAACGGCCTGCTTCATGGCGATCTGGGCAATTCGTATCAGCGCAAGCTGCCGGTTACGGAAATCTTTGCCCAGAAGTATCCGTATACGGTCAAACTTGCCGCGTGCGCCATCGTGCTCGAGGCAATCATGGGTATCGGTGCGGGTATCATTTCGGCGGTAAAGCGTTATTCCTTCTGGGATATTTTGGTAACGCTCACCACGTCGATTCTCGTTGCCGTCCCGGCTTTCTGGCTCGGTATGTTGCTGCAGCTGTTCTTTGGCGTCATTCTCAAGGACGCCACGGGCGGTGCATTCTCCATGCCGATCTCGGGTGCCGGTGGTTCCAGCTCTCAGTATCAGGATTGGATGCACTATGTGCTCCCGACCATTACGCTGGCTTCGGTTTCGACCGCTTACGCCGCCCGCATTATGCGCTCGCAGCTGCTTGACGTCATGAACCAGGATTACATCCGCACGGCAAAGGCCAAGGGTCTCTCCAATCGCGCGATCATCATCAAACACGCGCTTAAGAATGCACTCATCCCTGTCGTTACCTATATTGGTGTCGACTTTGGCGGCATGCTTTCTGGCGCCATCCTGACCGAGACGGTCTTTAACTGGCCCGGTATCGGCTATGAGGTCTATCGCGCCATTAGCATGCGTGACTGGCCCATCGTTATGGGCGGAGTTACGCTCATCGTCGTCGTCGTCATGGTGATCAACCTGCTCGTCGACATTAGCTATGCATTCCTCGACCCGCGCATCCGCCTTGGCGGTCCGTCGGATAAGGCCTAAGGGAGGTACGTCTCATGCAGGAAACTGATTCTCAGTCTCAGGAGCAGGCTACCGCCACCAAGGCCGCATCTGCTCCCGCCAAGTCCCGCACGCTGTGGGGCGACGCTTTTAAGCGTCTTCGTAAGAACAAGCTCGCCGTTATCGGTGTCTGCTGGATCATCATCGTCGTTGTGGTTGCCCTGACCGCAGATCTGTGGGCTAAGCCCTGGCTCGGTTCGCCGACGGCTTCGGACTCGACCACCATGGCCCAGACGTCGCTGCTGGCTCCGTGTGCAGAGCACCCGTTTGGCACCGACGCCCTTGGTCGCGACATTCTCGTCCGCGTTATCTACGGTGCACGCGTTTCGCTTTCCGTCGGTATTATGGCCACTGCGATCTCCACGCTGATTGGTCTGGTCATGGGTGCTCTGGCCGGTTTCTACGGCGGCATCTGGGATACGATCATCATGCGCTGCGCGGATATCTTCCTGGCGTTCCCGTACGTGCTGTTCGTCGTCGCCATGATCGCCGTTATCGGCCGTGGTCTTCAGAACGTCTTTATCGCCATCGGCATTCTCGGATGGCCTTCGATTGCGCGCGTCTTCCGCTCTGCAATCTTGACAGTCAAGGAAAACGACTATGTTGACGCTGCGCGCGCGATGGGTGCATCTGATGCTCGTATCGTAGTGCGTCACATCTTCCCGAACTCCGTCGCCTCCATCGTGGTCTACGCGACCATGAACATTGGTGGCGCCATCCTGACCGAGTCCGCTCTGTCCTTCCTCGGCATGGGCGTTATTCCGCCTACGCCTTCGTGGGGCTCCATGATTCAGGACGGTCAGCAGTATCTTCTGACTGCTCCCTGGATGATGATCATGCCCGGTCTGGCAATTCTCTCGACGGTGCTCGCCTTCACCCTGCTGGGTGACGGTCTGCGCGACGCCCTCGACGTCAAGATGAAGGACGCATAAGGATGAAGAAGAACAAGAACTATGTGGACCTGAAGGACCAGCCGGTTCCCGAGGGCCAGCATCTGCTCGAGGTCGATGACCTAAAGATGTATTTCCACACCGAGGATGGCGTCGTTCGCGCTGTCGACGGTGTCTCCTACACGCTCGATCGCGGCGAGACCCTCGGTGTCGTCGGCGAGTCCGGCTCCGGTAAGTCCGTGACCGCCATGACCATCATGGGCCTTATCTCGATGCCTCCGGGAAAGATTGAGGGCGGCGACGTTCGCTATCGCGGTCGTTCTATCCTCGAGATGACCGAGGAAGAGATGCAGCACATTCGTGGTAACGATATCGCGATGATCTTCCAGGATCCTATGACCTCCTTGAACCCGGTCTATAAGATCGGCAAGCAGGTAGGCGAGGGTCTTCGTCTGCACCGTGGCTACTCCAAGCAGGAGGCGCTCAAGCGCGCCACCGAGCTTTTGGACCTCGTGGGTATCCCCGAGCCCGAGAAGCGCGTCAATGAGTATCCGCACCAGTTCTCTGGCGGTATGCGTCAGCGCGTCATGATCGCTATGGCTCTTGCCTGCGACCCCGATATTCTGATTGCCGACGAGCCCACGACTGCCTTGGACGTTACCATTCAGGCTCAGATTATTGAGCTTATGCAGGAAATGCAGGAGAAGAACGGCAACGCCATCATCATGATCACCCATGACCTGGGTGTCGTCGCTGATATGGCCGACAAGATCATGGTTATGTATGCTGGCCGTCCCGTCGAGTTCGGTACTGCTGAGGAAATTTTCTACGAGAGCCGTCACCCCTATACCTGGGGCCTTATCCGCTCCATCCCGGAGCAGGCCATCGATGAGAAGAAGCCGCTTACGCCGATTCACGGCAACCCGCCTTCGCTCATGAACCTGCCTGAGGGCTGCGTCTTCTCTCCTCGCTGCCCCTATGCGACGGACAAGTGCCGCAAGCAGCGCCCCGAGCGCGTTGTCACCGAGTCTGGTCATTACTCTGCGTGCCACTACTCCGGTGACCCCGAGTTCCTCAAGAACGCCCCTGAGACGTCCCGTACGCGCAAGGATTCCAAGAAGGGAGGCGAGGCGTAATGGCAGATACCAACGAGCGCACTCCGCTGCTGAAGGTCGAGCACCTCTCTAAGGAGTTTCCCGCTGAGTCCGGCATGTTCGCCAAGCGCTTCTCCAAGCGTGTCGTCTCTGCTGTGAATGACATTTCGTTCGAGATTTATCCGGGCGAGACCTTTGGCCTGGTCGGCGAGTCTGGTTGCGGTAAGTCCACCACGGGCCGTACCATCATGCGCCTCACCAAGCCGACGGCCGGCAAAGTGTTCTTCCAGGGCAAAGACGTTGCCGAGATGAGCAAGCACGAGATCAAGGACATGCGTCGCGAGATGCAGTTCATCTTCCAGGACCCCTATGCTTCGCTCAACCCTCGTATGACCATCGGTGAGATCGTCTCCGAGCCCATGACCATTCATGGCGTGGGCACCAAGGAGGAGCGCATTGAGCGCGTCCGCGAGCTTCTCGACGTTGTCGGACTGAACCCCGAGCACATCAACCGCTATCCTCATGAGTTCTCCGGCGGTCAGCGTCAGCGTGTCGGTATTGCCCGCGCTTTTGCGCTGAAGCCCAAGCTGATTATCTGCGACGAGCCAGTTTCTGCTCTGGATGTGTCCATTCAGGCCCAGGTTCTGAACCTGCTCAAGGAACTGCAGGACAAGTTCGGTACCGCGTATCTGTTTATCGCTCACGACCTGTCCGTCGTGCAGCACATTTCCGATCGCGTTGCCGTTATGTATCTGGGTAAGATGGTTGAGGTTTCGGACTGGAAGACGCTCTACAGCGAGCCTCACCATCCGTACACGCAGTCGCTGCTGTCTGCCGTGCCGGTTCCCGATCCTGATATCCAGAAGACCCGCAAGCGCATCATCCTCGCTGGCGATCCGCCGTCGCCGCTGGATCCGCCGACCGGTTGCCGTTTCCACACTCGCTGCCCGATCGCTCAGGGTATCTGCTCTGAGAAGCTTCCCGAGTTTAAGGAAGTCGCACCGGGCCACTGCTGCGCCTGCCACTTCGCGGAGCCGTTCCCGATCAAGGAATCGCACATCGACCTGTAGTCGGTTGTTCTCGTCCGGGCCCGCGCTGGACTTAGTTTTCAGAACGTCCTCGACCATGGAAACCCCCTTATCCTGCTCCTTCGGAGCTGCGGATAAGGGGGTTTCCTGGTCTGCGGAATGTTCTGAAAACTAAGTCCAGCACGGGCCCTGTGTTACCACTGCAGAGGGGTGCATTCCTTGATCGCTCACTTTATCTAATAAGAAATTTAGTGAGGCCGGAGCTTTAGCTCCGGCCTCCTTATATAAGGGCTCGGTAAAGCCGAGCCACCAAATTTGCATCAGCCCCCAGAACATGTTTGAGAACTGTGTCCGGAGTACATACTCCTAGGGCCGGAATGAGGTTGCCTTCCAACGCATTCCGCAGGGGGCGGCATTATTTTGTAGCGCGAAGCGCGGATCAAAATAATGCCGCATGCCCGAGGACGCGTTGGAAGGCAACCTCATTCCTGCCCGAACAGGTCAGTCTACCTGCGCAATTACAAATTCGTAAACTTTTTTCAAAAAAGTGCTTGCGCAGTTCTCGAATCATAGGTTATTATCTTCCTCGTTGAACGCGCGGGTCCAACAAAACGAACTGCGAATCAACAACATAGCATGTCGGAGTGGCGGAATTGGCAGACGCGCTAGCTTGAGGTGCTAGTGACCGCTTTTTGGTCATGCGGGTTCAAGTCCCGCCTCCGACACCATCGCATTTGAGAAGCCTCTTCGGAGGCTTTTTTGTTACCGATAGACGGTGGGGTCCACGATGGAAACGCTTGAACGCAACGAGTGGGCAGACGTTGCCCAACTGGTCGAGATCACGAGCGATGCTGTCATCATCTGCGAGCTCGACGGAACCATTCTGCATGTGAATAATCGCTTACTTGGTTTGATGTGCGAGGAACGCGCCGACGTCATCGGTGGAGATGTTAAAGACGTCCTGTACTCATCCGCTTTTGAACGTGCGACGGAACATCGTCTGCCATTTGAAACTGATGGCTCCGAGAACGAATTGATGCTCAAGCTGAGTGACGGCTCCTTTATCCCCGTCTTGGTTCGTGCGGGCTCCGTAACGCCTCCACGCATCTTTGGGCGCCGCGCACCACGTGTCCTTGTGGCGCTTCACAGTATCGAGGAACAGTATTCTCACGACCGTCAACTCAAGCGTGCGTTATCGGAGCTTAGAGTGGCGAACAAGCGTCTCTCTGGCACGCTCTCGGTCATTATGAGTACCGTGGGCTCCGATGAGCTACCTAGCCTGCTTGATACCGTTTTGAACCAGCTTGTAGGAACGCTCGGTGCTTCGGGTGCCGCTATCTATTTTTCTGAGAGCGGCGGTTTTAAGCTTCGTGGTGTTTCCAAGGAGCTGTACGACAGCTACCTGCCTGAGTTTTTGCCGTATGGCGCTGGCATTCCGACGTATGTTCTTCGTGAGTCGCGTGCCTGTCGCTTGTCGATTCAACAGGACCTTGAGGGCGATAAGGCCGCCTCCGGTATGTTCATGGACTTGGACAATCGTTCTAAGCACCTGTTGCGCGTGCAGGATATGCCTCCGTACCGCAGCGAGATCTGTCTTCCCGTTTTTTACGGTACGCAGATCCTTGGCGTGCTGGAAGTTGGTTGGAAACGCCCCCAGGCACCGCTCGCCTATGACGTTAATGTACTCGAGGTCATTTGCGATTACTTGTCTATCCAACTGGTCGGCATGGCATCGAGTCTTCGCTCTCGTCGCACGGCCGAGCTTGGCCGCTCGCTCAATGTCTTGCGTGATGAGTTGTTTACCTTTCTAGACGATTCCGTCGCGGCTACCCAGGCGGTATCGTCCGAGATCTGCAATATGCTCAACTGCCATTTTTGCCCTGTTGAGTATGACGCCAGTCTGGATTCCTACGTCATAGATTTTGAAGGCGGCAGTCGCGTTGCTTTGCCGGACGATCCCGAGAAGCTTTTCTTTTCCACGACGGCGCCAGCGGCACGTCTGGGGGCTGGCCCTGATGGCTTTGAGGCATCTGTTTTGGGGGGTACGAGTGCCGAGGACCTTAAACACGTCCGTATAACTCGCGTTGACGAATCGATTCCTATGGGAGGCTGGCTTAGGGCGCATGGTCTGCCTTGTCAAGGTCTCTACGTCGACTCCGGCATCGAGGCGGGGCACCCGCGCTCTGAGGGCGATGGCAAGCACAGTAACGACGCGATTGTTCCTGCTTCTGTTGCGAAGAGCCCGACGACGCGCGCGCTGCTGCTTCGTGATGGTAGCCAAGAGCCGATTGATGACCTTGAATATGACTACTTGGTGCACTTGGCGCATGACTTTGAACTGATCTACGAAGGCGAATCTCAAAAGCGCGAGGAGCGCCATATCGCTCAGACGCTCCAGATTGGCATGAGAAATTCCCTGGGGGATGTTCCGGGTATCGCAACCGATTCGGTGTACCTGTCGGCCACGAATTCGGCGTTGGTCGGAGGCGATTTCTATACGCTCATTCGTCTTCCCGACGACTGCGCCGTCATGATTCTGGGTGATGTGTCTGGCAAAGGCATTGAGGCCGCATCGATGTCCGCGCTCGTCAAGACGGCCCTGACGGCATATGCCTGGGAGGGCGCTGGACCGGCCCGCATGGCACGCTCCCTTAACAGCATGCTCATGGGCTTTTCGAGGGTCGAGACGTTCGTGACGGCCTTTATCGCCAAGATTGACCTTAAAGCCGGACGCGCAACGTATTGTTCGGCGGGCCATCCTCCGACCATGGTCATCAGGCCAGAGTCGATGCCGCTGGGTGGCGGCGAGGCCCGTGGGGGAGAGGTTGAGCTGCTTGGATGCCAATCGGGCGTAATCGGTGCCTTTGAGAGCATGGTGTACGAGACAGGCGTGTTTACGTTTGCCCCCGGCGACATGCTCTTCATGTATACGGATGGAACGATTGAGGCCCGCGACCGCACCGGAGCGTTCTTTGGCGAGCAGCGCTTGCGCGACCTTCTGCTCTCTGTCTCGGGTGAGGGCGTATCGGGCATTTGCGGCAAGGTCTTGGGCGAGCTTGACCGATTTACCGAATCGGCGCTGGACGATGACATTGCATTGGTGTCCCTTGAGTTTTTACGGGGTCGTTCATAGACGACGCTGGGCGGGCTGAATCCGTACGGTTGGGGAAACGAATGCATCGAGTGGGCTTTTTTGGGGAACCATGGTCGTATGAATGAGTGGAATGACATAGCGGTTTTGACGCCACCAGGCGATATCGACATCGCCACGGTGCCTGCGCTGCGTCGGCGGTTGGATGCTTTGATTGGCCGCGGCGTGCGTCGTGTCGTCATCAACTGTCAGGCTGTTAGCTTTATCGATTCTACGGGCTTGGCATTCCTGCTTACGCGCGCTCGTGAGCTTATGAGGCGAGAAGGCCTGCTTTCGCTCGTCAATGCATCAGGTGAAGTTGTTCGCTTTTTGGAGATTGCTCGTCTTGTCGATATCCTTCATGTCGTGGGGCCGGCACGGGAGTCAATTCCTGCCATTCCGGTGGGGGAGCTGCCTCGCTGGAGTAAGAGCGTTGAGGTCCGTCAGGGTATCGAGAATCTTCCATACTACCGACATCGCATCGCCGAACTCCTTGAATCGCTTCCGTTGCGCCGTGACGAGCGCTACGATGTCGCATTGGCGTCGGGGGAGGCGCTGGGTAATGCCTATGACCATGCGGGCGGTATCGGGTGCGTCCTGACGGTTCAGGCCTATGGCGATCGCGTTGTGGTTGAGGTGCTTGATCGAGGTGCCGGCTATTCTATCGATGAAACGAGCGAGCCGGTTGCATCTGAGGAACGCGGCCGTGGTATCAAGCTTATGCGTATGCTCGTCGATAACGTGGAGGTTGCTCGTCGTACGGACGGCGCCGGCACGCGCGTGCAGATGGTGAAGCTGTTTAGCGGAGCGCTGGAATCGTGTGCCTAGCCAATCGCTTTAGCGCGTTTGGCTATTAAGAACATGCGGCAGACAAGTTTTTTGAAAAAAGTACTTGCGTCTTTTGGACAACTCGCGTAAATTAATAACCCGCAAGCGGACATGGCTCAGTTGGTAGAGCACAACCTTGCCAAGGTTGGGGTCGCG
This sequence comes from uncultured Collinsella sp., assembly GCA_900544935.1. Taxonomy (GTDB): domain Bacteria; phylum Actinomycetota; class Coriobacteriia; order Coriobacteriales; family Coriobacteriaceae; genus Collinsella. The sequence goes on from UQXB01000014.1 coordinate 41,922, forward strand.
GGTTCGAGCCCCGTTGTCCGCTCCAACTATTTTACGCGGTTCTAACGAACCGCGTTTTTTGTTGACGCTGTGCGAGCCTCGGGCACCCCATCTTGCCCCTCAATCGTCGGTCGCGTACATAAAGTACGCTTCCCTTCTCTTTCGCGGCAACCTGGGGCACCCGGAGCCCGCTCGCTGTCATGGCCGGGGGAGTGGGTCTTCCGTTCTTTTTACTAATCGGTCGATTCGTCCCGGGAGGTTCGAACCCGCGAGGGAGCGATCGTTTTGGGGCGTGGCTGTGGCGTTGTTTGTCGCGAATGTCCGCTTTGGGCGTATCATCGTGGGCATCTCGCATAACCTCGTTGCAAGGGAGATACGCCCCATGGCTACAGAAAAGTCTTCTTCGCGCTCGTGGATGTCCGATGCCGCGATCTATCAGATCTACCCGCGCTCGTTTAAGGATTCGACTGGTTCGGGTCTGGGCGATATCGCGGGCATTACCCAGCAGATGGACTATCTTGAGCGACTGGGTATCGAGGCCATCTGGCTGAGCCCGTTTTACCCTTCGCCTCTTGTCGATGGCGGCTATGATGTGGCGGACTACTGCGATGTCGACCCACGTCTCGGCTCGCTTGACGACTTCGATGACATGATCGCTGCGGCTCACGCGCGCGGCATCAAGGTCATCGTCGACATCGTGCCCAACCATTCATCCAACCAGCACCCCTGGTTCAAAGCCGCTCTTGCCGCCGGCCCCGGATCGCCCGAACGCGCCCGTTATATCTTCCGCGATGGTCGCGGCGAGCATGGCGAGCTGCCTCCCACCAATTGGAATGCCAACTTTGGCGGCCCCGCATGGACGCGTGTTGCGGACGGTCAGTGGTATCTGCACATGTTTACGCCCGAGCAGCCGGACTTTGACTGGTCATGCCCTGAGGTTCACGCGCTCTTTTGCGACGTCCTGGCGTTTTGGAGCGATCGAGGCGTCGACGGCTTTCGCATTGATGTGGCGCAGGGTCTCGCCAAGGATCTCGACCGCGATGACCTCGACCGGTGGCATCTCGCCGAGGGCGATGACATGGTTGACGACGGCACCCATCCGCTGTGGGACCGCAATGAGGTCCACGAGATCTATCGCGAGTGGCGCCGCGTGTTCGACCGCTATAATCCGCCGCGCAGTGCTGTTGCCGAGGCGTGGGTGCTGCCCGAGCGCCAGTATCTCTACGCGCGTCCCAGCGAGCTTGGCCAGACATTCAACTTTGAGTTTGCCAAGGCCACTTGGACCTATGATGACATGCACACTGCAATCGAGAAGGGCTTGAAGGCAGCCGTCGAATCCGATTCCGCCTCGACCTGGGTACTCTCCAACCACGACGTGCCGCGCGTGGCGACACGCTATGCCCTGCCGCAAATCAAGGCGACGCGCTACCACCAGATTGCGCTCGACTGGCTCTTGCGCGACGGGTCGTCTTATGACGAGGACCGTGAACTCGGCGAGCGCCGCGCGCGGGCGGCCCTTTTGCTTGAGCTGGCGCTTCCGGGCTCGGCATACGTGTATCAGGGTGAGGAGCTCGGCCTTTTTGAGGTGGCTGATATCCCGTGGGCTGCACTCGAAGACCCTACTGCGACCAATACGCACGGACCGAAGCGTGAGAAGGGGCGCGACGGCTGTCGTGTGCCCCTGCCGTGGGTGGCAGCGGACGATCCCGCGCATGGCGGATCGTTTGGGTTTTCGCCGGCAGACGCCGATGCAGCGCCTCATCTGCCGCAGCCTGCATGGTTTTCCGATTATGCTGCCGATAAGGAAGAAGCGGACCCGACATCGATGCTTGCGCTCTATCGTGACGCCCTCTGGCTGCGGCGCAAGCTGCGCGGGTGCGCCAACGATCTTGCGTGGCTCGATCTTGACGGGCGCACCGGTCTTGCGGATGGTGCCGAGGGCGCTGAGGGCGGCGTCATCGCCTATCGCCGCGATAACGGCTGGGCGTGTGTGACGAACTTCGGTGCAGCACCTGTGGAGCTGCCGGCGGGCAGGGTCCTGCTCACCTCATCACCGCTTGCAGACGGCAGGCTCGCGCAGGACAGCTCTGCCTGGATCATGCTCGGCGAGATGTAGTGGCCTCTTGCGGCGAGTTTGCGTTTGCCTGCGCCTTCCGTGGTGGCTGATGTCTTCGCGAGGTTCGCGAGGGCGTCGCAAAACTTTTTAAAAAAAGTTCTTGCATTTGGGTGGATCATCCCGTATATTAAATCCTCGCAGGCGGACATGGCTCAGTTGGTAGAGCACAACCTTGCCAAGGTTGGGGTCGCGGGTT
>UQXB01000015.1:0-42475 GCA_900544935.1 uncultured Collinsella sp.
AACAGGAGGCCACTTAATGTGGCCTCCGTCGTGAGCAGGACTGTAGAGCAGGAAACTTAACCCCCACACCCCTCACGCGGCGGGCAAGCCCTCCCTTGTACTCCATCTCACTAAAGTGTATGATTCTGAACGTTACATGACTCACTTTACCTAACTAAAGTGCCATCAAGGGGGAATACTATGAATACCGATATGTCTCGTCGTCAGTTTGTTGGTCTAGCCGGCTCGCTCGCTACGGTGCTTGGCCTTGGTCTTGTCGGCTGCGGCGGTGGTGCCGGCAAGGGCTCCGCTGCTGGATCTACCGCGGCCAAGGATGTGAAGGGCGCTGCGGAATCCAAGAAGCTCGTGGTGGGCTTTGATAAGTCCTATCCTCCGTACGGCTTTGTGGGCGATGACGGCGAGTACACGGGCTTTGACCTCGACCTTGCCAAGGCCGTTGCCGATAAACAGGGCTGGGAAGTCGATTACGAGGCCATCGATTGGGATGCCAAGGACACGCTGCTCAACTCCGGCGCCATCAACTGCATCTGGAACGGCTTTACCATGGAGGGTCGCGAGGACGACTACACGTTCTCCGAGCCGTACATGCTCAACGAGCAGGTGCTGGTGGTAAAGAAGGATGCGGGCATCAAAGGCTGGGACGATCTTGCCGGCAAGACCGTGATTACCCAGACCGATTCCGCTGCGCAGGATGTACTCGAGGGTGACCAGAAGGATCTGGCGGCGACGTTTGCCACGCTCGACACGATCGGCGAGTACAACACGGCCTTTATGCAGCTTGAGAGCGGCGCGGTCGATGCCGTGGCTTGCGACCTTTCGATTGCCCAGTATCAGCTTGCCGCCAAGCCCGATGCCTATACGCAGCTTGATGAGCCGCTGTCCAGCGAGCACTACGCCGTCGGCTTTAAGAAGGGCGACACCAAGTCGGCCGACGCCGTGACCGAGTCGCTCAAGGCGCTCTATGAGGACGGCACGGTCAAGGATCTGTGCGACAAGTACGCAGATTACGGTCTTTCCTTCGACAACTGGGTTCTGAAATAGCGGCTTTCCCAGGCACCCGAGTTTGCCGTTCAAACCGTCGCTTGCGTACATTTAGTACGCGGCGCTCCTCTTTCACGGCAAACTCGAGCACCTGGAAAACCCGCTTTAGCATTGGGTTTGCTGTTCTGTTGTCGCGAAAGAGAGCTTAGGTTGTCTATTCAGGTCATGATGCAGATGCTTGGCCAGGGATTCTTGGTCAGCTTGCAGTTGTTTGTGCTGACGCTGCTGGGGTCGATTCCGTTGGGAATCCCCGTGGCGTTCATGCGCATGAGCAAAATTGCGCCGCTTCGCTGGGTCGCGCGCATCTATATTTCGGTGATGCGCGGCACGCCGCTCATGCTACAGATGTTTGCCATCTACTTTGCCCCGTACTACGTGTTCGGCATCTCACTCACGCCCGATTCCAAATGGACGGCATGCGTCGTGGCGTTCATCATCAACTACGCCGGCTACTTTGCCGAGATCTATCGCTCGGGCTTGCAGTCCATTCCGCGCGGTCAATACGAGGCAGCCGAGGTGCTGGGCTATTCGCGCATGCAGACGTTTCTGTATATCGTGATGCCGCAGGTCGCCAAGCGTATTCTGCCGGCGATGGGCAACGAGATCATCACGCTGGTCAAGGACACGTCGCTGGCGTTTGCCATTGGCGTAGGTGAGATGTTCTCGACGGCCAAGGCGCTGGTCGCCTCGCAGGTGAGCATGGTGCCGTTTGCGATCGCGGCGCTGATCTACTGGGTCTTTAACTTTGTGGTCGAGATGCTGCTGGGCGCCGCCGAAAAGAAGCTGGACTATTATCATGACTAACTCAGTGATGAAAATCGAAAACGCGCGTAAGGCGTTTGGCGGCAATGAGGTGCTCAAGGATATCTCGCTCGAGGTAAAGCGTGGCGAGGTCGTGGCGATTATCGGGCCTTCAGGCGGCGGTAAGTCCACGCTTCTGCGCTGCGCCACACTGCTCGAGACGCTCGACGGTGGCTCGCTTTCGTTTGGCGACCTTGCCGTTGCGACGGACGCGGGGTCGGGTGCGGTATATGCGAAAGGCGACGTGCCCAGGCAGGCGCGCTCGCGATTTGGCCTGGTATTTCAGAACTACAATCTGTTCCCGCACTATACCGTGATAAAAAACATCACCGATGCGCCGATCCGCGTTCTTAAGCGCCCGCGCGAGCAGGCGGAGGCCCGTGCACACGAGCTTATTGCACAGATGGGGCTTACGGGTAACGAGAGTAAGGTGCCATGTGAGCTTTCGGGCGGTCAGCAACAGCGCGTGAGTATTGCCCGCGCCCTGGCGCTAGACCCGGAGATCTTGTTCTTTGACGAGCCGACCTCGGCGCTCGATCCCGAGCTAACGGCCGAGGTGCTGCGTGTCATTAAAGACCTTGCCGCGCAGAATATGACGATGGTGATCGTGACCCACGCGATGCAGTTTGCGCGCGATGTTGCCGATCGCGTGGTCTTTATGGACGGAGGCCGTATTGTCGAGGAGGGGCCTGCCGATCAGGTTATCGGCCATCCGCACGAGCAGCGCACGCGTGAGTTCTTGAGCCGTATCGAGGGGTAGGCTCAGGAATTTACTCAACTATTAATTGAGGCGAAGCCGCCGCAGGTCTTACGGTCTGTGGCGGCATTTTGTTTGCATCGACGGGGTTCAATAATCGCCTCATAAGCTTGTCTCTTCCTCTCGCCGCCTGTATTCATACGTGCGCCGAAAGGTATGCATGGACAGCCGCCCGTGAGGGTAGGGTGGTGGCATAGGACATTTGGAGGGTGAGTCGGCTCGGCTGCCGACCATGCTGCTCCCGGGATGGCACCGACCGCGAACTCTCCCCGTTGGCGTCGCGCATTGCGCGCGGCCCTGCAAGGAGGTCATCATGGGTGCTCCCAAGACCGGCAATGTAAGGAACGTGGTGCTCGTAGGCCAAGGCGGGGTGGGCAAGACTTCACTCGCCGAGGCCATGCTCCACCTTTCTGGTAAGACCGCCCGTCTGGGCGGCCACGACGGCACCAAGCCCACGCTCGACTATGACCCCGAAGAGGTCAAGCGTTCATTCTCCATCTCGACGACCATCGCACCGATCGACTGGAAGGGCGCCCGCATCAACGTGCTCGATGCCCCGTGCTACCCCGATTTTATCGGCGACGCCTTTGCAGCGATGAGCGTCTGCGAGACGGCTCTGTTTGTGGTCGACGCCGAGGCCGGCCCGCAGCCTACGACCGTCAAGCTTTGGTATGCGGCGGAGGATCTGCGCCTGGCGCGTGCGGTGTTCGTGAACCGTCTGTCGCGCTCCGAGGCCAGCTTTACGACCACAATGGACCTGCTGCAGGAGCGCTTTGGCACGCGCCTGGGCGCCGTGACCCTTCCCTGGGGCGAGGGCGAGGACTTTGACGGCATCATCGACCTGGTGCGCATGAAGGCGCGCCATTGCAACGGCACCGAAGCCGTTGAGTCGGAGATTCCCGAGGAGTATCGTGCCCAGGCCGAGGAAGCCCATGACCATCTGTGCGAGCTGGTGGCCGAGGCTGACGACGAGCTGATGATGAAGTACTTGGAAGGCGAGGAGACGCTGACGCAGGAGGAGCTTGAAGGCCTGCTGTCGAAGGCGATCGCCGAGCGCATCTTTGTGCCGGTCTTTGCGGGCGATTGCATTAAGGAACAGGGCGTCAACTCGCTGATGGATGACATCGCGACGTACTTCCCGGCGCCGACCGACTACGGTGAGATGCCGCTTATCGACGGCGATTCGCTCAAGATTTCGAGCGACGATGACCGTCCGGTGGCGTTTGTGTTTAAGACGCTGGCCGATCCGCAGCAGGGCCGCATCAGCTTTATCAAGGTGCTGACGGGCACGCTTGAGCCGGGCCTTGAGCTGATCAACGCGCGTACCCGCAAGAGCGATCGTCTGGCTCACCTGTATGTGATGTGCGGCCGCGATATGACTGAGGTCGGTCACGCCTATGCCGGCGACATTATCGTGGCGCCCAAGTTGGCGGCAGAGACGGGTGACACGCTCTCCATTACCGGTAAGGTCGAGGCGGCGGCGTTTGAGTTCCCCAACTCGCAGTACCGCATTGCCATCGAGGCCGAGAACCGCGGCGACGAGGAGAAGCTCTATACGTTTATCGAGAAGGCATGCAAGGCCGATCCGACCATGAGCATCGATCGTGACGAGGAGACCGGCCAGACCATCATTTCGGCGGTGGGTGAGGCGCAGGTTTCGGTGCTGCTCAACCGTTTGGAGGATCGTACCAAGGTCGTGGCCAAAAGCGTGCCGATCCGCATTCCGTATCGCGAGACCATCCGCCGCACGGCGAGTGCCCAAGGCCGCCACAAGAAGCAGACAGGCGGCGCCGGTCAGTACGGCGACTGCTGGCTGCGCGTTGAGCCGCTCATTGGGCCCGACGGCACGAGCGACGGCTATGAGTTTGTGGACGAGGTCGTAGGCGGCCGCATCCCGCGCTCGCTCATTCCTGCCGTGGACAAGGGCGTTCAGGAGACCATGAAGGACGGCATCATTGCCGGCTACCCGCTTACGGGCATTCGCGTGGCTGTGTACGACGGCTCGTATCACAGCGTCGACTCCAACGAGATGGCGTTCCGCGCGGCGGCCCGCATCGGCCTGCGCAAGGCGTGTGCCGATGCCGACCCGGTGGTGCTGGAGCCCATCGAGGAAATTACGGTGACTATCCCCGAGAGCTACGCCGGCGCCGTGATGGGCGACATCTCGGCCTCGCGCGGTCGCGTGACGGGTATGGAGACCGATGAGCGCGGCGATACCGTGGTCATTGCCCAGGCACCTCTCGCCGAGTTGACGGATTACTCGACGCGCCTGCGCTCTATCACGCGCGGCACGGGTGACTTTACCATGAAGCCTGCTGGCTATGAGCAGGTTCCCTATGACGTTCAGGCCAAGCTGGTTGAGCGCTATGAGGAGGGTCGCGCCAAGTAGCGTGTGATTTTGCCTGCAACATACATGCCGATGCAAGGGCCGCTCTGGAAGTGCCACGCCAAGTAGATCGATGTAGGGCAACCACCACGATGGGAATAGTCCCCATCGTGGTGGTTTTTGGTGGGCGAGGTGCCTGCCGGCTTTTACTGGGCCCGTCTCCTTTCATGCCGTCGCGAAAGATAGATCTCCTTTGATAGAATAAACGTATATAGACGTCTATTTGAACTAGGAGGCAATATGTTCGAGGCGGTTATCTTCGATATGGACGGGCTCATGTTCGATACTGAGCCGATTTGGGCTTCCTGCTGGCCCAAAACCGCAATTGAGTTTGAGGTTGAATGCAAAGAGGGTCTTGCGGACGCCATGCGTGGCACCAATGGATCGGAAGCGGTGTCCATTATTCGCGAGTGGTATGGTGATGAGGTCGATTCTCAAGCGTTTGTTGACCGTTTTTACGAAATAGCGCATGAAGCGCTGGCTCAGGGCGCAGAGAAGAAACCCGGATTAGATTGGCTTCTCGACTATCTTCAGGCTGAGGGAATTCCGATGGCGGTTGCTTCATCATCGAGCAGAAAAATGATCGAGGCAAATTTGATAAGGGGAGGAATACTCCCTTATTTCGATTCGATCGTCTCTGGTATTGAGGTCGAACACGCCAAGCCTTATCCAGACGTCTTTTTGAAAGCGGCGGATGAGCTAGGAGCTTCGCCGCAGAAATCCCTCGTTTTAGAGGATTCCTATAACGGGGTGCGTGCGGGATTTGCAGGAGGATTTTGCACTGTCATGGTCCCCGATCTCTCTGAGCCAACAGATGAGATGGAAAGATTGGCCACGGCAATAGTTCCGAGCCTAAATGACGTTACCGATATGCTGGCAAATGGGGCGCTGGGGTAAGCATGTCAAATGAAAGGGGCTGTCGAGTGCTTCTCGGCAGCCCCTTTTTTCGATTTGCTGTATTTAGTGCTTTGCGCATAAATCAAAAAGGTATATAGTCGTCTATAAACAGGTACATAGACGTCTATATAAGTATCTGGAACGAAAACTCAACTCGAATTGCCGTAACCCGGTTGGAGGAATCATGGCAGTTGTAACTTCGACTGAGCTGATCCAGATTGCACGCAAGAACGGATGGCTCCTTCCCGCATATAACACGACGAACATGGAGATGACCTTAGGTATCCTGGATGGATTACAGAGGGCCGGGATGCCGGGTATTCTTCAGATCGCCCCTACTAACGTCAAGCTGTCCGATTACGGCATGATCGCATCCATCGTAAAGCGCGCGGCGGAGGATTATATCGTTCCCACGTGTCTGCATCTCGATCACGGCAAGACGCTCGAGGACGTACGCCAGGCGGTCCAGGCTGGCTTCACCTCTGTCATGATCGACGGTGCCGCGCTTTCCTTTGAAGAGAACATTCGCTTCTCGCGCCAGGCGGTCGACTATTGCCATTGCTATGGCGTGCCCGTCGAGGCGGAGCTTGGCGCCATCAAGGGCAAGGAGGACGATCATGTTTCCGAGGCGGATCTTAAGACCGACCCGGATCAGGTTTGTGAGTTCGTAGAGCGCACGGGCTGTGATTTGCTGGCCGTGTCCATCGGTAATGTTCATGGCCTCGAAGATGAGCCGCGCATCGATTTGCCGCTGCTTGAGAAGCTTGCAGAGGTATCTCCGTGTCCCCTCGTTCTTCATGGCGGCTCGGGAATTCCCTACGAGACCATCCATGCGATGCAGCCGCACAAGATGTCCAAGATCAATATTGCAAGCGACCTGCGTAAGGCCTACATCACAACTGTTGGCAAGGCGTATGAGGCAAACAACAATGAGCACAATCTTGCCAAGGTGCTAATCGATGCTCGAGAAGCCGTCGCGGCCGTTGCCTACAAAACGACCCGCGCCATTAACGGCATCGCTGAGTAAATCGGAATTATGGATATGGATGAGGCGATAATGGGCGCGCTCTACCTTGGTGTCGATGTTGGCACGTCATCGGTGAAGCTTACGTGCATTGATGAAAGTGGAAAAGTTGTCGCAACTGCAAGCGAGGCTTACGAATGCTCTGAGCCTCATCCCGGTTGGAGAGAGATCGAACCCGGGATATGGTGGGATGCCGTTTGTTCGGCGTGCGCCTTGCTTGGGGAGAAGGTCGACCTGTCTCTAATTAAGGGCGTTGGGGCCACCGGGCAAATGCATACGACGGTGCTGGTTGATGCTGCTGGGGTTCCGACATGTCCGGCGATAATGTGGAATGATCAACGCACGATTGACACTGTTTTTGATGAGAAGCAGTGGGCGCTAGCTGTAGGTTTTCCTCAGGTTGCCAGCTTCCTTTCAACTGGGGTTCCGGCAATGAACCTTGCATGGATGGCTAAAAACAACCCAGCAGCTCTTTCCAAGAGCGAGGTATTCCTTTCGGTTTCGGATTGGATCGCTCTCAAGTTTGGCGGACATCCCGGCATGGACTATTGCGGAGCGTCGACAACGGGGCTTTTCGATAATAAGAAGCAAACTTGGATTGACGAGGTTTGCGAGCATTTTGGGGTTCCCGAGTCGTTGCTTCCCGCTGTCGAGCCTTCCGACAAGGTTATCGGGGTCGTTAGCGAAAGGGCTTCGGCTGAGACGGGAATTCCCGCAGACGCTTCGATTGTAAGGGGGACGGGCGATAATCCTGCGGCGGCGATTTGTACGGGCTGTCTCCTGGAGGGCATTCCCACCATTTCGCTTGGCACAAGCGGTGTGCTGATGTATTCGGCCGAAGGGGTTGAACTTCCAGATGTTGGTAAGCCCGTATTGTTTAAATGGGGTAATACTCTTAAGACGCAAGTTCAGCTCAGTATTAGGTCGTGTGGTGGAGCTAAGGAGTGGTGGTACGGACAGATTCTAGACAGCGACTCCTACGATCTCGAGGACAAGGCCGTTGAGGATCCTTTCTACGAAATGAGGGACCTCATGTTCTATCCGCATCTGTCGGGGGAAAAGGTCTTGCACGGTTGCCCGTCGGTTCGAGGTGCCTTTTTGGGGCTTGACCTTGACACGACGCGTTCGGAGCTTGAGAGGGCACTTATGGAGGGCACGGCATATGCCCTCAGGGAACTCAAGGAATCCGTGAACCATTCGCAAGAGTGGTTCGGTATCAGGCTTGTTGGCGGAGGGGCTAAGAACGATTTTTGGGCGCAAACGCTCTCAAACGTGTTGGGAATCGATTTAGTGCGCATGGAATCGTCCGGTGCCGGTCAGGGCGCGGCATTGCTAGCGCTTTCAGCTTCTTGCGGACAAGATTTGGCCGATATTGCCGCCGGGGTCTGCAAAAGGCTAGATTCCGTTGAAAAAAACGACAAAGTCCACGAGATATACAATGTGCGTTTTGACAGGTACATGCGCATATTTAAGGCATTAGAAAATATCTATGAGCTAAAGAGCGCATAGCCGTTTGCCCTACAAAACCAACCATTCACCGAAAGGAATGCAAGAGCAAAGCTCAGAAGGCAGTCACTTTGTAATATATAGACGACCGTAGACAACCATGAGCGTATATGGCCGAATGAAAGGGGAGGAGCGGGCGCTCAGGTAGGACGATAGCAGTAACGAACATCAATTAAGGAGAATGAAAATGGGAGCAGTAAACGATTTCCTTATCTTCCTTGCGGAGGGCTTTACCGGCCTTTTTAATGCTGCGGGCGAGCAGTTTGCCTCGTTTATCACGGGCATGATTCCCATGCTGATTTGCCTGATCCTTACGATCAAGGCAATCATCCAGCTGATTGGCGAGGAGCGCGTCTATGGGTTCATGAAGAAGTGCACCAAATATGCGGTTCTCCGCTATACCCTCATTCCATTCCTTTGTACCTTCTTCCTCTGCAACCCGATGGCGTACACCTTTGGTGTGTTTGTCGAGGAGGACTACAAACCTGCATTCTACGATGCGGTCGTGTCCATGATGCATCCCATCGTCGGCCTTTTCCCGCACGCCAACTCGTCCGAGCTTTTTGTTTGGCTTGGCATCTCGGCTGGCTACGAGGCACTGGGAAAGAACTCCTCTGAGCTTGCCATCCGCTTCCTCGTCGTTGGTCTGATCGTTTGCCTGATCAAGGGCATCGTTACCGAGAAGCTGTACCTCATCATGAAGAAGCGCAACAAAGCTAAGCTTGCTGCCTAGTGGTTCAGCGCAAAAGGAGAGTCTAGATCATGAGTGAATTTAAAAGCGTAAAGGCGTCCCACGGCGGCAACGGTTGGGGCGGACCCCTTATCATTACCCCCACGGCCGAAAAGCCCTATGTTCTGAGCGTGACCCTGGGCGGAATCAGTCCGGTTGCCCTTCGCATCGCGGAGCTTACCGGCGCCGAGGCGCACGATCAGTTTAAGGACCCGATCGAGACCGATCAGGCATGCGCTGTTGTTATCGACTGCGCTGGCGTGGCCCGCTGCGGCACTTATCCCAAGATGGGTCTTAAGACGCTGAACATCAAACCTGGTTCCCCGTCTGGCCCTCTGGCACAGTTCATCACCGAGGATCTCTTTGCGTCCGATGTCAATCCCGATTGCATCGCTCTTGTCGATGCCGCGGATGTTCCCGCTGAGCCGGTAAAGACCGAAAAGGCACACGAGGAGACGACGAAGGAAAACGTTCACGCAAAGATTGCTGAGGGGCGCGCCGAGATTGCGTCCAAACAGTCTAACGGGTTTATGGACGTTGTCTCTAAGATCGGCACCGGCGTTGGTCGCGTCATCAGCATCATCTATCAGGCTGCACGTGATACCGTGAATGACGTTATCCGCAACATCATCCCCTTTATGGCGTTTGTCTCGGTGTTGATCGGCATTATTAACTACACGGGTTTCGCGAACGTTCTTGCCGGCGTTCTCACTCCGCTTGCGGGCTCGCTGCCCGGTATGCTGGCAATTGGCATGTTCTGCTCAATCCCGTTCCTTTCGCCATTGATCTGCCCGGGCGCAATCATCGCTTCTGTGCTTTCTGTTCTTGTTGGCGACCAAATCGCCAACGGCACGATTCCCGCTAACTTTGCCCTTCCCGGCTTCTTTGCCGTCAACTGCCAGGTTGGTTCTGACTTTGCTCCCGTTGGCATGACTCTCATGGAGGCAAAGCCCGAGACGATCGAAATCGGTTACCCTGCATTCCTGTTTGGCAAGCTGATTACCACCCCGATCCAGATTATTCTCGCCTACGTACTGTCCTTTGGCCTGTAAACTGAATGCTTTAAGAGGGAAAGGCCCGCTATGCTCAACGCACTCATTACAATAGCCTTCTTTATTCTTGTATGGCTTGCAGGAACATTCACCCAGTATCGCTATTGGAAGAGGGTGCGTGTTCTCATCCATGAGCGCGCTCGCGATCATGAGGGATACTTGGGCACGGGTATGTGCAAGGTGAGTTTTAGCCGAAAGGCGTTTGTGATGATCCTGACTGATCATGACGGCGTGATTAACGGTTGCTATGAGCTCAAAGGGCTTTCCCTCAAACCGGAGTTTTCGGAGATGAGCGAGATGTTGGGGTTGAATATCGAGACCGCCCTAGACCATCTGGCCAACGAAAGCTATCACGATGCTTTTGCCCAGGCTATTCGTGTTATCGACAGGTCAATGACTGCGCCTGCGGCGTAACAAAGATAGGAGAAATCAAATGTACAAGGTTAAGGTCACTGAGATCGGCTCGTTTGTTGAGGAGCTTCTCAACGAGAAGATGGTGGTCCTGTTTGGCCCGACCGCTCCTGCAGAGTTGCGCGACATCTGCGTCGTTCACGATGGAACTCCTACAGAGGATAACGTGCTTGCTGAGGGCGGCACCATTTCCATCGGCGATCAGGTCTACACGATTAAGGAGTTTGGTGAAGCTGCGAACGAGAACATGGGAGGGCTCGGTCATCTAACCATTGCGTTCGATGGCGAGCGAGAGCTGCTTCCTGGAACGGTTCTCGTGACACCAAGCGTGCTTCCCAAGCTGGAAACCGGCATCGAGATTAGCTTCAACGGCTAAATCGCTCGGTATGGCAGGCCATGTATTAGTCGGAAAGGACGTGTTCTCATGAAACGTTCCGATTTAAAACTGCCACTTTTCACAGTCAGTCCTAAGACCTATTTGCTTGCGGACGATTCAATTGCAGCGGCTCATCTTACGGATGAAATCGCAAAAGATCGAGATCATTCGATTTTTTGGACTGCTCCCGTTCCCGAGCTCTGCGCAGTTGCGAAGGATTTGAAATTTGCAATTCCCACAGCGCAGCATGCCGATCTTGTCGGTGACGGAAAAGGAATGGGACTGACACCTCTTGAGTCGCTTAAGAGCGCGGGAGTTCAAGCTGTCTTTCTAAATCACACGGCACACCCCCTGGCCGTTGATAAGTTGGCGGCAACGATCGATCGCGCTCGTGAGCTTGAGATTCTAACCATTGTTGCAGCCGATAGCGTGACAGAGTCCAAAGCGGTTGCGGCGATGGACCCGGACGTGATTCTTTGCGAGCCGAGTAGCCTTGTGGGAACCGGCCATACAAGCGGCGATGATTACATCGCGGAGACCATCGCTGCCGTAAGGTCCATCAATCCCGACATCGTTATCATGGAGGGAGCGGGAATCAGGTGCGGAGGCGACGTTCGTCGCCTGATTGGACTTGGCGCGCAAGGTACCGGCATTTCGAGCGCCCTGGCGATTACGGATGACAGGGCAGCGTTGCTTACGGAGCTGTTTGACGCGCTGGACTAAAACCGTTTAAAAAAGGCGAACCCACGGGTTCGCCTTTTTGCGTTTTGGAATTATGTTAAGCGCAATGCCGCCGCTCTCAAGAGCTTTAATGGCGGCGCTGAAAAACGGTGCCAAGCTGGAACCTGCTGGATTTAAGCCATACGCGCGCATATTCAATTGCAGAGTCATTGTCCAAGTAGACTGTTTGAAGCTGCTGAAGAAGCGGGGACTGCGTAGAGAGACCAAGCGCATCCGCGCGTTGGGTATCCGCGAGCTTTGCCACAAAGGAGGTCTTTGAGTATTCGATCTGGTGGCCTGAGAGCCGCTCGATTATTGCAAAGAGACCTTCGTTAACAAAGTCGGCTGTTTCAATACCTGGGACAAGTGCCATATTGATGTTGTTTTCGATGAACATCACAGGTTCACCCTCAACGCTGCGCACTCGCTCGAGATGAAGGTAGTCAGAACCTTCGACAATACCGAGATGTCTGGAAATATCTTCGTCCGACTTACGAATTTCGCAATCGAGAATGCTTGTTTCGAAAGAAAGACCTTGCTCGATTAGAGATTCGGAGAAAGAGATAAGACCCTCTGTAAGGGGGAAAGAGATGTCTTTTGACTTAACGTAAGTTCCCTTTCCCTGAATTTGCTCAAGCAGGCCCTCATCAACAAGCCTGGAAATGGCCTTTTTGATGCTGCCGCGGCTGACGCCGAGCGTGCTCATGAGCTCGACTTCCGACGGGATTTTGGATGCTTGCTCCCAAGCTCCTGAGGCGATGTTCTCGCGCAGATAGTCGACCACCTGCATATAGATGGGGGTGGGACAATCCTTTTTTATATGTGAATTGTTGACGCGATTGGTCACAGTTTCTCCTGATTACTTTGAAGCAAAATTACCTTCATTTTACGTTGTTTTGCTTCGATTAACTTATCGAGATTGTGATTGCAAAGAATAAATCACGTTTTAGTGTAAGGCTTCCGCTGCTTTGGCTGCCTGTCTGGCGTCTGCCTTCTACTCTTCATCGACAATACGGATATCTTGGAGAGATGGCCCCATGTCATAGAAATGCGCCGTAGGAGGCAAGAATTAGCCTCCCGTGCGCGTCGGTGACAAACGATGCGGGCGTGGCCCCGGTTGAACCTACTCTCCGGTGGCCTGGTTGCGGCCGGTGGCGTAGTCAATCTGCACGTGCGGCTGCAGGTTGTAGCAGTACACGTGGAAGCACAGGGTCTTGCCGTGGTCCTCGATCGATTGTGCTTCCAGACGAACGCCACGACAGACGAGTTCCTCTTCGTTGTACATGGGCGTGACGCGGTAGAGCACGTGGTTGCCCGTGTCGTGGATGTAGTCGAGGATCTGCTCTTCAAACGGCAGCATGCCCGTCTCGTTGAGGTAGCGCGTGCCGGTGAGGAGATTTTTGCGATTGGCGTTCTCGCCGCAGAGCGACCAGGCGATGAGGTGGCAGCGGTTGTAGAGGCTCTGGCCTGGAATAAAGTCGTAGCGCTGCTGGTGCCAACCGGCAGGATGGATGCGCGAGATATCGCCGCGCTTTCCCTGTCCGAGCGACTCGGGGCCTACGCAGGCGAGCGCCTTGCGAGTGCGGCCCAGGCTGTCGAGCTTGGAGAATTTCTTAAAGCAGCCCTCTTCGGTGGCGCGCTCGTACTCGTCGAGCGTGAACGACGGCATACCCAGCGGGTGCGTGCTGTCGGCGCGAAGGGCAACGTAGGGGTTGCCGGCGTAGTCGGGAATGCTGCTGAGATAAACACCGCGGGCGCGGTTGAGGTCGGGGTTTTCGACCTCGTCGATGGGGGTTGCGGCACTATCCGCGGAGGCAGTGTCACCGGTGTCGGTTGCGGCGGATTCAGAGCCATCGCCAGAGTCCTGGCTGTTTTGAGGGTCCGGGGAGCTCGCCGTTCCTGATTCGAGCCGATCGACCAGGTCCGCCTCGTCGTCGGTGCGGCTGGGACTTTCGTTTTGTTTTTCGGCCAGAGCTGCCGCCTGTTCATCACTTTGCGGCGACAACAACTTGGGCGCTCCGTCGAGCGACCCTGTGAACAGCGCAAACCCCAGCACCACGGCGGCGCCGATGGAAAGTACTTGCTTGTAGGCGGACTTGCGCGACATTGCGGCTCCTGGATGGACGGTTGGGAATCTACCAGTCTAGCAGGAGCCGGCAGGGGCCGTTCTGTCGAACAAATACTCAAGATTTGGGATAGACGCTACTGATTCATTTGCCTCATATGGAGCTGCGGTGGTTGTGTATGTGGGGCTATTTTGCGTTTCCCCAGATAAAACCCGCCAAAATAAACCTGTCCCTTTTTGGCAGGTTAATCGGGGGACTATTTCACCGCAACTTAGGGCACGGTTAGGGAGTGTGCACCTTAAAGAGTGGTGCCCTTGATTAGAGAGGTCGCGCTCGTCTCTCTAATTGTCTCTCTAAAGAGAAAGCCAGTTAAAGAGATAACATTGGGCTATCTAACAGTGAATTCGATACATCTCTCTAAATGTCTCTCTAAAATAAGGTGCTTATCTCTCTAAAGTTAGAGAGATATACTATACTTTAGAGAGATAAATCTATCGTTTTAGAGAGACGGAATGCCAATGCTGCTGGATGAACCTCTTGGCCTTATCGTTGAGCGCCTTCGCAGGCGGGGGACTGATGACGCATCGGTAGAAGTTAAAGCCTGCACGAATAAATTGAGCGCAGACGTATGGGAGACAGTGAGCGCTTTTGCGAACACTGCGGGTGGGCTCATTATTTTGGGCCTAAACGAAGCCGAAGGATTTGTTCCTTCGGCTAACTTTGCTATCGATAGGGTGCGCGATCAGTTTGTTTCGGGTATCGGAGACGGAGGCTCAGCGGCAGTGGTGACCCATGCGCCACGGTACGAGCTTGATCGAGGCGAGGTCGACGGGCTCCAGGTGCTTCTGGTGCGCATCTTTGAACTTGAGCTTAAAGCGAAGCCTTGCTATATCGGCGCGCGCGGCGTGCAGAACGGTAGCTACAAGCGCGTGGATGATAAAGATATCAAGATGTCACCCGCTGAGCTATATGAGCTGCAGAGTGCGTTGCTTCCGAGCGATGCAGACGGCACGGTGGTTTCGGAGGCAACAGTCGAGGATTTGGATCCAGATGTCGTGCGGTCTATTATCGCAAATCGCCGGCTGCAGACCCCCCGCGTTTTGCGCGGGGCCGATACGCTGGAAAAGCAGCTGGTCAGACTCAATATCACTACAAAGGATGGTGCGGTGAAGCTCGCAGGGCTTCTGTCGGCGGGAATTTACCCCCAGCAGTTCTATCCCAAACTCATGATTGATGTCGCCGTTCATTCCGATGTGGAAAAATCTGCACCCGGGCAACCCCGGTTTATTGACCGCCAGTTGTGCGATGGCCCGATTCCGGCTTGCATCGAAGATGCCCTTGTCGCGATTGGACGGAACTTGCGCAAAGCGGCGATAGTGCAAGGCGCTGGCAGAAGGGAGGATTGGGAAGTTCCCCAGGAGGTTTTGCGCGAGGCCTTGGCAAACGCCTGCATCCATCGAGAATATTCGCCCATGTTTGTGGGGCAGGCCGTGAGTGTCGATATCTATCCAGACAGAATAGAGATCAAAAACCCCGGTGGGCTTTGGGGCGGAAAGACGGTGGACAATCTTGCAGACGGGGAATCGCGCTGCCGAAACCCAAAGCTCATGAGCCTAATGGGGGCGACGCCGTTAGAGCATGCCGAGGGGCCCGTTGCAGAAAGCCAGGGATCTGGTATCCCGGCTATGATTCGCGAGATGGAGTCTCGTTCGCTTGGAAGGCCGAAATTTATCGTTAAGGCCGATTCGTTTACGGTGCTGCTTTCCCGGCACGGGGCGGAGCTTGCTGAAAACCGCACGTGGATTCAGAGCCATGTGGGCACCGAGCTGACGGATCGCGAGGAAACATTGCTCATGTTTATGCGGGAGCATGGGTGCGTATGCGATGTTCAAAAAATACGAGAGGCCCTGAAGTGGGATTCGGATGACATTCGCCTGATCTGCGGGAATCTTGTCGATAAACATGTCCTGTCAAAATGTGGCAAAGACACGTTTGAGATTATCGATATGAGCAGAGAATCGTCAGCTTCGACAGCGGATAGGATCCTGGAGGCTCTCAGAGCCGAGGTGGATATGACGGCGCGAGAAATAGCGGTTGCATCGGGGGTCAAAATTTCGTCCGTCCGCTACCATCTGCCAAAAATGGCGGATAAAGGACTCATCGAAGTAATGGGTTCATCGACGAGCCGCAACCGCCGCTATCGGAAGAAGTAGATGCAGCCGAGTCGCCCCTCTTGTGTCTCTCGAAGTGAGATGGGTGCTAGGGGGGGCGACTGCCTCGCGATATTTCCCCAGATAAAACCTGCCAAAATAAACCTGTCCCTTATTGGCGGGTCAGTTAACGCAGTGCAGGTTGAGCATATGCGAGCGAGCGGTCTCCGGGTGCGGTAAGGTGACGTGAAACAAGCGGGCGCTGACCTTTTGGTCGCGCCCGTGAAGTTGAACGTCAGATTGCCGTGTCCGGAGCCCGCGCAGCGCCGAGCAGTTACGCCGTTTGTAAAACGGCGTAACCTAAAGGTTCATGTTGCCGTGAATGTAGGGGGTGACCTCGGGGGAGATATGGTCGCAGCCCAGCTCGCGCAGCGCGGACTCGATGGCGGCGGGCAGCGGGGTCTTGCCCTTGTCGTCGACGGCGTTGCCACCGAGGGCAGCAATCTTGGCGACATCTGCGGGTGCGGCCTCGATATGCATGCAGCCGCCGACCAAGCGCGCGCGTACCTGTGCCAGATCAAGATCGTGCAGGTAATCCTCGCAGGCGCGGATTAAATCGACCTTCTCGCGTGTAAGCTCCTCGCCCGTGGGGACGCGGGTGGCAAGACATGCTCCCGCCGGCAGGTTCCAAACGGGATAGCCCCATGCGCGCAGCAGCTCGCGCTCTTCGTCCTTGGTAAAGCCGACCTCCATAAGGGGTGAGCGTACGCCGAGCTCTTCTGCCGCACGCATGCCGGGGCGGTAGTCACCGCGATCGCTTGCATTGCTGCCATCGATGACGGTGGGAAAGCCGAGCGACTTGGCGTGGTTGACGATGGCGGTAAAGCCGGCGTGCTTGCAGTGGTAGCAGCGATTAGTATCGTTGCAGGCTACTTGGGGGAGCTGCAGCTGATCCACCGAAAGATTGAGCACGGGGAGCTTAAAATGCGGCCCCTCATTGGCCTGCCCATCAACGGACTGCTCAAACGAAGCCTGCTCGGGCGTGCCGATGAGCGGCGTGGTGAGATGGACGAGGAGGGTATTGGTAGGCATGATGCGGGCGCATACGGCGGCCAAAAAGCTGCTGTCGACGCCACCGGAAAACCCGATAGCCACGCGCCCGTATGCCAAAAGCAGCTGTTCGAGCGCCGATAGCTTGTCTTGAAGCTCCTCTGCGGGTGCCGTGGTGTCTAAAATCATGAAACGTTCCTTATCGTTGAGTACTCGATCGAAAACTATAATCCTAATGCGTTACTTGCCATAAGACTTCTATCTGTGTAACGAAAGTGCAATATGGCATATACGTTATATACAAGTTGCCAAATGCGGTAGAGTTGCAGCAACGCGACAGCGAGAGTCGATGGGGGACCGATATGATCAAGGCTGTTATTTTTGACATGGATGGAACGCTGGTCGATACCGAGCGTTTGGGGATTAAGGCCTGGAAGGCAGGCGCCGCTGAGCTGGGGCTCGCGATTGATGAAGCGCTGATCCATCAGTTTATCGGCCGCACGCTGCCCGATGTCATGGACATCCTCGATAGGCATTACGGCAGCCATGAAACCACCGAGGCGGTCTATGTCCGCCACAAGGAGATTCGCGACGAGATGGTCAAGACCGAGCTGGAGCTTAAGGCCGGCGCCGCCGAGTGCCTAGACGAGCTGCTGGCTGCGGGCTATCACGTGGGTCTAGCGACGTCGTCGCGCCTCGTTACGGCGGAGCGCAACCTTAAGATGGTTGGCCTCTTTGACAAGTTTGAAACGGTAACGTGTGGCGAGGACGTCGTGCACGGCAAGCCCGACCCCGAGATGTATCTGCTCGCCTGCGAGCGCGCGGGCTTTGCTCCCGAGGAATGTGCCGTGGTCGAAGATTCGCGCAACGGTTGCGTCTCGGGCATTACGGCCGGCTGCCATGTCTTTGCCGTCCCCGATATCGTGCCGCTGCCGCAGGACGTGGTGGATGGCTGCGAGGCCGTGCTCGATACGTTGTTCGACCTGGCGGCGGCAATCAAGACTGTGCGCTAGAAAATTGCGGCGTTGAAACGAGCGATTGCTCACGTTTGCGCTCAAGCAAAAGGGGCCCGGCAATGGTCGGGCCCCTTTTGCTTGAGCGGCGACTTAGCATACTTGCGGGCGTGCTATAGATACGCACCGAGGTTGATGGCCGTGGCGTCGGTCTGGCTGCTTGCCTGGGTGCTGGCGCGTTCCAGCAGGAACGGCCGCACGAGTTCTTGGCGGTTGATGTCCTCGATGGCCGTGACCGCGGTGACGGTGCGCGCGGCAGAGCTGACGTGGATATGCTTGGTCTTTGTCGGGACCTTGTTCTCGATTTGCTCCATCAGCAGTTGGACACCCTTGCGGCCAATCTCGTAGCCCGGGGGCGCTACCGTAGTGAGCGGGACCGATCCGCTCCAAGCGAGCGGGTTGCCGTCGCATCCGGCCACGCGTACTTGCCCGGGGACAGAGATGCCCTTGTTGACCAGTGCCGAAACGACGCCCGAGGCCAACACATCGGTCAGGCCGACGACAAAATCGGGACGTTCGTCCGCGGGGCGCTCGGCGATTTGGGCACCGATGCCGTAGCCGTCGGCAGCGGTATTCCATTCGCCGGCGTCGATGACTTCGATCTTGATATCGGGGTGCAGGGCGAGCGCCTTATGAATGCCAAGGACGCGCAGGGTGAGTTGCATAAATGCTGCTCGGCCGACGACGACAATATGGTGCGCGCCGCGGGCGATAGCAAGTTCGGCAATGATGCGACCCTGGGCCTCGTTGTCGGCCGCTACGTAGTAGCCGGGCTCGGAGCAATGGATGTCCAGATGGACGATCGGCACGGGCATCTTGGTCATGGCGGGGTGCCAGTCGGGGGATGCCATGGGCTGAACCATGACGCCGGACATCTGGGTGCCCATAAAGTAGCGCAGGTAATGGTCCTCGAGAATATCGTCGTTATCGGCGTTGGCGATGAGCAAGTCGTAGCCGTGCTTGCGGGCCTCGTTGTGGGCGCCGCTGGCGATTTGGAGCGAAAAGCCGTGATCGAGACGGGGGAGCACCAGGCCAAAGGACTTGGTGGCGCCGCCCGCGAGCTGACGGGCGCTTTGGTTGGGCAGGTAGCCAAGGCGATTGATGGTCTCGTTGATGAGCTTGAGGGTCTCGGGGCGCAGCTTTTCGGGGTGGTTGAGCGCGTTGGAAACCGTGCCCAACGAAACCCCGGCCTCGCGCGCGACGTCGCTGATTTTTACCTTTGCCATAGCGGCCCCTTTGATGCGTTTCAAGTACAAGCCAGATTGTAGCATCCCAAACCTTCCAAAAAGGGACAGGTTTATTTTGGCAGGTTTTATCTGGGCAAACGCTATTGCCAGCGCGACCACCACGAAGGGGGCAGGCACCTTTGTGGTGGTTTGGACCGGCTGGACGTGTGTGCATCGAGTGGTATCTAAGTTGAGATACCACTTCTGGTATATCAGCTTGCGTTTGCGTGAGTACAATACTCGAACGTTATACGTCTCAGCGCCCCTTGTGCGTGGACGTCTTGCAGTCACGCGAACGAAGGGATTTATCTTATGTGCGGAATCGTCGGCTACACCGGCTCTGATATTGCAAAGAACATCCTGGTCACGGGCCTCAAGCGTATGGAGTATCGCGGCTATGACTCCTCGGGCGTCGCGCTCGAGGTGGGCGAGGGCGCCGCGGCGCACCTCGACGTCATCCGCCGCGTGGGCAAGGTCGCGGGTCTGGAGAGCGAGCTTTCCAACATCGACAGCGACGCTACCTGCGGTATCGGCCATACCCGTTGGGCCACCCACGGCAAGCCCTCCGTCGTTAACGCTCACCCCCACACCAGCTGCGACGGTCGTATCGCCATCGTCCACAACGGCATCATCGAGAACTTCGCCGAGCTGCGCGAAGAGCTGGAGGGCCGCGGCCACCACTTTAAGAGCGAGACCGATACCGAGGTCTTCGCGCATCTGATCGAAGAGGCTTATGCCGAGACGCACGACCTGATGGCCTCCGTGCGCGAGGCTTGCACCCACGTGGTCGGTGCCTATGGTCTGGCCGCCGTGTGCGCTGACGAGCCCGGCGTGATCGCCGTGGCCCGCAAGGATTCCCCGATCGTGGTCGGCGTGGGCGAGACCGGCGCCTATGTCGCCTCCGATGTCATCGCGCTCATCGACGCCACCCGCGATGTCGTGGTGCTCGAGGACGGTCAGTTTGCCAAGCTCACGCCCACAGGCGTCGAGTACACCGACGAGGCCGGCAACGTTATCGAGCCCAAGGTCACCTACATCGACTGGGACCTGGACATGGCAGAAAAGGGCGGTTATCCCGACTTTATGCTCAAGGAGATTCACGAGCAGCCGCGCGTCGTGCGCGACACGCTGGTTGGTCGTATGACGCCGGCCGGCGAGCTCGACATCGACGAGCTGGGCCTTTCGCTCGAGGAACTCAACGACATCGACCGCGTCTACGTGATCGCTTGCGGCACCAGCTATCATGCTGGCCTCATTGCCAAGAATCTCATTGAGGGCTGGGCTCGCATCCCCACCGAGGTGGAGGCGGCCAGCGAGTTCCGTTATCGCAACCCCATCATTACGCCGACGACGCTTGTCGTTGCCGTGTCCCAGTCGGGCGAGACGGCCGATACCCTTGCCGCCATTCGCGACGCGCGCATCAAGGGTGCCAAGGTCTTCGGCATCACCAACGTGGTGGGCAGCCCCGTGGCGCGTGAGAGCGACGGCGTCATCTACACCAAGGCCAACAAGGAGATCGCGGTCGCCTCGACCAAGAGCTTCATCGGCCAGGTCGTGAGCCTTACGCTTTTGGCCCTGCTGCTGGCGCAGGTCAAGTACCGCTTGACCACCAAGCAGGCGCGCATGCTGTTCCGCGAGCTTTCCGATACGGCCGAGCAGATCCAGTGGATTTTGGATACCCAAACCGAGGCCGTTCATGAGGCTGCCCTGCTGTGCAAGGACGCGCAGTCGGCGCTGTTCGTGGGCCGTGGCATGGGTGCCGCTATTTCCTACGAGGGTGCGCTCAAGCTCAAGGAAGTCAGCTACCTGCACGCCGAGGCATATGCCGCCGGTGAGATGAAGCATGGCCCCATTGCCCTGATCGACCCGGGCTTCCCTGTCATCGCCGTGGCCACCAAGAGTGCCACCTACGACAAGACCGTGTCGAACCTTATGGAGTGCAAGGCGCGCGGCGCCAAGGTCATCGTCGTTGCCACCGAGGGCGACGAGGAGATCAACAAAATCGCCGACTGCATTATCCGCGTGCCAGCAGTCCGCGACGTGTTCAGCCCCATCACGGCGAGCGTCCCGCTGCAGCTGCTCGCCCGCGAGGTCGCCATCCTGCGCGGCTGCGACGTCGACCAGCCCCGCAACCTGGCAAAGAGCGTTACCGTGGAGTAGTTGGTTCCGCCATTCTGGCGACCAAGGCCCGGCTCCGTTGCAGCGGAGCCGGGCCTTGTTTCATTTGCCCAGATAAAACCTGCCAAAATGAACCTGTCCCAATTTGGCAGGTTAGCGGAGCTTGCTGGTCTCGAAGTACTCGGGGAACTGGTCCAGAACCTCGGTCTGGTTGCGGAACATCATATGCAGGTGCTTGCTGACCAAAAAGCTCGCTTCGATGGGGTCGCGACCGGCGATAGCGCGGCGAATCTGCTTGTGCTCGTTCACGATGTCCTGATTGTCGAGAACCTGCGTGGCGGCGCGCAGCCAGCGGAAGCGCTCCAGGTCGGCATTGGTCTCTTCGAGCCACGACCACACGGTGCTGCGACATGCGATGCTAAAAATCATGTGATGCATGAGGTTGTCGCTCAAAAAGAAGCCGATGCGATCCTCTTCGGCCATGGCCTTTTCCTGCAGCACGATGGCGCGGTCGAGCTGCTCGATGCCGGCCGACGTGGCGCGCGCACAGCACTCCACAATCACCTGCTTTTCCAGATGCTCGCGGATGTAACAGGCACTCTCGGCAAGGGTGAGGTTGATGGGCGAGACATAGGTGCCGCTCTGGGGCACGGTGCGCACCAGGCCTTCCTGCGCCAAGCGAACCAAAGCCTCGCGCACGGGCGTGCGACCCATATCCAGGTCGTCGCAAAGTTGCTTGACGCCCAGCTTTTCGCCCGGTTTGTAGTCCAGGTAGACGATTTTGCGTCGAATGGTGTGGTAGGACTGGTCCTGTAGGCTCGTTTCCTGCTCGCCGACGTGCATCGATTCTTCCATAGCGCCTCGCAACTGTTCTATCAAACTCATATGTCAGTTGTTAATTATGCCGCGAATCAGCTCTCCGCGGTGGGTAATTCGGCTGTTGCCTGAGAACTATTGCGGCATCTTAGTCTGTGTTTGCGCAAGGCTGCGCTCAATGTTGCCGTATCATAAGCCGTCGCAAACGTGAAATAGAAAGAAGGAATCCCATATGCAACTGGCAAATATCGTACGCGAGCGCTGGAAAGGCGTCTTGTTCTGCCTAATCATCGCCATTCCCGCGACGCTGCTCGGCAAACAAATTGAGGTGGTCGGCGGTCCGGTATTTGCCATCCTCTTTGGCATGGTCCTGGCGCTCGTCTTTCCCAAGAATCGTCGCGAACAGCTCGCCGCTGGCGTCACCTATACGTCCAAAAAAGTCTTGCAGTACGCGGTTATCCTGCTTGGCTTTGGCATGAACCTCTCCCAGATTCTGTCCAAGGGCGCCCAGTCGCTGCCGATTATCGTGGCGACAATCTCGACCTCGCTTGTCATCGCCTTTGTGCTCTGCCACGTTATGAACGTGCCGGGCAAGATCGCGACGCTTGTGGGTGTGGGTTCGTCGATTTGCGGCGGTTCTGCCATCGCCGCGACCGCACCCGTCATCGATGCCGACGATCGCGAGATTGCCCAGGCTATTTCGGTCATCTTCCTGTTTAACGTTATCGCGGCGCTCGTGTTTCCGACGCTTGGCGGCATGCTCGGGCTGACCAACGAGGGCTTCGGCCTGTTTGCCGGTACCGCCATCAACGACACCTCGTCCGTAACGGCTGCGGCGAGCGCTTGGGACAGCATGCATCCCGGCGCCAATGTGCTCGAGAGCGCCACGGTGGTCAAGCTCACCAGGACGCTGGCCATCATTCCCATCACGCTGGCGCTTGCTTGCTGGCAGATGCATCTGGCGCGCAAGGCCGGCGGCGACGCTAGGAGCACGTTCTCGCTTAAACGCGCGTTTCCCGTGTTTGTGCTGTTCTTTGTGCTGGCGAGTGTGATCACCACGGTGCTTCAGCTTCCCGCGTCCTTTACGGCGCCCATCAAGGAGCTGTCGAAGTTCTTCATCGTGATGGCCATGGCGGCAATTGGCTTTAATACCGATATCGTCGAGCTGGTCAAAAAGGGCGGCAAGCCCATCGCGCTGGGCTTTTGCTGCTGGATTGGCATTGCGTGCATGAGTTTGGGAATGCAACACGTGCTGGGAATCTGGTAGAGAAGTAGCTTGTTTGCGTGCTGCGTGCTGGCGAGCGCATTCTCACGGTGGAGCGATAGGAGCTCTTGCGGGTATGGCTTGTCCGCAGGTTTATAAGTCCCGAAGAGCTCTTATCGCCCCGCCAGGATGGCGATGCGGGGCAACACCTATACTCGCAGGACGGCGCTTTCTGCCCTATAGTGTTTGGTGAGCAATATCGTTCAATTTTGAAACACTCGGTCGTGCGACCGTCGGCGGTTGCACGTCGCTGCGGACAGGGGCAAATAATGGATAGCGATGCCAAGCTGAACATCTTGACCGAGGCCCTGGCTGCTGCCGGGGCCTCGGCATTGGCAATCGATGCGCGTGGGGACGTCGCGATCTCGACCATGAATGACGCGGCGCTCGAGCGGGATGTGGCGGCTTTTGTCGCTGAGCGCCTCGACCGTATAGGAGACGGCGCGCGTCTGGTTATGGGACGTGCGGGTGCGCGCCTGAACCTGACCGTTCGCCCCACCGACAAAGAGGGCGGGGGCCTTTGGGTCGTCGTGGTCCGCGAGGTGCGCGGCGCCGCGGCGCACGCGGGCATCGAGTGGCTCAACGCCGACGAGGTTGAGGCCCGCTACGAATCGAGCGCGTACGGCATCGTTGAGGGGGCGGCCTCGGTGGCTGCGCCGGTTGCAGAGAGTTACGCGCGCGGTGTGCCCCTTATGCTCGAGGGCGAGCTGGGAGCGGGTCAGGTCGAGATCGCCAAGCGCCTCTATCTGGACGGTCCTTTTGCCGGTCAGCCCTTTGTTTCCGTTGCGCTCGATGAGCTCACCGAGCGCGGTTGGCGCTATGTGCTCAAAAGCGCCGAATCGCCGTTGTTCCAAACGGGGCTGACCCTTTGCATTGAGGGCTGGAACGCGGTTGGCCCCCAGCGCCTCCGCGAGCTGGTCTCCACGATGACCGACACCGCGTTGGCGACGCGCTGCCATGTGGTGCTGACAGCGAATGACATGCCGGGCGGCGGCGAAAGTGATCAAGCCGCGTTTGTGACCGAGCGCTTCGCCTGCGCGGTGAGCGTGGCGCCGGCAATCGCCGAGCAGGGAGCCGCGTCGACGAAGGTTGCGCGCTATTTGGAATATCTCGCTGATGCATTTGAGACAGCAGCACCCACGCTGTCTGCCGCGGCGACGAAGACGCTCGATGCTTACCGCTGGCCGCGCAATTATCTGCAGCTTCGCGAGGTCTCGGAACGACTGTATATATTGGTGGGGGCGGGCACGGTGTACAGCGCTATAGCGGAGGAAGTGCTCGCCCAAGAGGACGTGATTAAGACCGCAACCTTTGGCGCCCCGACACTCGAAAGTGACCTGTATATCCTACGACCGCTGGCCGATACCGAGCGAGATATCGCGCGTCTGGTTGTAGACCATCTCCACGGCAACCGAACCCGTGCGGCGGAGGTGCTGGGCATAAGCCGTACAACGCTGTGGCGCTTGCTGAAGGACGATGACCGTTGAGCGAGGCGCCCGTGACCGCGCGCGACGCGTGTGCTACAGTCCAAAGCGTTATTGTTTCGATTCGGTTACGGCGTGCGAGGGCATATGGCTGAGACTTCAAAACCGAGCCGCAGAAGGCGGAGTGCCGCGCCGGTCAACCGACGCACAACATCGGTGACGTGGGGTAAACACGCCTCGGGGTTTGACGGCTCGTTCAAGCGCACTAAATACGGCTATCCTTCGGCAAGCGCCCGCTTGGCCATGCAGGCAGAGTCCTCACTGTGGGGCCGTAAACGCGTGGTGGGCTCAAAGCTCAAGCACGATGGAACGCTCGGTTACATCAGCCGCGGGGCGGCTCGCCGCAGCGGACTCAATCCGGCTGGTTGGCATCGTTATGTTCCGATCGCGGTCGTCGTTGCAGTGATCGTCATCGCACTCGCTGCGCTTGGCTACGCCGGCGGTGGCGCCAACTTGGACGCAGTGTTTAAATCGCCCGAGCTCGCGCATGCAGGCACAGAAGTTATCGAGGGCGCTCAGACCCAGACAGGCGTCGCGCCCCAGCGCGGTATCGTCGCGGCGGCCACCACCATCGCCGACGCGCAAAAGGACGAAGATAAGCAAGGCGACGACGCCGAAACGGCCCAGACGAACGAAACGACGACTACTCAAATATCAACATAGCTTGCCGGCAGAAGGGGACGTTCCCTTTCTGCCGGCAGTTTGGGACACTCCTGCGCTACTTGACGTATACCACGTTGTCGCGGCGGGGTTTGGGCTCGGGTAGCGTGTCCTCGGCGTAGCCAAGAATGCAGTTACCGACACCGCGCAGGCTGCCGTCGGCGGGCAGGCCCCAGCTGGCCAGCAGCTCCAGGCCCTCGGGCGAGTCAAAGACCTCATGCGCGCGGTGAATCCAGCACGAATCGACACCCAGTGCATAGGCGGCGTTGAGCAAGTTGCCCATGGCGAGCGAGCCGTCTTCCAGATGTGTGGGCACGCTGCGGTCAACCAGCACCACCACAACGGTCTTGGCGCCATAGAAGGGGTCGCCGTTGCTGCCCATGACCTGGGCGTTGAGCTGTGAGAGACGCTCGACGGTCGCGGGGTCGGTGACG
Organism: uncultured Collinsella sp.; assembly: GCA_900544935.1. Lineage (GTDB taxonomy): Bacteria > Actinomycetota > Coriobacteriia > Coriobacteriales > Coriobacteriaceae > Collinsella. The sequence continues at coordinate 25,983 of UQXB01000015.1, forward strand.
GCGACAAACGTCACCGGCTGGCGGCCCATGCCGCTCGGTGCATATTGGCCGGCTTCGATAATACGTGCAAGCTTTTCGGCCTTGACGGGACGATCGCTGTAGTTGCGGCAGCTGCGACGGTGAATGAGTGCTTCGATAGTCTCCATGGTGTCTCCTTGCGGTGGCGTTGCAGATGCCCCGTTCATACCCGTCGGGCTCAAACGATAGACGGTCAATTGCCCGGCCAAAAGGATAGATTCCAATTGGGAAAGTAGGTTTGCATAAAAGTACCTTCAGAATGTGACAAACAAATGGGATGGTTAAACGTTTTATCCCGTCTACCCTGCGGTTTTTTACCACTTGCCTAAATGACGAACGCATAACCTCTGATAAAGGTTTTACTAAAGGAGTACCAACGTTTATCAATGCGCCGTGGTGGCGCCGGGCCAGGAGGTAACATCATGTTCCAGGCTGGAGATGTCGTCGAGACCGACTTCGAAGGATTTCTGAAGCTGCTGCGTTCCAAGACGCGCGCTTTCGTGTCGATCAACGATCACGAGTACTACATCACGCACACCGATGGCTATTGGCGTGTTCAGGATTGCGAGGCCCTCAACGACAAGGGCCACTTTACTGACTGCTCCGAGCTGGTCAACACGGTCTGCGAGGTCGTCGAGCTGCCGTGGATTGCCGGCAAGAGCCTGCATGACAGCTTCTCGGGCGCTACGGTCTATGAGGCCGTCGCCGCTTAACAGGCAATAAAACTCGATTTTCACGTGACCGCTGGCGCCGCCCCCGCGCCGGCGGTCTTTTTCTGCCGATAGGCCATAAAAATGCACGCATTTGCGGAGAGCCTGTTGACGATAGTCAAAACTCGGACTAATCTAGAGACATAAAATTGGTCAAAAATCGGACAATCGAATGGTGGGATAGATGAATAGTGCGGTTACACTGGTCGACTTCGACCGGTTGCTCAATGGACTCGACCATATCTATTCGGAGTTCTCGCGCGCCTGCGGCCTTTCGGACTGCGCTTACTGGATGCTCGTCGATACCAGCACGGCGGGCGGCAGTATTGCCGTAAGCCGTCTGACAAGCGAATGGTTCTACAGCAAACAGACCATCAATTCGGCGATCAAGACGCTTAGGGCGCGAGGGCTTGCGACGTTGGAGTTTGCCGAAGGTAGTCGTAAGAACAAGGTTGTGCGACTGACCGAAGAAGGCGTGCGGTTTGCCAAGCGCTACGCGTTGCCAGCGCAAAAAGCCGAGCAACAGGCATTCGAGGCGCTCGAGCCGTGGGAACAGCGCGAGATCATGCGCTTGGTCGGTAAGTTCTCCCATGTTCTTAACGAAGAGTGCGAGGCATTTAAACGGCAAGTGGCCGCTGAGAACGAGGCTGACGATAAGAGCGAAGGGGAGACATGCGACTCTTAATGAGGTTTATGAGGCCGTATCGCGGGCTGATTGCGGTGACGCTGTTTGCGGTGCTGATAGATAACGTCGGTACGCTGTTGGTTCCCACGATGCTGGCGAACATGGTCAACACCGGTATTACCACGGGCGATATCGACTATATTTTACGCAACGGCCTGTACATGCTTATCGCGACCGGCATGGCCAGCGGCGGCACGGTGCTGGGCTGCTATCTTTCGGCGCGCCTGGCCGCCAACGTGGCCTGCGATATCCGCAATGCCGTGTACGACAAGTCGCTCGAACTCGCGGCCAGCGATTTTGAGCGCTTTGGCACCGGATCGATGATCACGCGCTCGCTCAACGACATCAACGTGATTCAGCAGGCGATTCTGCAGACGATTCAGCTGGTGCTGCCCGTGCCGTTTTTGGCTGTGGCGGGCATCATCTTCGCCTGGTTTATCGATCCCGCCATGGGCACGCTTCTGGGCGTAGTCGTTGCGATTGTGCTGGTGGCGGCGGTCTTTACGGTTGCCAACGCGGCGCCGATTTTTATGCGCCTACAGGGCTTTATCGACCGCATGAACGTGGTGCTGCGCGAGAATATTGTGGGCGTGCGCGTCATCCGTGCGTTTAACAAGGAGCGCCACGAGGAACGGCGTCTGGACGAGGTGTTTAGCGAATACGCCGCCAACGCCATCAAAGTCAACCACCTGTTTGTGGGCCTCGACAGCTCAAGCTTCTTTTTGATGAACATCGCCGAGGTGGCGGTGCTGTGGGTGGGCGGCAACCGCGTAGGCGCCCACGCCATGCAGATTGCGAGTATCTCGGCGGTGCTGGAGTATGCAATTCTGATCCTGTTCTTTGTGATGATGGCCCAGATGGTGGTGCTGACGCTTCCGCGTGCTGCCGCGTGCCTGAACCGTGCGCAGCAGGTGTTGGAGATTGAGCCGAGCATCGTCGATGGCGAGCGCACGCTGGATGACGGGGCGCGCGAGCCCCAAGACGAAGCCGATGCGGTGGCTGTGTTCGACCACATGTCGTTTCGCTTTGACGATGCCGACGAGGACACCCTGTGCGACCTGAGCTTTGCCTGCCGTCGCGGTCAGACGACTGCGATCGTTGGCTCGACAGGCTCGGGCAAGTCGACGGTGGCAAAGCTTCTGCTGCGCTTCCACGATGCCACCAAGGGCTCCATTCGCCTGAATGGTGTGGACCTGCGCGAGCTTACGCAAGATGAAATCCGCGGGCGCATTGCCTATGTGCCGCAGAAGGCGTGGCTGTTCTCGGGCACGGTAGCGAGCAACCTTCGCTTTGGTAACGAAGGCGCGACCGAGGGCGACATGCTTCACGCGCTTGAGGTTGCCCAGAGCACCTTTGTACTCGACCAACCGCAGGGGCTCGATACCCCGGTTGCCCAGGGCGGTACGAACTTTTCGGGCGGCCAGCGCCAGCGTTTGGCAATCGCCCGTGCGCTCATGAAGCATGCCGATCTATATATCTTCGATGACAGTTTTTCGGCCCTGGACTTTAAGACCGATGCCGCCCTGCGCCATGCGTTGCAAGACGAGACGCGTGACGCTGCGGTGCTCATCATCGCGCAGCGCATCTCGACGATCTTGCACGCCGACCAGATCGTCGTGCTCAAGGATGGCGAGGTTGTGGGTCTGGGCACGCATGGCGAGCTTATGGAAACCTGCGAGGTGTACCGTGCCATCGCGGAATCGCAGATGAAGGGAGGTGAGTAGCATGACCGAGGAGCTCAAGAAGCAGGGCGGCGTTGATGACGCCGCTGCCGCGGGACTGGTCGAGGAAACGGCTGCCGCGTCGACCGAGCTGGATGACGCCGCCAAGGCTGCGGCCGAGCGCGAGGCTCGCCGCCAAGCGCTCTACGAGGAAAACGAACGTGCCGAGGACGAGCGCGCCCGCGCCGAGGCAGAGCGTATGCGCGACGTGGACGACGAAGACGAGGACGAGACGCCTCGGGATACCTGGGCGACGGTGCGCCGCCTGTGGAGTGAGGCTGCCGGCGACCATTGGCGCTTCTATATCGTGTTCGCGAGCATTGTGTTCTATGTCATCTTTAACACTGCCGCGCCGGCATATAGCGCCCGCGTGATCGATGAGCTGTGGGGCCACATTCAGGTGGCGTTTGTCAACAACGCCACCTTCAGCATCACCTGGGAGAACTGTGGCAGGACTATCTTCATCTACTTTTTGATTTGGACGGCCGCCGCTTCGTTCTACGCGCTCCAGAGCTTTTTGATGTCGAGCGTGGCCGAACGCCTCAATCTACGCCTGCGCAACCGCATCGCGCAAAAGCTCAACCGTCTGCCGCTCGCCTATTTTGACGCGCATCGTCCCGGCGAGGTCGTCAGCCGCGCGACCAACGACCTGGACAAGATGTCCGAGAGCATGCAGCGCGGATTGCTGCAGCTGCTCGTGTCGATCGGCACGGTTGTTGGTGCTGTGAGCGTGATGTTCGTGTTCAGCGTGCAGCTTACGCTCGTCTTTCTGTTCTTTACGGCACTGTCGCTGCTGGTGACGAAGGTCGTCTCGCGCCGCACACACGATGTGACGGGCGAGCGCCAGGAGTGGGTGTCCAAGATTACGAGTGCGGTCGAGGAAGGCTATTCGGGCCGTCTGGTGATCCGCGCGTTTAACCGCGAACGTCAGAGCTCCGCTGAGGTGCACGAGGCTTCGAAGGAACTGGCTCGTGTGAGCACCAAGGCCGACTTTATGATTAACGCCGTCGGCCCCGCGGTGCGCTTTATCGGCCGCCTGGCACAGATCGTGATTGCGATTGTGGGCTGCAGTATGCTGGTTGCCGGCCACATGACCGTCGGCGTGTTCCAGGCGTTCTTCCAGTTTATCTACGAGGCATCTGAGCCCATGACGCAGCTGTCGTTTACCTTCAACTCGCTGCAGAGCGCGCTGGCGAGTGCGGAGCGCGTGTTCGACCTGCTCGATGAGCCCGAGATGGAGGCCGATCCGCTGCCGGACGAGGCCGCCAAGCTGCCGGGTCGCGTGGAGGGCCGCGTCTCCTTTGAGCATGTGCGCTTTGGTTATTCGCCCGACAAGCCGCTTATGCGCGACGTGTCGTTTACTGCCGAGCCGGGCCAGAAGATCGCGGTGGTGGGAACCACGGGCGCAGGCAAGACGACGCTCATCAACCTGCTCATGCGCTTCTACGAGATTGACGGCGGGCGTATTACGCTCGACGGCGTGGATACGAGCCGCATGGATCGCGGCGAGCTACGTCAGCAGTTTGGCATGGTGCTGCAAGACGCCTGGCTATTCGATGGCACGATTGCCGAGAACATCGCCTACGGCTGCCCCGAGGCAACGCGCGACGAAATTGTGGCCGCCGCTCGTGCCGCGCAGGTCGACTTCTTCGTGCGCACCATGCCGCAGGGCTACGACACGCGCGTGGCCAACGATGCCGAAAGCATCAGCCAGGGCCAGCGTCAGCTGCTGACCATCGCACGCGTGCTGCTCAACAACCCGGCGATTCTCATCCTGGACGAGGCGACCTCAAGCGTGGACACGCGTACCGAGCTTGCCATCGGCCGTGCCATGGACGCGCTTATGCGCGGGCGCACGAGCTTTGTGATCGCGCATCGCCTGTCGACGATCGTGGACGCCGACCTGATCTTGGTCATGGACCACGGCAACATTATCGAGCAGGGCACGCATAAGGAGCTGCTCGCAGCCGAGGGCGCTTATGCCGACCTCTATCTGAGTCAGTTCGCATAATGTGACAAAGGGACAGTCCCTTTGTCACATCAAAAGGAATGGCGCGCCGGGGATTGATTCCCTGGCGCGCCTTTTGCGTCGGTGCCGATGTCGTTTTGTGCCGCTTGCGTTCCTAACGTTCGTCCATGAGCTTGGCGACGAGGGTTTTGAGCTCGGCCACCTCTCGCTCGAGTTCTTTGACGCGGCGGGCATTCTCGGTGATGCCCTGGCGGTTGAGGGCACTCTGCTCGGCGGCGTCATCGGGCATGTACTCGCGATGCTGCTTGGCGTCGAAACTCTCCTCGAACACGCGGCAGCCGTTGCGCTTGATGATGCGTCCCGGCACGCCCACGACGGTGCAGTTGTCGGGCACGTCCTTAACGACGACCGAGTTGCCGCCGATCTTGACGTTGTTGCCGATGCGGATGTTGCCGAGCACCTTGGCGCCCGTGCCCACCGTGACATTGTTGCCCAGGGTGGGGTGACGCTTGCCGGTCTCGTTGCCGGTGCCGCCGAGCGTGACGCCCTGGTAGAGCACACAGTTGTCGCCCACAATGGTGGTCTCGCCGATGACGACGCCCATGGCGTGGTCGATAAAGAAGTGCTTGCCAATCTGCGCGGCAGGGTGAATCTCGACGCCGGTGATGTGGCGGGTGATTTGCGAGAGCACGCGGGCGAGCGAGCGATGACCGTGCTCCCACAGCCAGTGCTCGGGCACGTGGTTCCACTTGGCGTGCAGGCCAGGATAGGAAAGGAAGATGACCAGACCGTTTTGCGCGGCGGGGTCCTGCGCCTGGACGGTCTTGATGTCCTCGCGAATGGTATTGATAAAGCTCACCGGCCGCCCTCCCTTAGCGCCATGGCAATGCGATTCAATAAAGTATAGCGATTCGCTAGGGATTAAAAAGGACAATCTTGGCGGCTTTGCGCTACAAGTGTCAGTTATGCAAACTTGCTGGTAATGGAGTCATGCTTTTGTGGGGTTGCGCACGAGGGGGCACCGCAACCGTATACTGGTCAACTTGGACGTATCCGCGCCCACAACTGAGAGGTTTTACTTCATGGGTTTCATCAATTTTATTGCCGAGCTGCTTAAGGACCCGCGCACCGCGATCGCCAGCTGGATCGCCGCCGGCCCGCTTATGGCCTACGGCTGCGTATTCCTGATCATCTTTATCGAGACGGGCGTGGTGTTCTTCCCGTTCCTTCCCGGTGATTCGCTGCTGTTCGCCTCGGGTTTCTTTGCCCACAACGGCGGCTTTAACATCGTGGCGCTTCTGGCCACCGCATGGGCCGCTGCCATTTTGGGCGATCAGTGCAACTTTATGATCGGCCACTTCTTTGGCCGCAAGATCATCGCTTCGGGCAAGGTCAAGGCCATGACGCCCGAGCGCATCAAAAAGTCCGAGGACTTCTTGGACAAGTGGGGTCACCTGGCCATCTTCCTGGGTCGCTTCTTCCCGTTTATCCGCACCTTTGTGCCCTTTATCGCTGGCATGGGCGGCATGCACTGGCGCAACTTTGTCGTCTTTAACGTGCTGGGCGGCATTACCTGGTCGACGGTCTTTACGCTGCTGGGCTACTTCTTTGGCGGCATTCCCTTTGTGCAGGAGCACTTTGAGCTGCTGATTATCGGCATCGTTGCCGTGTCGATCATCCCGACCGTGGTCGGTCTGGTTAAGGCCAAGCTGGGCAAATAGAACGCGTAGCTCGAGCCAGCGCGCAAACCGTGCCGTTGAGGCCCGTCACCGCTTACGGTGGCGGGCCTCTTCAGCTTCGGTCAAATGAAAATACTTTAGTTAGTTAAAGAAAAACGTTTTATCCGACGCGCGTGCGGAGTACAATCTCGTGCATGCGAATCGACGTACCATCGGCTTTGATGCTGTTCGCGTGTCCCGTCCGGCTCTACGCTCCGGGCGTGCGACGTTGCGACGCGGTCGGCCTCGGTCCTTGCGTGCGGGTTCGCGAGTATGCAACTGTGTATGTAAGGAGCGACATATGACTGTCGAGAAGAAGGATATCGATTGGGGTAGCCTCGGCTTTGGCTACATGAAGACCGATTACAGCTACGAGGCCCATTGGAAGGACGGCGAGTGGGACGAGGGTGGCCTGACCACCGACCACACCCTGCATGTCTCCGAGTGCGGCGGCATCTTCCATTACTGCCAGGAGGTCTTTGAGGGCCTGAAGGCCTACACCGCCGAGGACGGCAGCATCGTCTGCTTCCGCCCCGACATGAACGCCGAGCGTATGTACAACTCTGCGCAGCGCCTCGAGATGCCCCCGTTCCCCAAGGACAAGTTCGTCGAGGCTGTCAAGCAGGTCGTTTCTGCAAACGCCGCCTGGGTTCCGCCCTTCGGTTCCGGTGCGACCCTGTACGTGCGTCCGTTTATGATCGGCTCCGGTGACGTGATTGGCGTGGCTCCCGCTCCTGAGTACACGTTCCGCATTCTCGTGACCCCGGTCGGTCCGTACTTTAAGGGTGGCCTTAAGCCCGTTAAGCTGCGCGTTTCCGAGTACGACCGTGCCGCACCGCACGGCACCGGCAATATCAAGGCCGGCCTGAACTACGCCATGTCCCTCAAGCCCACGATGGAGGCCCATCGCGAGGGCTATGCCGAGAACCTGTATCTCGACTCCGAGTCCCGCACCTATGTCGAGGAGACCGGCGGCGCCAACGTCCTGTTCGTGAAGGAGGACGGTACGCTCGTCGTTCCGCAGTCGCACACCGACTCCATCCTGCCCTCCATCACCCGTCGTTCGCTCGTTCAGGTTGCTCAGGACCTGGGTATGACCGTCGATCAGCGCCCCGTCGAATGGGCCGAGGTCAAGGCCGGCACCTTTGTGGAGTGCGGCCTGTGCGGCACCGCTGCCGTCATCTCCCCGGTTGGCGAGATCGACAACAAGGTTTACGGCGCCGACGAGACCGTGACCTTCCCGGCTGGCTACACCGAGATCGGGCCTGTGATGAAGAAGCTCCGCGAGACCCTGACCGGTATCCAGTCTGGTGCTGTTGAGGATAAGCACGACTGGGTTTACACCGTCGCGTAAGCTGCCATAGCTGTTCGGCCCGAGGGCAACCTTCCTTTCCGGCGCGTCCTCGGACATGAAAGAACCTCCGCTGCGCACTTCGCGCGGCGGAGGTTCTTTCGTCCTGCGGAGTGCGCCGGAAAGGAAGGTCGCGCTTTTGTTTTGGTTCGCGCCATGTGGGGGTGGTGGCGACGTGCATTTTTGCGAGTATTCTGCAATCGAAGGCCCCTGCATACCGACCTCGGGCAAAAAATCGGGAGTTCTCGATGTTTTCTACGGATGATGGGCGGGGTTATGGGCTGACAGCGTTTGATTTGCAGGGATATTCGCGGTCTTTGGCATTTATCGTGGCGCCCGAAGCTCTTGGTTATGTTGAATACTCCTAAAAATGCACGGCGCTTAGAGGGGGACCTTCGCGAAAAAGGAAACCGCCCCGTCGAAGTATGCATTCGACGGGGCGGTTTATGCATTTGGCCGATTTAGGATGCGCTGCCAAACTACTAGAACTTGACGGTCGGGGCCTGGCGGGCTGCTTCGGCGGCCTCGAAGCCCTGGCGCTCCTTAAACTGGAAGATGCCGGCAAAGATGACAGCCGGGAACGTTTGAATGGCGTTGTTGTAGCTGAGCACGCAGTCGTTGTAGCTCTGGCGTGCATAGCTAATCTTGTTCTCGGTATCCTCGAGCGATGCCTGCAGCTGCGTAAAGTTGGTGTTTGCCTTAAGATCGGGATAGGCCTCGGCCACAGCGAAGAGCTGGCGCAGTGCGCCGGTCAGCACGTTGTCGGCTTCCATCTTGGCCTCGGGCGTGGTGGCCTTGACGGCGGTGTTACGCGCGCTGATCACGGCGGAGAGCGTCTCCTGCTCGTGCTTGGCGTAGCCCTTGACGGTCTCGACCAGGTTGGGGATCAGGTCGTTACGGCGCTGCAGCTGCGTATCGATGTTCTGCCAGGCGTTATCGATGCGGTTACGCTTGGTGACCATGTTGTTGTAGATGCCGGCGATGGCGCAGACAATCACAATGACAACAACGATGCCGATGATGACGGTAATCATGATGTCTCCGTTTCGAATGGCCGCGGCGGCATGCGCCAGCTGCCGTTGGTATAACGCTACTAGTATACCCGCAACGTTTGACCGTGCCGAACTTTCCGGTAAGCGTTGTGTTTTCGGCGGGGTTGGCACCGGGGCAAAGCGCGCGAGGTACAGGTGTAAGATATGCGACAGATTGACGAGTGTTGTCTTTGCCCTGAGGATGGCGATACCAGTGGACCTTCGCATCAAGAAAACCTACCGCGCCCTGTTCGATGCCTTTACCGAGCTTCTCGAGGAGCATCGTTTTGAGGACCTGACGGTTGCCATGCTGTGCGACCGCGCCATGATTCGCCGCACGACGTTCTACAAGCACTTTCGCGACAAGAACGATTACTTTGCCTTTTATATCGATGAGCTCATGTCGGGCTTGCCGCAAAAACAGCCCGATGAGGCCGGCGCAGTGTCTGCCGAGGACGTGCGCGCGCTTCGGCACGCGATTTTGGACGATGCCATGGATTTGATTCTGACGCACGAGCGGCTCATGGATAACATTTTGGCAAGCAGCATGTCGGGCATGTTGACCAACGTTATTTGCGACCGCATTGCCCGCTCCATCCGCGAGCGTGTGATGAACGTGCTTGCCGAGGACGCCCTAGCCCCCGTGTCACTCGAGACGACGTCTGAGTTTGTCGCCGGCGGTATTATTCGTCTTTTCACGATATGGTGGGAATCGGGCCACGATCTTGAGCGTCGACCTGAGATAGCCGACGTGGTCGATGCGCTGTTTGAGCGGACCATGACACCGGTGCATCACTAGGAGTGGCGGAGAGAGGGGGATTCGAACCCCCGGAACGCTCTCGCGCTCAACGGTTTTCAAGACCGCCGCATTCAACCGCTCTGCCATCTCTCCGTGAGTCGTAATGATAGCATCGTTTTGAATTTGCAACAGGGAAGGCGAACGATGACGATCACCGAAATCGACGAGAAGTTCATGCGCGAGGCACTGGCCGAGGCGCGCGCCGCCGCGGCGGTGGGCGAGGTGCCCATCGGAGCCGTAGTGGTGCGCGACGGTGAGATCGTCGCGCGGGCGCATAATCGTCGCGAGCTCGACCAGGACCCTTCGGCTCATGCCGAGTTTGCGGCCGTGTGCGCCGCTGCCCAGGCGCTTGGCCGCTGGCGCCTTTTCGACTGTACGGTTTATGTGACGTTGGAACCCTGCTGCATGTGCGCGGGCCTTATGGTCAACGCGCGCGTGGGGCGCTGCGTGTATGGCGCGAGTGATGCCAAGGCGGGCGCGCTGGGTTCGCTGTATGACCTGAATGCCGATTCGCGCCTGAATCATCGGTTTAACGTGACGGCTGGGGTCCTGGCGGATGAATGCCGTGAGCTGCTGATTAGCTATTTTGGCGGTCTGCGCGGAGCGGGCGGCGCTGATGGCGGTTGTGGGGCCGATCTTGAGGCGCATGCCGCTCACGCCGCAGCGCTTGCAGGTGTCGGTGAGGATGCTGGTACGGCGGTTGACTTTGGTCCTGCGTGCCGCCGGCCCCGCCGTGTGCTGCTGGCGATTGACTCCTTTAAGGGCAGCGTTTCGAGCGCGCAGGCGGAGGCGGCGGTTGCCGAGGGCATGCGCCGTGTGTGGCCCGATGCCGAGCTGAACGCTTTGCCGCTGGCAGATGGTGGCGAGGGAACGCTCGACGCCATCGCCGCGTGCGGCGGTGAGATTGTGACCTGTGAGGTGGCAGGTCCCTTGGGCGATCGCGTGTCTGCCCGGATGCTGGTGGACGACGAGCGCGACTCGGCTGTAATTGAGATGGCCGAGGCGGCGGGTATTGGGTATTCGAGCTGTATGGAGTCGGCGGCGTTGGCGGCTTCGACCTATGGCGTGGGCGAGCTTATGCTTCGCGCAGTTCGCATGGGCGCAAGGACACTCTATATTGGTCTGGGCGGCAGTGCCACCAACGACGGTGGCGCCGGCATGCTGCAGGCGCTGGGCGCGCGTGTGGTCGATGATCGGGGCTGCGATGTCGCCCCCGGTCTTGCCGGCCTTGAGCAGGTGGCGAGCGTTGATTTGGCGCCCGCGCTGCAGGCTTTGGATGATGCTCGCATCGTTGTGCTTTCGGATGTCGAGAATCCGCTCGTGGGGCGTCGAGGCGCACTGGCGGTGTTTGGCGGGCAGAAGGGCCTGCCGGCGGATGATGTCGAGGTGCTGCGCAGATACGACGGCTGGATGGTCGGCTACGGTCGCTTGCTCGATGCGGCGATTGCCAGAGCTCGAGCCCAGGGGTTGTTGCGCACACCCGAGGGCGCACGGACATTTGGCTCGGTGCTCGGTGTACCCGGCGCGGGCGCTGCCGGTGGCTTGGGCGCGGCGTTACTGGCGCTCGGTGCGGAGCTGCGTTCGGGCGTGGAGACGGTGCTCGATCTGATTGGGTTTGACGAGCGCGTACGCGATGTCAACCTGGTCATAACGGGCGAGGGCAATATGGATGAGCAGTCCGCCGCCGGTAAGGCGCCGGTGGGTGTGGCCCGTCGTGCGAAGCGATATGGCAAGCCGGTGATTGCTGTCGTGGGCGGTCGCGCTGATAACCTGGATGCGGTGTATGGGCAAGGCATCGACCTTGTACTGCCGATTTGCCGCAAACCCATGGGCCTGGAACAGGCACTCGATCCGCAAGAAGCCACAACCAACCTCATCTGCGCCGGCGAAGCGGCCGCTCGATCCTACGACCTTGGCCGTATCTAAAACCCATCCCCTCGATAAGTCGCGGTGAAATACGGAGCGTTTTTGCCTTTAAGGGGCCAATTCAGTCCGTATTCCACCGCAACTTCGAGAATGGCCATTCGAGGTTGGCCGCCTTGTGCCTTGGGTCGGACCGTTTGCCACGAAATGCGACCATCTACTACGTTAAACCGGCCACCTTCGACCATCCCGGAATTTGCAAAAACAAAACCGCAGGTAGAAAGCTTGCCGATTTTCGAAAAAGCCGGCTATGGTTGACCCCTGCGGCCTAAACGTAGTAGATGGGCCCTTTCTGTGGTGCGGCACCAAGCCGGTCATTTTGGGATCGGACTATTTTGACTACTCATTGGCTGCTCTGGCAATCGGGCTGCAAAAGTAGTCAAAAAAGCTCCGTCCCAAATTAGCTACCTTGCTCTGGCGGGCGGGAGCAGGTAAGATATACCGAGCGCCTAGCGCGTTCGATGGGTTCGGATGACGACATGTTCCGAATCTGGTCAGGTCCGGAAGGAAGCAGCCATAAGGAGCCTCTGTCGGGCATCCGAATCCATCGAGCGCACGGGCGCTTTTTGGTGCCGCGACACGGCCCGGCCGGCGGCGAGGTATTTGGTGTCTCGCTGGTCCTCGGCTTCGCCTGCGGGATCGCTCGACTACCAAACACCTCGCCGCCGACCGGGCCCCGTCGTCCAAAAATCATCCGTAAAGGCGCGTTTATCTAATTTAAATCTATCCCTTGTGGAATGCGGCTTGCTGGTGTTGTCTGGGCATTGATGGCTATGTGGTTCAAGAGGCGGCGGTGCTGTTGCTTGAATTTTTGCAGTTAAAGAGGCCCGTTTCCTTAGGTGGGGAAACGAGCCTCTTTTTGTCTCTGGGCTTGTGGATTGGTGAAGGCAGAATGCTCTGTCGGCTATTTTGAGTTCTTGATGCGGCGTGTGGCTGTGGCGGTTATTCCGAGTCCCATGGCGGCGATTCCTGCGAGTGCTATTGCGCTCGGTGCTGTGTCGCCCGTGTTCGCGAGCTTGCCGGCGGTCGTATTTGCTTGCTTGCCGCTGCTCGAGTTCGCCTGCTTGGTCGAGCTTGGTAGGGCGTCTTTGCCGGTTGCAGGTGAGGCAACGGGCGGTGTCGCCTCGGCGGGTTGCGTTGAGCCGGAGGGAGGCGTCGTCTCGGTCGGTTTCGTTATCTCGGGCGAGGTGGCCTTGTCTGCCGCGGCCTTTGCCTCTTCGTATGCCTTGCAGGCGTCGTCATAGGCCGCTTGCGCCTTTTCCAAATCGCCGAGGAGCGCATTTTGCTTGGCTATGTCCTCGTCGATGTGGGCTTTAGCTTCCTTTGCCTCACTTTCGAAATACTGAACCTGTTTTTCCTGGCTTTCGAGCCGGCGTTGGTAGCGGTGAAGATCATCTTCACAAGATTCTTCTCGCCTTTCTGCCGTCATGATCTCCATGCGCAACTGCTTAATATGCTCCTTAATAGCTGTGCTGGGCTCCTCGCCGCCGAGTGCTTCAAGTGCCTTATCTAATTCTGCCTGAAGGCCGCTTGTCCGGTTGTGGGCCTCATCGTATTTGGCTTGGGCTGCATCGACGTTCGCTTGCATGGCGGGAAGGGGTTCCCTCTGTTTGGCGGCTTCCGCCACCACCATGTCGTAGATCTCTTGAAAAGCGGCAATGTCATCATCGATTTCCGCAATTTTCTCGGGACTTGCGGCGTCTTTTGCGGCCTCGAGGGTTTTGAGCGCTTCCTGCATGGCTGCATACGCTTTTTCTTTTGCGGCGGCCGCATCTTCTGTCTGCAAGGCAACTGCACCGGTGGGGGCGCTGGTTTCTGCCGCGATCGCCGTTACGGGGGCGATTCCCGCGACAAGTGCCGCGGAAAGGGCGATGCCCGCAGTTGCTCGTCTTGCTCTTCTTGCGAGAATGTCGTTCATCTCGGCACCTCATTTCAAGGGTCGGCGACTAACTTGGTAGCACTAATGTAAATATACCATGCTAGTTGACCCGACACTGGCTGGGTGTGCGCGTATACCCCTCCCCTGAAAACTGAATCCCGTTAGAAATGACGAGTTGTTTACGCTTCTTTTGGGGTGGCGGTACTATCATGGTTCGAATTGAATGTGGATGATGATAGGGAGCGCCTATACATGATTGAGCTGCTCAGGCGTTTTGGTGGTAAGTTTCGCCGATATATGGTGATCGGCCCTGCGTGCAAGCTAATCGAAGTGATCTTTGACCTGCTGACGCCGCTGGTGATTGCCCAGATGATCGATAAGGGCATTGGGGCGCACGACGTGAACGCCGTTATCCACTACGGTATGCTGCTTGCCGCCATGGCTGTGATCGGCATCTCGTTTACGCTCGTCTGCCAAAAGATGGCGGCGCTCACCTCGCAGGGCATGGGCACCGACATTCGTGGCGCGCTCTACCAGCATATCAACAAGCTGAGCTATGCCGAACTCGACCGTTTTGGCACGCCGTCGCTCATCACGCGTATCACCAACGACGTCAACCAGGTGCAGCTCGCTGTGGCGCTGGGCGTGCGCATGCTCATCCGCTGGCCCTTCCTAGCGGTGGGCTCCATGGTCGCGGCCCTTGCCATCGACCTTAAGCTCGGCATTATCTTTTTGATTTGCACGCCCGCCATCGGCCTGGTGTTTTGGTTTGTCATGGCGCGCTGTATTCCGTACTACAAGCAGCTGCAGGGAAAGCTCGACCGCATCGCGCTAATCTGCCGCGAAGGCCTTTCGGGCGCTCGCGTGGTTCGCGCCTTCGTGCGCGAGAACCACGAGCGCGAGCGTTTTGCCCAAGCTGCCGATGATCAGGCCAATACTGCCATCGCGGTGGGCAAGCTCTCGTCGATTCTCAACCCCGTCACGTTTTTGGTGATGAACCTGGGCGTGTGCGCCATCCTGTGGGTGGGCGGCATCCAGGTCAACGTGGGCGAGCTCACGCAGGGCCAGGTCATGGCGTTCGTCAACTACATGACGCAGACCCTCACCTCCATCGTCTACGTGGCCAACCTGGTCGTTGTTTTTACCAAGGCGAGCGCCAGCGCGTCGCGTATCAACGAGGTGCTCAATTGCGTGCCGAGCATCGCTGACGAGGGCAACGAGCCGGTCGCGCTGCCCCAGGCGCTCGCGACGGACGTCGACGCCCCGGCTCCCGCGCTGAGCTTTGACCATGCGAGCTTCTCGTTTGGCGCCGGCGCGGCCAATGCCGTGAGCGATGTGACCCTGGAACTTTCGTTGGGCAAAACGCTCGGCATTATCGGCGGCACGGGCAGCGGCAAGTCCACACTCGTCTCGCTTATTCCGCGCCTGTACGATGCGAGCACCGGCAGCGTGAGCGTGATGGGCTCCGACGTGCGTGCCTGGCAGCTCGGCCAGCTGCGCCACGTGGTCGCGACCGTTCCGCAGCGAGCGTCGCTGGTGAGCGGCACCATCCGCAGCAACCTGACCTGGCGTGACGAGTCGGCGACCGACGAGGAACTTTGGGCGGCGCTCGATATGGCGCAGGCGAGCGAGTTCGTGCGCAACAAGCCGCAGGGGCTCGACGCCCCGGTCGAGGCGGGCGGCAAGAACTTCAGCGGTGGCCAGCGCCAGCGCCTGACTATCGCGCGTGCCTTGGTGGGTTCGCCTCAGATATTGATCATGGACGACTCCGCCTCGGCGCTCGACTTTAAGACCGACGCGGCGCTTCGCCATGCCATCCGCGAGCGTAGCGTGCGCGGTGCCGCCGAGGGCGGGCTGCCGCTCACGACGGTGATCGTAAGCCAGCGCGTCTCGACCGTGCGCGACGCTGACATGATCTGCGTACTCGACCACGGCTCGGTCGCAGGCCTGGGCATGCATGACGAGCTGTACGCAAGCTGCCAGCTCTACCGCGAGATTTGCCAGTCGCAGTTGCGCCGCGAGGAGCTCGAGGGCCGGCAGGGGAGTGCGGCGCCCGCGTCCGCCCCAACCGCCTCCGCATCCGTCTGCGCAAAGGAGGGCTGCTAAATGAATCCGTATACTTCTTCCGGTTCGGTCGCCACGATGACGGCCAACGTGTCCGGCAACGATAACCTCAACGAACTGGGCGACGGTCCGCGCCAGCCCGGCGACCCTGAGCGCTATCCCGTGGGCGCGGTGACCCGCCGCCTGATGGGCTACGTCCGTCCGCACCGTATTTCGTTTGCGGCGTCGTTTGTGAGTGCCGCCGTCTCGGTGATTCTGCAGCTCTACACACCTATTCTCATCGGCGAGGGCATCGACCTGATCGTTGCTGCCGTGCAGGTGGACTTCGACGCGCTACTGCCGCTCGTTACCAAACTCGCGCTCGTCGTGGTAGGTGCCGCGGCCTTCCAGTGGCTGCAAGGCTACTGCGTTAACCGCCTGTCCTACGAGACGGTGCGCGACATGCGCGTTGAGGCGAGCGATAAGCTCAGCCGCATGCCGCTCAGCTTTATCGACAGCCATGCCCACGGCGACCTTATGAGCCGCGTGGTCAACGACGTCGACCAGGTGGGCGACGGTCTGCTGCAGGGCTTTACCCAGCTTTTCACCGGCGTTATCACCATCGTTGGCACGCTTGCGTTTATGC
>UQXB01000016.1:0-41821 GCA_900544935.1 uncultured Collinsella sp.
GGGTTGCGCTCGTTGCGGGACTTAACCCAACATCTCACGACACGAGCTGACGACAGCCATGCACCACCTGTATGGGCTCCTCTCGGCCACGGGGTCTCCCCCGCTTCACCCATATGTCAAGCCCTGGTAAGGTTCTTCGCGTTGCTTCGAATTAAGCCACATGCTCCGCTGCTTGTGCGGGCCCCCGTCAATTCCTTTGAGTTTTAGCCTTGCGGCCGTACTCCCCAGGCGGGACGCTTAATGCGTTGGCTGCGGCACGGGGGGATCGTCCCCCCACACCTAGCGTCCATCGTTTACGGCTGGGACTACCAGGGTATCTAATCCTGTTCGCTCCCCCAGCTTTCGCGCCTCAGCGTCGGTCTCGGCCCAGAGGGCCGCCTTCGCCACCGGTGTTCCACCCGATATCTGCGCATTCCACCGCTACACCGGGTGTTCCACCCTCCCCTACCGGACCCAAGCCGCGGAGGTTCCGGGGGCTTCGGGGGGTTGAGCCCCCCGCTTCGACCCCCGGCCTGCCGGGCCGCCTACGCGCGCTTTACGCCCAATGAATCCGGATAACGCTCGCCCCCTACGTATTACCGCGGCTGCTGGCACGTAGTTAGCCGGGGCTTCTTCTGCAGGTACAGTCTTGACTCTTCCCTGCTGAAAGCGGTTTACGACCCGAAGGCCTCCGTCCCGCACGCGGCGTCGCTGCGTCAGGGTTCCCCCCATTGCGCAAGATTCCCCACTGCTGCCTCCCGTAGGAGTCTGGGCCGTGTCTCAGTCCCAATCTGGCCGGTCGGTCTCTCAACCCGGCTACCCGTTGTCGGCACGGTGGGCCGTCACCCCGCCGTCTACCTGATGGGCCGCGGAGCCATCCCCTCCCGTCGGGGCTTTAGCCCGGGCGCCATGCGGCGCCCGGGGGTATCCGGTATTACCCGTCCTTTCGGGCGGCTATCCCGGGGGAGGGGGCAGGTTCTCCACGTGTTACTCAGCCGTTCGCCACTCGCTTCTATCCGAAGATAGGTGCCGTTCGACTTGCATGTGTTAGGCGCGCCGCCAGCGTTCATCCTGAGCCAGGATCGAACTCTCCGTCCAAAATAAATGGGCTTCGAGCCCGTCCGGTCCTCACAACTATTAGCTGATCGGTTCCGTTCGATTCATATGGTTTTAGTATAGGAAAAGGAATTTCTCGGGGCCGCCTCTCGGCGGCCTTGCGAAAAACAAATCCAAGTTAGACCATTTCAAATGGTTCGATGTCTGCCCGGATGCGACACATCTGGTGTGTCCATCCTCGCAGTATCCGGTTCTCAAGGTGCACGCTTTGCGGCTCATCCGGTTCCACCGGGCCGCGCGGCAAGGAGATATATTGCCAGACCGGAGGGGCCCCGCGGGCGGGAATCGCGCACTCCATATTTTGTTCACAAATGAATAGGTCCCTCAGTCGCATCACTGAGGTTAAAACTGAAGCATTGGCTTCTGATATTGGCGATGACCAGCTGTTTTATGTGTATTGAGACATCGGTCATCTCTGGAGCGCTACTTTACTCCAAAGGCATCAGTTATTTGTTTCCCATCGGTAAAAGGCGGGTTTTGTTCGCCAAGGGTTCTTATATATAGATAGATACGGGTTCGAACCCGTGCACCGGCAACAAAAAAGCGACCAACCGGAGTCGATCGCTTTCTTTTCTATGGTGGGCCGTCAGGGGTTCAGCCTGCTTCGCAGGCGGCCGCTGCGGCGCTTTCGCGCCTTGCGCGCTGCGCTGGCAAACGCTCACGCGTTTACTCAGCTCCGCGCCCCGACGGGTTCGAACCCATGAAAGGGCGACAAAAAAGACGGCCAACCGAAGTTGACCGTCTCAACAATCTTTGGGTGGGCCGTCAGGGGTTCGAACCCTGGACCTTGGGATTAAAAGTCCCCTGCTCTGCCAGCTGAGCTAACGGCCCGCGGGTGGCATTGTACCACGGTCTGGGACTATTCCCAACTCCATTGGCCGTTCTGGAAAATCACAACTTCACGTCCATCAGGCGTAATGCCCGTAATATCGATGTCGTCCGTGCCGATCATAAAATCGACGTGCGTGCTCGAGACGTTAACGCCATGCTCCAGGAGCTCCTCCTTGGACATGTCATACCCACCCTCGATGCATTCGGGGAAACCGACACCTAGCGCGAGATGGCAGCTAGCGTTCTCGTCATAGAGCGTGTCATAGAACAGAACGCCGCTTTCGCGGATCGGAGTGTTCTTGGAAATGAGCGCGACCTCGCCCAGATGAGCGGCACCTTCATCGGTGTCAATAATGCTCGCAAGCGTTGCCTTGCCCACGCGGGCGTCGTAGTCCACCACGCGGCCGCCCTCGAACTTAATCCAAAAATCTTCGACTTTATTGCCGTGGTGGATGAGCGGCATGGCCGAGTACACGATACCGTCGGCGCGCATGCGATCGGGCGAGGTGAAGACTTCCTCGGTGGGAATGTTGGGGAAGAAGGGGTGTCCATCGGGCGTCTTGCCCTTGCCGCCGGCCCACTCGTGACCCTTCGTCATGCCAATCGTCAGATCGGTTCCATTTGCCGCGGTGTAATGCAAGTAGTCGAAACGATTGTCGTTCAGGAAACGCAGGTTCTTTTCGAATGCGGCGTCATGGAGTTCCCAGTCGCTCTCCGGGTCCTGGCCATCGGCGCGCGCGGTGTGCAGAATCGCATTCCACAGTTTATAGATTGCAACCTCATCGGCGTCTCCTGGGAACACCTCGTGCGCCCAAGCCACGACCGGAGCGCCGGCGATGCACCACGGATTGATGTTGTAATCCAGTCCACGGCGGAAAACTTTGCACTGCGTATTCCTCGCCTTTGATGCCGCGGCCGGCTTGGCTGGATCGATGCCCTTGAGGGCCGCAGGATCCGCACCTTCGATAAAGACAAAGCAGGCACCATCCTGGGCCAAGGAATCCAGCTGCATGCGCTTCCACTCGGGTGTCTGCTCAAAATAGCTTTTCTCGACATGCTCGTACGTGAGCCTCGTCACGGCATCATCGGCCCAAATGACCGTCACGTGGCCGGCGGCGGCAGCATAGGCCTCCGCGACCACCACGCGCGCAAACGGCGCGCACTCGACCGGAGACTGAACGACGACCTCCTGGCCGGGCTTGACGTTTACGCCCTTGCGGACGACCAGGCGCGCGTAGTTTTTAATCTTGGGCTCCAGGGCCTTCATGCCCTCCAGAGCCTCTTCGACCGTCAGGGCAGCTCGAATCATGTGCCACTCCATCTATCTATAGAACAGTAAAAAGGCGCGCCGCAAAAACGACGCGCCTTATATCTTAGCGATAAGTATGTATGCAAACGCTACTTCTTCTTGGAGTCCTTCTTGTCCTCCTCGGCAGCCGCGCGCTCAATAAGAGCGTTGAGCTTGTTCTCGGACATGCCCTCGGCCTGCGCGCGGTACATGTTGCGCAAGGGACGAATACGAGCGAAGTCATAGATAAAGTCGCCCAAAATGATGACGTAGGACAAAACAATGCCGACCATCTGGACAGGGCTGGACACCATGCCAGCGGGAGCGAAGTACAGCGAGGCCCAAATTGCCACGACGAGCACCATGCCAATGGCGAGCACAATCCACCAGATGCGACGGCGCTTGGTGTAGTCCTCGTCCTGCTTGAGGAGGATATTCGACACCGTATAGATGCGGTCCTCCTTGGCGCGCTGCTTAGCCTTGCGGGCGCGCTTCTCCTCTTTAGAGAGGCCCTCGAGGTTCTCGCCCTTCTCGAGCTCTTTGCGGCGTGCCTTAGACGAAGCCGGCACGACGCGAACGGAGCTCGCTGCTTGGCGGGCGGGCTTAGCAGATGCGGCAGACTTGCGCGCAACCCCGGTAACTTCGTGGGATTGCGTGCGCTTGTTCGTGGCGCTACGGGTACTCACTTATGCGTTCTCCTTCATGCTTGTGAACTGGGAGCCCGTGATGATCTGGAAGGCCTCGCGATAGCGCTCGGACGTGCCATCGATGACCTCGGCGGGCAGGTGCGGGGTCTCCCCCGTCATATCCCAGTTGGCCTTGAGCCAATTGCGGACGAATTGCTTGTCGTAGCTAGGCTGGATCTTGCCCTCCTCGTAGCTGGCAGCAGGCCAGAAACGGCTGGAGTCGGGCGTGAGACACTCGTCGATCAGCGTGACCTTGCCATCGATGACACCAAACTCGAACTTGGTGTCGGCAATGATGATGCCACGGGTCGCGGCGTACTCGGCGGCAGCCTTGTAGATCTTGAGGGAAAGGTCACGAATCTGCGTGGCGATGTCCTCGCCCACGATCTCGCAGCAACGCTCGAACGAGATGTTCTCGTCGTGGTCACCGATCTCGGCCTTCGTGGACGGCGTGAACAGCGGCTCAGGAAGCTTGGAAGCCTCGGTCAGGCCCTCAGGCAGCTGGATGCCGCAGACGGTGCCGTTCTCGTCGTAGGTCTTCTTGCCCGAACCGGTCAGATAGCCGCGGACGATGCACTCGATAGGAATCGTCTGGGCCTTCTTAACCAGCATGGCGCGGCCAGCGAGGTAGTCACGATACTCAGCAAACTCCTCGGGGAAATCCGCCGGGTCGATGGAAACGAGATGGTTGGGGACGATGTCGGCAAACTTATCGAACCAGAATGCCGAGATGCGATTGAGTACCTCTCCCTTAAACGGAATCTCGTCGGGAAGAATGAAGTCGAACGCAGAAATGCGGTCGGTGGCGACCATCAGCAGGTTTTCACCGGCATCGTAAATATCACGAACCTTGCCACGGGAATCCGGACGACGCTCCATCGTTGTCACGTGAGTCACTCCTTACCTAAATACGACAGAAATGCGGGTTCTTTCCCGCATGTTTTCGCAAACTCGGAGCGGCAGGGACGCGGCCCCTCCTTCACCGAATAGCGAAAAGCTAGTGCTCCATTGTAGTAGATGCCGCGTCTGCCGTGTGCTCGCGGGGCAGATGAATTGTAAAAGTCGTACCCTTTCCAAGCTCCGACTCCACGGATATGTAGCCATGGTGACGCTCGACGATCTGCTTGGTCACGGCGAGGCCAACGCCCAGGCCGCCAGCTTCGCGGGCGCGGCTGGCATCGGCGCGCCAAAACCGCCCGAAGATGCGCGACAAATCGTCCTTGGCAATACCGATGCCGGTATCAGAAACGGCAATGCTGACGTGCTTGCGGTCACTGAGCACCGACACCACGACCCAACCGCCCTCGGGGGTGTAGCGCATGGCGTTGCTCATGAGGTTGATAACACATTGCGTGATCATGTCGGGATCGGCCTCGACGACATCGTCGTGACCCTGGGTCTCGTCCGCAAAACGCAGGCGCAGATCGCGGTCGACAAACAGGCGCTCCTGGGCATTAACGATGGAACGCACGAAAGGAACCATGTCCACCGGCTCAAGGTTGAGCGGAGCCGTGCTGTTTTCCATGCGCGACAGGTCGAGCATCTGCTGCACCAGACGAGCCAGGCGACGCGTCTCGGAAGCAACGGTCTCCAAATGCTCATCGTCGGTGGGATACACGCCATCCTGCATGGCCTCGACCGTTGCGAGCATGGCCATAAGCGGCGTGCGAAGCTCGTGTGCAACGTCTGAGGTCAGGCGCTTCTCGTGTTTCATATCCTTCTCGAGCGAAGTGGCCATCTCATCGAAGGTCTCACCCAGCTGATCGATCTCGTCATCACCGCGCAGTCCCGTGCGAGCCGACAGGTCGCCGTCACGGATTTGCTTTGCGGTACTGGTGATGCGATGAATCGGCTTGGTGAGCATGCGCGACACGAGCGATCCGATAACGACCGAAATGCAGATTGCAACAACCGCGGCGAGGGCCATGGCGTTAAAGGTCTTCTCCCTAAACGCAGAGTCCGCCTTGGTGAGCAGAGCGTCGGAGCCGATGGCCCACAGCTTTACCTGTCCGACATGCTCGCCGGAAGACGTTACAATCTCGACGTTAGCAACGCTATCGGAGTCGGTTGGAGCAGACGAGACCGGGCTATGCGATGCCCTCTTGCCGCTCGTGTCGTCGGTCGTAGCCTGGTTTTCGCGTACATCGGCGGTGGCGCTTGCCGAGGGCCAGGAATCGTCATAAACGATCACGCCCTTTTTATTGACGACCTGCATACCCAGATCGTCGGAAACCAAACTCGACGTTGCGACCGTGCGCAGTTCTCCCGCGGTCCAGGAGCCGTTTTCCTCATATGAGGTTGCCAACTTCTCGGCAGCGGAATTTGCGATTTCGACGATATTGGAGCGTGTGTAATCCGAAAAGACCGTGCCCCACACAACAGAGACAACGCCCACCAGCACCAATACCGTCATGAGCGATGTCAGAGCAAAAGCAAGTGCCATGCGCGAGGGATAGCTCATCGTTGGCCGTGAATCGGAACGAGGCGTGTTCCAACTAGCCTTGGAACCCGCCTCGCTCTCCTGCTTGTGCTTTTGTCCGATTTCAAAGCGCGCAGGTGTCATATGTGATTTCCCTATTTCTCGTCCGACTTATCGGTCTTGGCCGGGGCCTCAAAGCGATAGCCGACGCCGTGAACGGTGTAGAGCCACTTGGGCTTCTTGGGATCATCGCCCAGCTTGGCGCGAAGATTCTTCACGTGGCTATCGATGGTGCGCTCATAGCCCTCAAAGTCATACCCGAGCACTTTCTCGACCAGCTCCATGCGGTTATACACACGGCCGGGATGGCGGGCAAGCGTGGTGAGCAGCTTGAACTCGGAAGCCGTCAGATCGACTTCCTTGCCCTCGACCAAGATCTTGTGGCCCGAGATATCGATGACCAGATCGCCGAAGTCGAGCACCTCGACGGCGGGCTCGTCGGCCTGATGGGCACGGCGGAACAGAGCACGAACGCGGGCGACGAGCTCGCGCGGCGAGAACGGCTTAATCAGATAGTCATCGGCGCCGAGCTCAAGACCGATAATACGGTCCTCGATCTCGCCCTTAGCCGTCAGCATGATGATGGGGACATCCGAGGTATCGCGAATGGTGCGGCAAACGCGCTCGCCGGGAATCTTGGGGAGCATAAGATCGAGTACAACCAGGTCGAACTGATGCTTCTCGAACTCCTCGATCGCGGACTGGCCGTCGCCGACGCCCACAACCCAGTAGCCTTCGTGCTCGAGATAGGCAGCGACGGCGTCACGGATTGCCTTCTCATCCTCGACCAGCAGAATCTTTTTTGCATCTGAAGCCATAACACGGCCCCCCTGTCTCAATTAGCTAAGAACAAGCCCATTTTAACGCACCTGAGCCCGCCAGATGCCGCTATGACGCGGCAGCTCGGCGGGCGGTACTCACAATTACAACGCGTTTATTCCCCTGTTGGCGCCTTTTTAACCCCTCTAAGCTTAAAGAGAAAATAGGCGTGCAGTGACCG
Source organism: uncultured Collinsella sp. (assembly GCA_900544935.1). GTDB lineage: Bacteria > Actinomycetota > Coriobacteriia > Coriobacteriales > Coriobacteriaceae > Collinsella. Next base: position 7,380 of record UQXB01000016.1, read on the forward strand.
TCTCTGGTATACCCTGGCTGTTGCGCACCGTGGCGTACGTAAGGAATGAGTCCGATTTTCCCGCCGTAGCTGGATAATCGCCATACTCCAAAGCGCGGTCGGGCGACAGCAGCGAGCCATAGGTCTTGGCAGAGGTGTCGATCAGGAAATGCGACGCCTGTACCTTAACAAGGTATTTATTCTTCTTGCCAGCCGCACATGCGAGCGGCTCACGGGACAGGAAGAGATACGGCCCTCCCTCATTACCGATATACGTGCCCATGTTGCCCAGGCTGCCCACGCCACTATAGGCCGCCTCGATAGAAAACACGAAGGTATCGCCCATATATACGGCCTCGAAAGGCGAGACTGACGAGGGAAGGACTAGCTGGGCACGTTTGGTGTTGTTGCCGTCGGTCAAATCGATTGCCGTTATGCCGTAGTAGACGCCCTCGTCGTTGCGGACACGCGGCGAGATAGTCAAAATGCCGTCGCTCGCGCGCGGGGCCGATGCAAAGCGACCCGTCGATTTCCAAATTATCTCGGCCTTGGATTCATCAAGCGAGCGACGATAGCAAAACGAATCGCTACTCGTTTTATTGCCACCTGCCGAGGGCATTTTATACCAGATGACTGATGACCCGAACGCCGTAAACAGCGGCGGATCGTAGTCCTTGCCACCTCGATCGAGCTCAACCACGTCGCCAGAGAGCGAAGCGCCCGACAGATTTTGAGCGTAGAGCTTCCACGATGAATTGGCAAAGTTCATCTCAACCCACGCGAATACGCCGTCGCCGGCACGGACATCGTAGAATGCATATCCCGTGCCCTCGATAGGATCCTCGATTAATGTGGTAAGCGAGCCATCGCCCAGGTTGAGCACACCGAGTGTGTTGGCGTGCAGTGCCGATGCGGGCGCCATCATTGCCGCGGCGTAATCGCCGTCGCAGTAGTACAGCAGCGTACCCAGAGGCAGCGTCCACGACGCCGCCGGCTCAAGATCGATGTCGACTGCCTCGTACTCATCCGTAATCGAGATGATTTTGGAATCATCCTTGATAACCTGCGGCTCGCCGGCGGCATCATCGCTGGTACCCGTTTTTTTCGAGCATCCGGCAAGCACCGTGGCAGCGCCCGCAGCAACCCCACCAAGCACAAAGCCGCGACGCGATATTCCGTTCTTGATGTGATCGGCGATACCCATTAGGCGATCTCGGCGCGAGCGGCCTCGATAGCGCGTGTAAGCTGGTCGGCGCAGGAGGTCTTTTTCATACCGCAGGTATTACCGGCGAGAACCTCGATTACGCGATCGGCAGGAGCGCCCTCGACCAGCTTGGAGATAGCCTTGAGATTGCCGTCGCAGCCGCCGGTAAACTCAACGCCCATCACCTTGTTGCCGTCATCGGAAAGGTCAAGGTGAATATTGCGAGCACACACGCCCTGAGGCTTGTAATCAAACGAAATCATGCGATCCCCTCTCAGAATGTTATTCGAGACGACTATTATCCCCGTCTTTCCCTAAATGCAACGAGGCGCTTTGCCGGCAACACACATTACCAGCAAAGCGCCCTAAAAAGCTAACGTTATGCCCGAACCTACTCGAAGCTCAGCTGCTCCAGGCGATCGAAGACCGTGTCGATACGGGTGAGGAAGTCCCACGGATCAAAGATCTCGTCGAGTTTCTCCTGGCTGACGGTGCAGCGCGGATCGGCCTCGAGACGCTCCTTAAAGGTAGGGCCGGAGACACAATCCTGTACCTCGTGCCAGGTTGCCATGGCGTTCTCCTGCACAATGGCGTACGCGTCCTCGCGGGTGATGCCCGTGTCGACGAGGGCGAGCAGGACCTTGGAGGAGAAGATGAGGCCGCGTGTCTTGTTGAGGTTGGCCATCATGCGAGCGGGATACAGCTGCAGGCCGTCGATAACGCGGATGAGGCACTGGAACATGTGGTCGAGGGCGATGAAGCTATCGGCCTGGGCGACGCGCTCGGCAGAGGAGTGCGAAATGTCACGCTCGTGCCACAGGGCGACGTTATCGAAGGCAACCTGGGCGTTGGACTTCACGACGCGCGACAGACCGCAGACTTTCTCCATGGTGATGGGGTTGCGCTTGTGCGGCATGGCTGAGCTGCCCTTTTGGCCCTTACGGAACGGCTCCTCGGCCTCGAGCGTATCGGTCTTCTGTAGATTGCGAACCTCGGTAGCGATGCGCTCACAGGTGGCCGCTGTAGTGGCAAGCACGCCGGCAAGGTAGGCGTGGTGATCGCGGCTGATGACCTGCGTGGACAGGGGATCGTGGACCAGGCCCAGGTGCTCGCAGACGTACTCCTCGACGAACGGCTCGATGGAGCTGTACGTGCCGACAGCGCCCGAGATAGCACCGAAGGCAACATTCTTGCGGGCGTCCTCAAGACGATCCAGATCGCGCTTGAGCTCCCAGGCCCAAGAGCCAAACTTCATGCCGAAGGTCATCGGCTCGGCATGGATGCCATGAGTACGGCCGGCGCAGGGCGTGTTGCGCTCCTCAAAGGCGCGACGCTTGCAGATCTCGCCGAGTTTTTTGACGTCCTCGATGATCAGGTCGCAGGCCTGGGTGAGCTGGTAGCACAGGGCCGTGTCGCCCAGATCGGAGCTGGTCATGCCATAGTGAACCCAGCGGCTGGGCTTGGGGTCGCCCTCGGGAACATCGGCATCGATGTACTCCTTCATGTTGGTCAGGAAGGCAATGACGTCGTGGCGCGTGACTTCCTCGATCTCATCGACCTTCGCCTTCTCAAAGTTGGCATGGTCGCGGATCCACTGGGCCTCGTCTTTGGAAATACCGATCTTGCCGAGCTCCGCCTGGGCCTCGCAGGCCAAGACCTCGATCTCCTGCCAAATGGCGTACTTGTTCTCGAGGGAGAAAATGTGTCCCATCTCCGGGCGGGTATAGCGATCGATCATAGCGGCTCCCTTTTGGTTATTGGCACGTTGGTCGTAACCCATCCATTGTACCGTGCGCAGGTGCAAGTATGGGCAGCAGGCATTAACCTAACATTTTGGAATTGGAGCGAGCAACGGGACGTCTGCGCATTTGCTTCGCAAATCCGCGCCGGCTTCAGGCGAGCCCCTCAGCCTCACGAAGCCGCGGGGGAAGACTTTGTTGAATTGGCCGTCCCCATGTCTCCCGCACTCGATGGAGCGGGCAACGGGACATCCGCGTATTTGCTTCGCAAATCCGCACCGGCTTCAGGCGCCTGTCGGCGCCTTCGCCTGCTCGCTACAAACGCTTCGCGTTTGCTTTACGCTCGCACCCTGTCGGGTTCGAGTCCCGGCACTTTATTGAAAAAGGCACGGTAATGAAACGTTACCGTGCCTGAAATTCGAATGGAGCGGGCAACGGGACTCGAACCCGCGAGTGTCAGCTTGGGAAGCTGATGCCTTACCGCTTGGCGATGCCCGCTTGTGTGTTGGCTAGTATAACGCGGTTGTCTTGTTCGATACAAGGGTGGCGATGCTTGTTTTAGCTGTGGAGATTCGTTTGAAAATCGCGTCAATTGTGGAGATGAGGACCTTTGGCCTCCTGTTCTCCCTATCTTCTACCTGCACTTTTGCTTGATTGTTGTATTTGAGCTCAATTTGTCAGGAATTGGGCAAGCTTTTGGTCAGGCTCCGGTACTTACCCGCATGAACCTCGGGGGTAGCCTCATCCTACGCGTCGCAGCCTCCCCGTGCGACGCACGAGGGATAAGGAGCAGCCATGTCCAACGCACCCACGCACTCTGTCCACAGCGCAATCGCAACAGGTCCGCTGCTCCTGCTCCTCTTCATGCTTTTCGGCTGCCTGGCACCGGGAGCCGCATTTGCCGTCGATGGCTACGACCAGCTCGGCTTCCGCACTATTAGCGATGATTGTGGGCCCTTCTTCATCGGCAAGTATGAAGCTCAAGACACCTCGATTGCCTACTGCATGAACCAGGAGCGCCCCGGTCCCACCAAACCGGGCGGCCCATGGCTCAACTTTGATCAAGGCTGGGTGTGGCTCGACGACGAGTTCGCGGCAATCGTTTGTCACGGATATCCTACCGCCACGTCGTTTGGCGGCTACCATCTTTCACCCGATCGCGCCCGCGCCGCAACCCAGCTTGCCGTATGGATGCTCAACGGCACTACCCATGTCGACGGCACCTACTCCTACACGACCGCTCAGGGCAAAACCAAGAGTGGGCACTTTACCGCCGACAATGAAGTCGTGGCGGCTGCGCGGTGGCTCCACGACAGCGCAAAATCAGGAAGCATCAAAGCCGCCCCGCACCGCGCGCGGCGCTATCTAGGAGCCGTATCGGGCGGCAGCAGACGTCAAGACATGCTCTATGTACTGCCGGCGGTCTCTGTTTCCTTCCAAAAGCAGTCTGCAAACGCCGCCATTACCAGTGGAAACAATACTTATCAGTTTGATGGGGCAACATTCGATATTTTTGAGAGCGCCAGCGACGCGCGTGTCGGCACCATCAAGATGGACAGCAACGGTCGAGCGCAAGCAACACTTCTGCCCAACACGGCATACTACCTAGTTGAAACGAAGGCGCCGGCCGGCTATGTCCCCCGCCACGATCGTATTGTCTTTACCACGGAGAATGACGGCGGGCGGGTCGCCATTGATGAACAGCCCGGCACCATCAACCTGCGTATCGTAAAACTCGATGCCGCGACGAATGCCGGCCCCCAGGTGGGATCTTCACTCGCAGGAGCAGAGTTCACGTGTGTGTCGCAATCAACCCCTGGATGGGCACAAATCCTCACGACCGACGAAAGCGGTCGGGCCACCCTCGCCGATGTCCCCTTAGGAACCTTTACCATCTACGAATCAAAAGCCCCCGAGGGCTACCTGCCATCCAACGACAGCTGGACCTATACCGTTGGAGCCGACCAGCTCGGCGATTCAGGCGTGATCGAGATCGAATCTCGCGTTTCCGATATCCCCATTGCGTTTAACCTTGAGATTTCCAAATTCAAGGATTACGGCAATAGCGACCAATCCGGCCTGGAGCAGCCGGCGGGTGGTGTTGTCTTTGAGGTTGTCAGCAACAGCTCTCAGCAGGTTGTTGGCACACTGACCACAAACATCTATGGCTTTGCCTCCACCAAAGATCAGCCCGAAGCATGGTTCGGCGCAGGCAAGCGACCCGCCGGTGTCCACGGAGCCGTCCCATACGACCGTGCCGGCTACACGGTTCGCGAGGTTCCGGAAACCGTCCCCGAGGGTTTTAAACGTGCAGGGGAATGGACCGTCGGGGCCAATCAGATTTCCAACGGCGCCGAGCTTCAATATATCGTGGACAACCACGCTCTGTCGACGCATCTCCAGATTGTAAAACGCGATGCCCAAACAGGCGCTTCTGTTCCACTAGCCGGATTCACCTTCCAACTACTCGACAGCAATCACGAATCTGTCTCACAAACTTGCTGGTATCCAACACATAACGTAATGGACACCTTTACGACTGACGCGACCGGGACCGTCACACTGCCCGAATCGCTCGTGCCGGGCACCTATTATGTACGCGAAACCTCGGCCAAAGAGCCCTATCTTGTCGGCGAGGAGATCGAGGTAAACATACCCGCCGACATGAACCTAACGCCCGTTGCAATCGCCTCGTATTATGACCACGCCGCGACCGGAAACATCAGGATCGTTAAAACCGATGCCATAGACGGCAGCAGCCTCGCGGGCGCCGTCTTTGAGATCCGTGCCTCGAGTGATATCGTGCGCCCCGACGGTAGCATTGCCGCGCTCGACGGTGAGACTGTCGCTACCATCACGACGGATGAAACTGGAGAAGCACGCGCGGACAACCTCCCGCTGGGACTTGGCACCGCACGCTACGAGGTTGTCGAGACTCAAGCGCCGGCAGGCTTCTTGCTCGATCGGACAACCCATATTGTCGACCTTACTTATGCCGACCAGAAAACACCCGTTGTAGAAGCACGGCTTAACGTATCCGACGATTACACCAAGGTTGATATCTCCAAGGTCGATGCAAGCGGTGAGCAGGAAGTGGAAGGCGCACAACTCACCTTATATGGTCCCGATAAAACCGAAATAGACTCCTGGACCTCATCCGACAAGCCACACCGCGTCGAACATCTTGCACCCGGCACCTACTCGTTGCGCGAAATGATGTCTCCGCGGACCTATGACCTTGCCGAGGAAATAACGTTTGAAATAAAGGATACGGGAGAAGTCCAATCCGTCGCGATGAAGGATGCGCCCATCGAGATCAAGGGACAGGTCGACAAGCGTCAGGAACTTGTCCAACCTATCGAAAAGGGCCTGTTGGCTAACGGCGATGGTAAAAATCGCGCCGCGACGCAAACTAATACGGATGGACTTTTCTCCTATACCATCGACGCTCGAAACGATTCCGCTACTTGGGTTGATGAGTTTACGATTACCGATGATCTTGAGTGCGCCAAAGACGGCACGGCGAGATTCATCTCAATCGAAACCCCCGTCGCCATCGGCGACCTCAACGGTCTGTGCAACGTGTGGTATCGCACGACGCCGTTGGACTCGACAGACGTCGATGAGCCGGCGAACGCGACACTTGACGATGGACACGAAAATCCTTGGCTTGAGTCCGACGAAGTAAAAGAGAGCCTTGGTGAGGACTGCCGCCTCGTCGATTACGACGGCTGGCGCCTCTGGAAGGCGGATGTCTCGACCACGGAATCCACCACACTCGAGGCGGAAGAGCTCGACCTTGCATCCAATACCGTCGTAACAGGCATTCGAATTGAATACGGTGCGGTAGCCGCCGACTTTACGACTCGAAGCGATGCGGATTCTTGGACCCGCGATGATCTCAAAGATGAGCACGACGACCTTGACGATGCCAAAGCAATCCTTGGCACAGACGCTCGGGGCGCAGTCGTACACATGCAGGCAACGTCGGCTTATACGCCCCAAACCGCACTCACCAACAGCGCGCGCGTCGATCTTTGCCGCAACGGTGGCGGCGATAAACTTGAGTCACATGACGAGGACAGCGTCATTCAACGCTGTACCCTACCGCAGGACCTACCGGCAACAGGATCAGTTCCCATCGCCGCTTGCATCACCGCGCTCCTGACCTCGGGTGCCGCAGCCCTATGGTTCGCTCGCCTTAGGTCGATCCCAAAGAAGCGCTAGCGCGATGAAAAAGCGGGCGAGCCAGTCCCCCGGCTCGCCCGCTTTCAATCATTTAAATCGCCGCATCTACTCTGCAGACGAAGATCCACCATCAACGATTGCCTGCTCGGACTCAGGAATCCCATCGGCACCCGTACTCTGTTCTTGCTCCACCTCTTCGCTGATTGCGGAGGCGGGGGTCGAGCCCTTTGCACCCACGATGTAGGCAGCCCCAAATCCTAACGCAATGGCAATCAAGGTCAAAATCACGTAGGCAGGCCAATGGCGCTTAATATACGAAAACACGTTGACTCCTTAGAGCTCCGTCTACGAACGGCGGATAACCTCGGTCACGACCTCGGATACCGTAGCAATGTTCGTCGGGTTGACATTGTGGGGCAGGTCGTCCTCGGTACGAGCGCAAGCCAGACGCGTGCCGTCCACGCCGGCGATGGTAAGGGCTCGGCGGCTCGCCTCGAGCGCAGCATAGGCATCGGTCTTGGCATAGGGCATCTCGAGCGCGCCACAATCGACATGGAACGACTTGCAGACCTTGCTGACCAGGTTCATGATGCGGCGATCGCCCTTGAGCAGTTGTTGTTCGCCCTCGACCGTCACCACCGAAAGCCTACCGGCGCCGACGGATTCAAGATTGATAAAGAATACGCCGCGGAGCTTATCGCGATGCGAAGCCAAGAAGGCCTTCATGCCAGCGCCATCACAATCCGAGGCGCCCGTTGCCACAAACCAGATATCGTGACCGAGCAGCTCATCATCGCCCATAGAGGCGACAGCCGAGAGCATATCTTCGGAAGAAGCGCCATCGGAAGACGTAGCGCCACCCTTCCAGCCATCGTTATCGTCCTCGAAGTTATCCCACGAACCGATACCGCGACCGGACTTCTTGGCATCGTAATCGTCTTCGACGCCCAGCCAGTCACTCATGCTGTCCTGCTCGTTTTTCTTTTTACGGCCGAACAGACCACCCAGGCCGCGCTTACGAGACTTGGGTGCCGCCGGGGCGGGAGCCGAAATGGTCTCGATCGGCTGTGCGCCCGACGCAACGGGCATAGGAGGCGCAACGGGTGCCGATGTGGGTTCGGGGCCCTGGGCAGTAGCAAAGGGATCGTTGACCTGTGCGGAGGGGTCGGGAAGGTCGAACAGCGACGTGCGAGACGCAACGTTTGCCTGCTTCATAGACGGCAGCGACGGATCGGGGACCGAAGCCAGCGGAGACGAGGAAGGTGCAGGCGACGGTGCCGACGCCGGATCGGGAACATTCATCTGCGGGCGCGGCGATGCCTGGGAGGAAATCTGGGCCATAAGGGAATCGACCGTTTCGTCCTGGGTGGGAGCGACATTGGCAACCGTGGCACCGGAACCACTCGGGGTCGGCATGGTGAAAATCTGCGTGGAATAAGGCCTCGACTCATCCGTCTCGGGAGTCTCGGAAACCGCAGGCACTTCCTCCTGCTCGACCTCGGTCGAATCATCTTGCTCGGCTGCCGCGTATTGCTCTTCGTCAGAGTTGGCCTCGACGGGCTCGTCCTCGGCGGCATCTTGGATTTCGGCAGCATCAACAGGCTCGTCATCGTCTGCCGCGTCGCCCTGCTCATCGGAAACAGGAAGGGGCTCGGCAATCGCGGTGCCCTGTTTTTCAAACGTTATCGTGGAATCGAACTGCGCGGCATCAAACGACATGGTGCTATCGACGTGCTGCTGAGCCTCGAAAGACGTCGTCGCTTCAACAACATCCGCGGACGCCGGTTGCTGGGACTCAAAGGACGTTGTAGCTTCGGCGGCTTCGACGGGCGCGGACTGCATAGCCTCGTTCTGCTCGAACTCTTGCGCCGCGAGCTCACGTGCCGCCTCGGCTGCCTGCTGCTGAGCGATAGCCTCCTGCTCGGCAGCCTCGCGTGCGGCAGCGCGCTTCTCCTCGAAATCGTCGACAAATTTCTTGCCCTTTGCAAACGCACCCTTAAAGAAGTTGGAAGCGCTGGCGCCAATCGACGAGAACGCGGATGCAATGTCGGCATGCGGCGTTGCCGCGGGAATCTCGGCCGAGAAATCAGTATCGCTCTCGTAAGACACGCGCCTCGGCTGTTCAACGTAATCGTCGTCAGACTCGTCCGCAACGTCTTGCGCCGGCGCGGCGGGAGCCAAAATGTCCAGTCCTGCCGCGGGATCGAACGCGGACACCGCCTCGGGCTCGGCAACGGCAGAGGTAACCGCGGCAGACTCATCATCCGCAGCGACAACGGGCGCAGGCGCAGCCACGACGGGGGCAGGCTCGGGCTCAAACGTCGGCTCCTCGCCCTCCTCGTAATCGAGCGTGCAGGACTCGGGAAGCATTCCGAGCGCACGGATGGCATCCGAACCAAAGCGGATGTTGCCGGCGGCATTGCGATAGAGCTTGGGCTCGGGCTCAGCCGCGGCAGGCTCCTCCGCCGGCTCAGCAGCGGGAACCTCGTCATTGAACTCTTCGGCCTGGACAGCCTGATTCTGATCCTCGGGCACGATGGCGCCAATCAGCGTCTCGTCGGCAGACGCACCCTCAAAGCCCTCGAGCTGCTCGTCGAAAGCCTCATCCTGTTCGGGCTCGGCCTGAGCGTCGGGAGCAATCGGCTGACCGAACTCGTCCTCGGCGTAGGTAGGCTCTTCATACTCGATGGTGTTGCCGTAGTCGTTTTGCTGCTGGGCCGCGGCATACTCCGCCGCTGCGCGCGCCATTTCCTCGGCACGACGCTTCTGCTCCCCGAAATAGGTATCGAACGGAACATCGTCGGGAAACTCGTTTTCGCCCTGGAAGGGAGCAACGTTGTCCATAACGCCGAGCATAGCGGCGACAGAGGACTTGTTGCACACCGCGCCGGACGTATAGGGAAGAATATGGCGGTTAGAGATGATGTTTGCCGCGTTGGCAAGTGCAACGAGGGAAGCGAGGATCGCGACAATCCACAGCAGAACCTTGAGCGCGCCGGGGAGCGGCAGGATACGCAGGATGGCAACGGCAGCGGGGGCAACCGTGGCAACGGGCAACAGCTTGGCGATGAGCGCACGATACGAAGCATAGGGCTCGCGGGCGAGCAGCTCAGCACGGGGAGAGTCGTAGTGTGCGACAACGACCACCGGGCGGTTGCGCGGAGACGCGAGCGGGCCCGAGGCCTTGTGGTAGGCGATGACATTTTGGCTCACGCCCGTCTTGCCCAGGCGCGAAACCACGGGGTGGCCCGTGCGCTCGAGCACGTAAAGAACGGCGCCGACAACGGCCAGCAAGGTGCCGACCAAGCCGATACCGCCGCCGATGCCCATCAGCAGGGCGCCGGCAAACGCAAGAATACCGGTAACGGCAAATGCCAACCTACCGGGCGCCGGGGCATTGAACTCCTGAACCTCGGGATCAAAGCCGTGGTTGCGGAAGATCTGAGCGATATCCTCGGCAGCCAAGCGCTCTTCTTCGCTGCATGCCGGCGTAATGCCGGTGTTCTGCAGCAGGTGGTTAATATAGTTCTGGGTGTTCGCCATGTGCGCTCCACATCCATAATCCGACAAATAGGCCCAATGCATGCACATTAGAACCGTATATAGTCGAAAGTATACCCCGAGCGAGCGCAAACGACCGAATTCGGGCCATCTTAACGCCCCGAGCGGACAAGGATATAGCCTAATCTCCATATCGGACTAAAATCATGGCAGCAAACCACCTTCTCATGCGAGGACTCTATGACGGCAAGCGACGCGACCGCGACAATTAAAAAGGGAAGTTCGGAGCCCGGTTTCGATAAAACGGCTCAGCGCATCCTCAATCTTTTCTTTGTGCTCAACAGCTCCCCCGAACCGCTGACGACCGAGCAGATCGTCTTGGATTCTGACCTGGGATATGGCTCGGGCAACATCGACTCGGATAAGCGCAAGTTTCGACGCGATCGTGACAAGCTGCTCGAACGCGGCATCTTAATCAAGGAGGTTCGCCCCACCGGCGCGCAGGAGACCGAGGAAAGCTCGTGGACAATCGACCGCGAGCACACGTTTGCGGCAGGCGGCCTCATTACCGCAGACGACGCCGATATCCTGCTCAACGCCATCGACCAGACACTAGCGGCCGGCTCATCCACTTTTGCCGCACCGCTTGCCGATATTCGCTCCAAGATTGCCTATCTCACCGGTAGGACGACGGTGGACGAAGCACCAATCCGCCGCTCTCCCACCGTCGATGCGGTATGGAGCGCCTTTGCCGAGCGATGCGCGCTGCGATTTTTATATCAGAACGGACGCGGCGAGCAGAAAGAACGTACCGTCTGTGTCTACGGCATGTTCGAACGCGAGGGCGTGGCGTACTTCTGCGGCCTCGACAATGTCACCGACGACATCAGGACATTCCGCTGCGACCGTATCGTTCGCGCATGGCGTCCTTCGAAGGCCTACGCCATCCCTGCGGACTTCAATCTCAACGACTATCTGTTCTTTGAATTCGATTTCGCCGACCGACCGCCCGTTGCAGCCACGTTCTCGTTCGGTCCTCAGACGCAGATCGATATGATCAACGGCCTCACGCGCGGGCGAGGTGAGCTCGCACACACCGATGCGGGATGGACCTGGACCGTTGACGTGCGTGACCTTGAAGCCGCCGCCTCATTTTGCATGGCCCACGCCATGGACGGCATGAGGCCCATGGCCCCCAAATCGCTCAAGCAGGCGTGGAACCACCTCATAGAAAGGACGGTGCACGAGCATGCCCGTGCGTAAACTCACCAGCGAGCAGAGACTCTCGCGCGCCATCGACATCATGGAGGCCCTCTACGCCGCCGGCGATGGCGGCATGACACGAACCGAGATTTGCAGCCGCTTTGACATCACGGGGGCGTCGCTCGACGAGATTCTCGAGATCGTCTCGACGCTCGCGGACCGAGAATCGGGCGCGCGCATCATCTGCGAATGCCGCGGCGAGCGCGTGGCCCTCACTGGTGACGCCGGGCGCGTGCTACCGTTGCGCCTGAGTGCCGCCGAGGGCGCCGTGCTCAACCATGAACTTGAATCGTTGGGGATCGAGCCGCAGACGGCAGCTCGGATTCGACATGCCCTTCTGCCCGAAGAGCTCGGCTATAACCAGCGCGTCTTTGACACCGTCAACCACGGGTCGCACTGGCAGCAGCTGAGCTGCGCCATTCAGGACGGTGTTCGTTGCCGCATCTCGTATCGCTCGATGGACGATGCGCGGCCACGCGAGCGTCTGGTCGACCCCTTGCGCATTACGGCAAACGGCGACCAAACATACCTGATTGCCTGGGACATCGCGATCGATGAGCAGCGCACCTATCGCATGGATAAAATCGAGGGACTCACCTTGACGGAAGACTCCGTCGTGCCTCACACACCGGGCGTCGCATCCCTCCACGATTCCCTTGCCCGGACGCAGCGTAGCGCAAAGCTCTTGATGCCATTCGATATGGCGGAGCATCTGGACTGGGCCGGCATCACCCTAATCGAGCGCAGCGGGGCAGACATGGCAACGGTAACCGTGCATTACGGCTCCGAGCGTTGGCTACTGAGCCAGGTAATCGCAGCGGGCGGAGCCATCCGCATCTTGGATGACCCCGCCCTGTCAAAGCGTCTGTGCGATATGGCAAAAACCCTCGTCTGTCCGCTTTAGCGCCGCCGCTCGTGACGTGCGCGCCACAGTTGCAGATAGTGACCGATCTGCGCCGATTCGATGCGCTGGTAGGAGCTCGTGGGCAGCGACGTTAAGAACTTCTTTCCGTAGCCCTTCGTCACCAGGCGCGGGTCGGCCAGAATCAGCACGCCGCAATCGGTCGACGAGCGGATAAGGCGGCCGGCCGCCTGCTTAACCTCGAGCACCGCCTCGGGCAGCGAATAGCGCGCCCAAGCGCGGTCTTCGCGCAGGTTGCGCTCGCACGAGAGCGGGTCCGTGGGGCTCGAGAACGGCAGCTTGGGAATGATGACGCAACGCAGCGTCTCGCCGCTGGCGTCAAACCCCTCCCAGAAGGCCTTAAGCGCAAAAAGCGACGAGGTCGGCTCGTTGATAAACCGGTCGCGCAGGCGACGAGGAGATGAGTTGCGCTGCTGGCAGTCGAGCTCCAGACCCGCACGGGCCATCTTGGGCTCAACGCGGGCGTACAGGTCTTCCATGTCGCGCCGATTGGTGAACAGTGTGAGCACCGATCCGCCCATGGCAAGATGGGCGTCGACCAGCACGCGCTCGAGCGCCGTAAGATAGCTCTCGCGATCGCGCGGATCGGGGATATCGCCCGCAACGACTACAGCCATGTTCGAATCGAAGTCGTAGCTCGAGTCCAAGTGCAGCGATGAGGATGTTGAAGCACCGATGCGATCGAGGCCGACCGCATGGTTAAAGTGTTCAAAGCTTTTGGACACCGTCATAGTCGCCGAGGCAAAGATAGCCGTGTGAACCTCGGGCAGCCACTCGGTTGCCAAGGCCTCGCCAATGTCGATGCGCTCTGCGGTCATCGACTCTCCGCCGGCACGCAGCCTGCGATTGACCTGCAGCGAATACACGTAGTGTTCATCGGTGCCATCAATGATGAGTTTGAGGTTCTCGACCAGCTCGTGCAGGCGACGCGAGATATCACCCAGGTCAACAACAACCTCGGGCTTGTCGGCGGCGACGGCTTGCACCAGCGCGTCGACGCTCTTGTCAGCCTGTTCCAATGCATCGATGGCAGCGTAGGCCGACTGTAAGAAATCATGCCAGTCGTCAGATTCGCGCAGCTCGGGGCCAATCCATAGATTGGCATTGTCATAACCCCCACGCGCACGGCGGCCGAGCTCGCGAACGCCATCGAACACGTCGGCGATTGCCATGCTCGCGCGCGCAACCGTCGACGTCGCCTTGGCAGTAAGGCCCAGATAGAGCGTAGAGCCCTCGGAGGTTGCCAAATCACGGGAAACCTGGCTTAGCGCGCCGGCGCTCGAGCCACCCAGGCGCTCAAACAGAACGCGTGATTCGTCCGCCGACACCACGCGCGCCCACTGGCGGCGCGCCTCGCGCTCGATGGAATGGGCCTCGTCGATTACCCAATGACGAATCGGAGGTAAAATCCTGCCCTCGGCCGCGACATTGCGGAACAGCAGGGAATGGTTGGTGACCACCACATCGGCATGCGCCGCACGACGGCGAGCGCCGTGGACCAAACATTTATCAGGGAAAAACGGGCAGAGGCGACGAGCACACTCGCGCGAGGCCGTCGTAAAGTCGGGACGGTTGACGCTGCGCCACCGAATGCCGAGCGAGTCGAGGTCGCCATCGGCTGATTGGCAGACGTACGCCATAATGACCGCGACCGCCGTGAGCGTGTCCGCCGGATCGCGCTTGGTGGTAATCTCGACCTGGCCTCGGCTCATGCGCTCAAGCTTGCGCAGGCACGGATAGTGGTCATAGCCCTTGAGAGCGCAAAATGACAGACCACCGTCCAGTTGCTCGGCAAGTTTTGGCAGCTCATGGTACATGAGCTGGTCGGCAAGATTGTTCGATTTGGTCGCAATACCAACCGTGATGTTGTTACGGCGTGCTGCCTCGGCAAAAGGCACCAGATAGGCCATCGATTTGCCGACGCCCGTGCCCGCCTCAATTACGCGATGTGTGCCCGTGACCAGCGCATCGCGGACCTCGAGCGCCATCGCGATCTGCTCATCACGCGGCTCGTAAGTGGGATACATGCGATTGACCAGGCCACCCGGCGCATAGTCTGCCTCAATCTCCTCACGACTCGGCATCTTGAGGACCGGCAGTTCGTCGGCGTCCACCCGATCGTCGGCGCGATCGGCCTTGAGAACGTCAGCACGAGCGGCGCTGAGAGAGAAGATAGAACCAGGGTTCTGCCCCGCCAAGAATGAGAAGATAGGACGATAGGACCAAGGCACATCCGGATGCATGTCGGCTAGGCGCGCCATGAGGCCCTGGGGCAAGTCGGTGAGCGCCACGAGCAACACACGCCATACGCCACACAGGGCGTCGACGTCGGCATTGGCACGGTGTGATACCGAGTCACAGCCAAACAGATCGGCCATAAAAGACAGCTTGTGCGAGGCCAGGCGCGGAAGCGCGATGCGCGACAGCGCCAGCGAATCGATCCAGATATCGCTCACGTTGACGCCGCCTTTGACCGACTCGATAAACGAGCGATCGAACGTGGCGTTATGTGCGATCACCGGGCAACCACCGACAAAATCGGCGAGAGCGGCGACGGCCTCAGCGGCCGACGGGGCATCTGCCACATCGGCATTTGTAATGCTCGTGAGCTCGGTAATCTCGGCGGGAATTAGCTGCTTGGGATGCACGAAGGTATCGAAGCGGTCGACGATCTCGCGGCCCGAAAGACGGGCCGCCGAGATCTCGATCAGCTCGTTGTCCTGCACCGAAAGACCTGTGGTCTCGGTATCGAGGACAATCACATCTTCCTCGATAAGGCCGAAGGACTGCGTTTTGGCGCGTTCGGCAAGCGTGGCATAGGAGTCGATGACAAACTGCGGCGTTCCTGACGAAACCGCGTCCTCGATTAGCATGCAATGCCCGCTCGACGAAGGCCCATACGGATCAGGCTGTCACAGACCTGCGGGAACGTCATGTCGTCTGTGTGGCGAATCTCATCCGGATACAGCGACGTATCGGTCATGCCGGGAATGGTGTTGGTCTCGAGGATGACGGGGCCGTCCTCGCTCACGATAAAATCGCTGCGCGAGATGCCCAGGCAACCGAGGGCCTTGTGAGCAGCACAGGCAAGCTCCTGAGCGCGAGCGTAATTCTCGGGTGAAATCTGCGCCGGAATACGATGGATGTCCGTAGGGTCGACATACTTCACGTCCAGATCGTAGAACTCACAGTCCTCGGGCTTGCGAATCTCGACAATCGGCAGGGCGCGCACGTCGTCCTCGCCGTACACGCCGACGGTGATCTCGGTACCCTCGATGCACTTCTCGACCAGCACTTTGTCGCCGTACTCAAACGCCTTGGCAATTGCCGCGGGCAGCTCGGAGGGCTCATGGACCAGGGAAATGCCATAGCTGGAACCGTTGACGGCCGGCTTCACAAAGCAGCGCTCGCCACAGACCTCGACGATATGATCGATATCGACTTCATCGCCCACCTCGAGCGCAAGGCCGGGGGCAACGGGGATGCCCGCCTTGGCGTATAAGAGCTTAGAGACCTCCTTGTCGGCACCGCAGGCGCTGGCAAGCACGCCCGAGGCCGTGTAGGGGATACTCAGGGTCTCCATGGCACCCTGCATGGCGCCATCCTCGCCGCCGGCACCGTGCATGGCGATAAACGCCACGTCAAAGCCGCCGGTCGCCATGGTTACCATAAAATCATCAGCGGCCGTGTCGAGCAGCTCCACCGAGGTGTAGCCGGCTTCCTTCAGTGCCACCACAACGTTCTTTCCCGAATTGAGCGAGATCTCGCGCTCGGCGGAATGACCGCCCGCCAAGACCGCTACGTGCATGTTCTCTAGGCTTTTACCCGGCATGGGCAGACTCCTCCTCTATAATTTCTGCAGCTGATACCATATTGTAGCGATACCCTCTACGTTTCCCCAAAATCGAAAGGCTTCCATGAATCCCAGGACTAAATCTCAGGACATTCGCGACTTGAGCCAAAACGATATTCGCGAGCTCGTGGCCGAACTTGGCCAGCCAGCCTTCCGCGCGAAGCAGCTCATCGAATGGGTCTTTGAGAAGAACGTTTGTTCGTTTGACGATATGACCAACCTTCCCAAGGCTTTCCGCGAGCAGCTTAAAGAGGCTTTTGCCTTTGACACGCCGACTGAACTAACCAAGCAGGTTTCCAAAGATGGCTCTCGCAAGTATCTGCTCGAGTACCACGACGGCGTTTCCGTCGAGACTGTCGGTATGCCCCGTCGTAACAAGCTTTCCGTCTGCGTTTCCACCCAGGCTGGCTGTGGCATGGGCTGCGCCTTTTGCGCTACCGGTCTCAACGGCCTCAAGCGCTCTCTGACCGCTCAAGAGATCGTCGACCAGGTACTTCATGTATCCAACGACTTTGGCGAGCGCGTCACGAGCGTTGTCTTCATGGGCCAGGGCGAGCCGTTTGCCAACTACGACGAGGTTCTCAAGGCGTTGCGAATCCTCAACGACCCCGATGGCATCGGTATCGGTGCTCGTCACCTCACCGTCTCTACCAGCGGCGTTATTCCCGGTATTCGCAAATTTGCCGACATCCCCGAGCAGTTCACGCTTGCCGTTTCCCTGCATTCCGCCATCCAGTCGACGCGCAATAAGCTCATGCCCGGTGTTAAGAAGTACACGCTGCTTCGCCTTCACGAAGCGCTTCAGCTCTACACCGAGAAGACCGGCCGCCGCCCGACCTATGAGTATGCCATGATCGAAGGCGTCAACGATACGAATCCCGAAATGCAGGCGCTCTGCGACTTCTGCGAGGGAACGCTGTGCCACGTTAACCTCATTCAGCTTAACGACATCGAGGGTAGCCCGCTCAAGCCGTCGCCGATTCATAAGGTTGAGGATCTTCAGCGTCGTCTTGAGTCCCGTGGCATCGAGACCACGATTCGTAACTCCCGTGGCAACGATATTGACGCCGCTTGCGGACAGCTGAAGCAGCGCTTCAAAGTTCAGAAGAACGCATAGGGGAGTCGCATCCCAAAACGTTTCATGTGAAACATCGAACGACCCCGGTTGCAGGATATGCAACCGGGGTCGTTTCATTTATTGACCTTAATTTTGAATCAGCTGCTACTGGTCCCATTTTTACGGCCAAAATAAGGGGTCCTTGTCTCGTGAATCAGACAAGGACCCATCACAATATGCTAAGTAATCGTTAGGTACCTAATAGCCTACATTTTCCCATTGGTTGCTGACCCAACCCTGATTAATCTTGGGATTCTTCGTTACCTGAGCAGTACGCATTGCAACATCTTCTGTCATAACATCCATTTTCTTCTTGGATGTATCGATAATATCTTGCGCACTACGAAGCAAACGACCTCGAAGTTCATCGTCTGACGCGATCTTATAGCCAGCAAAGGCACCAGCCGCGACAGTCGTCGCCAATGCAATCGCAGCTATAATCTTATTCCTCATCTTGGCCTCCTTGATCAAACTGAATCATTTCGCCAAGAATACGAGAGAGCTCTTCCTCGTCTTTAAACTCAATCTCAATCTTATTCTTTCCACGCGAGCTCTTCACACGCACGTTGGTATTAAAAACCTGACGAAGCACGCGGGCTGCCTTTTTAAAAGACTGAGGGGTTGCAGGCCTCGGCGTCTTAGGTGTCTCTCCGGCAGAAAACAACGGAGCAAGATTTTCTGTCGCTCTTACGGAAAGGCCCTCTGCAACAACCTTCTCTGCAAGTCGAATTCGAGCATCCTCATAGGGAACTGCAAGAATCGCACGTGCATGACCAGCAGTAAGTTTACCCTCAAAAATCATCTGCTGAACTACTTCGGGGAGATCGAGAAGACGCAGTGAGTTTGTAATTGCAGAGCGTGACTTGCTTACTGCCTTCGACAATGCCTCCTGGGTCATACCGCTGGCATCGATGAGCTGTCGATAGCCCTTAGCCTCTTCGACGGGATTCAGATCTGAACGTTGAAGGTTTTCGATAAGAGCAAGAGCCAGCATCTCTTCATCATTTACCTCTTTAATGATGACTGGCAATTCTTCAAGGCCAGCAAGCTTTGACGCCTGGTAACGACGCTCACCAGCGATGATCTCATAGCCGTTTCCATGCTTGCGAACCAAAAGCGGCTGCAAAACGCCATGTTCTTGGATTGACTCGCTCAACTCGCGAAGTTCAGTTTCGTTAAAGTGAATTCGCGGCTGATTAGGGTTGGGAACGATATCCTCAATAGGTAGTTTTGTTTCAGATGGAGCATTTGAAGCCGATGCAGCCGAACCGCCGGTCTCATACTCGGCCTCTGAAACCAAAGCATTCAGTCCACGTCCCAATCCGCCACGTTTCTTTACACTAGGCACGCTTGATCACCTCTTTTGCAAGGTTCATATATGCTTTTGCACCCTTATTTTGAGGTGCATAGGTAATTACCGGTTCCCCAAAAGACGGAGCTTCGGAGATTTTAACCGTACGGGGGATTAGCGTCTTAAACGCCTTATCACCAAAGTACGATTGAACCTCCTCAACAACCTGATTCGATAGTGAAGTACGCGAGTCATACATGGTCATAAGCACACCATAGGTGTCTAAGCCCTTGTTCAGCCTTGATTTGACCATCTTCATTGACTCAAGCAGCTTCGTAACGCCCTCGAGTGCGTAATATTCGCACTGGATCGGAATCAAAACGCTGTCTGCTGCGGTCAAAGCGTTGATAGTAAGCAGGCCGAGCGAAGGAGGACAGTCAATGAAAATAAAATCGAACTCGTCCTGAATCGGCTCAAGCAAATCTTTGAGGCGGGTTTCACGTGCAATTGCGCTTACGAGCTCAATTTCGGCGCCTGCAAGCTGAATTGTAGCTGGAATTACGAATACCTTTTTGCAATTTGTATCAAGAACAAGTGATTCTGCCGGCACATCATTCAACAATGCATCATAGATGCAGTGATCAAGGTCTTCTTTTTCAATTCCGAATCCACTGGTGCTGTTTCCCTGCGGATCAAAATCGACAATCAGTGTCTTACGACCCTGCTCACCCAGTGCTGCTGCAAGGTTTACAGCCGTCGTTGACTTACCGACGCCGCCTTTTTGATTGATGATTGCAATGATACGCGTGTCTTTTGCGCTCTTTGAACGCTTAACGTCGCGAAATCCCACGGTCCCTCCTGGTGTGTATTAAAGCTGTCAAACGGAGGATGTTTCACGTGAAACATTCCGAATCGATATCAACCGCCATGTTTCACGTGAAACACTGCAAGTTGTTAGTATCCATTATGTTTCACGTGAAACATCTAGGCAAGCGGATTCTTCTTTGCCACGCCATTTGCACGAGGCAATGAAACGGATGCTGGATGACTCTTCTTAAGAACAATGAACTCCCTGTGACCCAAGCCTTCAGGCAAATCAATTGTGTCATTCAGAAGCAAAGTGAAGCCGCAAATCTTAGCTGCTGACATGCCGGAAGCAAGCTCCTCATCCGAAGGATTGCCCTTGGTTATAACAAATAGCCCTCCATCCTTCAGATACGGAGCCGCATACTCAACAAGAATCGGTAGAGGGGCCAGTGCGCGGGCGGTTACAACAGAGAACTGCTTCTTATGGCTCCGAGCATATTCTTCAAGACGATCATGAACCGCATGGGCATGTTTCAATCCAAGAGCATGGACAAAGGAATTTACCGCATCAACCTTCTTGCCAACAGAGTCAATATAAGTAGCTTTACGATGCGTGGTTATGGTTAATGGAATACCAGGGAAGCCCGCACCTGTTCCCATATCGAGCAAAGCTCCCTCAGGAGCCTTGTTGATATAGGGGAGCAAAACAAGTGAGTCGAGGATATGAAGTACTGCAGCATCTTCTACGTTAAGAATACGGGTGAGATTGGTTGTCTTATTTGTTTCTAGAACCAAATCCAAATGCTGAATACATTTCCTCAGCTCAACATCAGTTACGCTCAAGGAATACTCTTTGCAATAGAAAGCTAGACGACTCAACATCTCGTCAGCTTGCTGATCAGTAAGTACTAACAACGAAAGCTCCTTTCTGACAAAAATCAGCGTATCGAGAACTTTTGACAAAAAAAGGGGACGTGGAAACCACGTCCCCTTAGCATAAACTCGAGTAGATTATCGAGCAACAATCACCACATGGCGATCAGGGTCAGAACCCTCAGAATGAGTATCGACGGCATCATTGCCACGAAGTGCAATGTGAACCAGTCGACGCTCGTAGGCATTCATGGGCGGAAGCGAAACACTCTTATGAGTGCGAATGGCACGCTCGGCAGCAGACTGAGCCATGGAGGCAACCTTGTCCTGACGGCGGCTCTTGTATCCCTCGACGTCCACTACAACCGGATACCTAAAGCCAAGTTTGCGGCTCACCAGCAAAGAGAACATAACCTGAAGGGCATCAAGGGTGCGACCATGACGGCCAATGAGAACAGCAAGGTCGGGAGCCGTTACATCCAAAATCAGCTCACCTTCGTCGCCCTCATACTCATCGATAGGAGAGTTGGCGGCATCGAAGTGCGAAAGGATGGAACGCAGGATGGAAATAGCAACATCGGCAATGGTGTCGAGCTCCTCATCGGTCAGCTCTTCACCAGCCTTGTAGCGCTGTGCAATCTCGGGATAATCGCCCGCGACCTGCGGGGCAACCTCCTCAAGCATATCCTCGATGATCTCTTCAGACATAACGTACTCCAAAAGTTAGGTACCTAAATAAGATTGATATCCCACTACCTCTTCTTGTGCGGGCGCGGCTTCTTCTCTCGACGAGTGACCTCAACCTGCAGCGGAGCGTTCTTAAGACGCTCCTCCTCATCGGCCTTCGCCTTGTCGATGACCTTCTGCGTCACAAAAATCTGCTGGATAACCTGCCAAGCAGACGAGACGTCGTAGTACAGCAGAACACCAACGGGAAGGCTCCAGCCCATCCAAAGCATCATGACCGTCATGACAACGGCCATCATACGCATGCTCTGAGCCTGCTGGCCGGTCTGGTTGCGCGACATATAGAGCTGCGGAATCAGGGTCAGGACGGCGAACAGGATCAGGCAAACCAGCGCAGGCAGTGCAACCATAAAGCCATCGGCAAAGGAAGCACTCGGCGTGGTGGTCAGGTCGGGCAGGATGTTGAAGAACGAGAACGTGCCGTCGTTAAAGTACTGCGGCAGGTTGCGCAGCAATGTAAACAGGGCGAACAGGATAGGCATCTGAATCAGCAGCGGCAGACAGCCAGCCATGGGGTTGAACTTGTTCTCGCTGTAGAACTTCTGCATCTCCTCGGCCTGACGCTGGGGATCGTCGGCATAGCGCTCCTGGATCTCGAGCATCTTGGGCTGCAGCACCTGCATGCGAGCCGTCGACTTGGTCGACTTGAGCATGAGCGGCGTCAGCAGCAGACGGATGATGACCACCAGGATGATGATGGACAGGCCCCAGTCGACCGCAAAGGTCTGGATGAGCTTGAGCAGCTCGAAAAGGATGTTAACGATCCAATCCCACATGTAAGTTTTCCTCCGATAGCGAGTGCCCGCTAGGGCACAGGGTCATAACCGCCGACGTGCAGGGGATTGCAACGAGCGATGCGCCTCACGGCAAGCCAGCAGCCTCTCAAAACACCGTGCTTCTCAATCGCCTGGATGGCGTATTGCGAGCACGTTGGGTAATAAATGCAGGCGTCAGGCAATAAGGGCGAAATAACCTGTTGATATATGCGAATAGGAGCGATGGCAACACGTCGCAAAACGTGATTGCTCATCGCTCCTCCCCGGCAACGCCGGCGCGCTTCATAAGCGAACGCAACGCCTTGTCCATCTCCTGCGGCGAGGAAACCCTCGTCTTGGGAGTTGCAAACAAGATGATGTCATAACCCGCAACGGGAAATCCGCAGCTGCGGGCGGCCTCGCGCATCACACGCTTAGATCGGTTGCGCACGACGGCACAACCGAGTCGCTTAGCACCAACGAAGGCGACCCTTCCGGAGTCGCCTTCGCCAACCGATTCACATATGGTCATTCGAATCAGAGGGTGATTGAAACGACGCCCCTGACTGAACACATGCTCGAAATCTTGCCGAGACTTAATAGTCTTCATGCGAGATGTGTGTATCGCTGCTAGACAGTGAGACGCTTGCGGCCCTTGGCGCGACGACGGGCGAGCACGGCACGACCACCCTTAGTGGCCATACGGGCACGGAAGCCATGGGTCTTGGCACGCTTACGCTTATTAGGCTGATACGTACGCTTCATCTTAAGTTCCTCCTGCTGCATTTCGAGTGTCCGCGGGGACGCGGACGCAGATATAGACACGTGAGCTTGAAGATTGTAGGGAAATCAATGTTCAAATGTCAAGAAATCAAAGGTAAAAGGTTGCGCAGTTCACACGGTTCCCCCATAAGCCAAGCTCGATTTAGCGGTGCATGGCAACTTTTCACGATATTTCATCGAGTTTTCAACAGGTCATGTTGGCAATGTTGAGAACTTTTCGTCCGTTTTCCAAAGTTTTCAACAGGTTTTGAAAGTTTGTCGAAAGATGAGAAACATTGCACGGTGAGCTACTATTTGTTCGAAACCTTTTGGAAGATTGCGAGCGGCATGTCTGACGACTTTTACACCATGGTCGATTCCGGAGACCCGGCACCCGACAACGAGCACATCACCGGCGTGCGCGAAGAGCGTGACGAAGGTGAACAGACGACAACGCAGGCGCCAAAAGCCATGTACGCCGCGCGCATCGCCGTCTATGACGACATGCTGTCGACACCGCGTGTGATCGTCATCGATCCGCAAGATGTCCGCACGTATTTGGAAGAGACGACCAACACCGTCTACCAGTGCATGAAAGAACAAGGTGGCCATATCTCGCTCATGGTCATCCGCGAGATTGTCGAAAACTTTATCCACGCACACTTTGCAGAGCCCATCATCTCGATTCTGGACGGCGGAGACACCATCCGCTTTGCTGACCAAGGACCCGGCATCGACGACAAGGAACGCGCTTTCGACTTTGGCGTTACCAGCGCAAACAGCAAGATGAAGCGCTATATCCGTGGAACCGGAGCAGGGTTTCCCATGGTGCAGGAGTATTTGGAAAACGCCGGCGGTGCCGTATCCATCGAGGACAACATGGGCAACGGCACCGTGGTTACGGTAAGCCTGAACCCTAAACGCGTGCAGGAAATCGAGCGTGCCGGCGGACGCGGTGCTGCCGTGCGGCCCGAGACGGAGCAGCCCACATATCCCCTGCCGGGAGCTTTTGCGCAGCAGCCCATGGCAACGCAGCAGATGCAGCCCCCCGTGGGGCAGATGCAGCAGCCCGGAATGCTTCCCACACAAGAGCCCCAGGCGGCATCTATGTCGATGACGCCAAACATGCCAGAGGCCATGCCGCTGGCAGATCAGGATGCAGCAGCAATGCAGCAGGCGACGGGGGCACCGGGTGGCCAGCAAATGGGCTATCAGCCGTACCAACGGGGATATCCATATCAGCAGATGCCGCCACTGGGGTATGGCCAGCAGTTCCCGCAGCAGTACCAGCAGGGATATCAGCAGCCGTACCAGCAGATGCCGCAGCAGCAGTACAACCCCTGGGCCCAACAGATGCCTCTGCAGCCTTACCAACAGTGGCCTCAAAGTTTTCAACAGCAAATGCCGCCGATGCAGAGTTCTCAACAACCAGCAGCTCAAATGATGTATCCTAATGCAGCAAATCAGTATGCGCAGCCACAACCGGACGTGTTCGTAAGCGATCGCGGCAACGCCGCGCTGGGCTATCTGGCGCAAAATCAAGCGTGCGGTGCAACCGATCTGGCGAGGGCGTTTGGAAACTCGGCCCCCACTTGGTCACGCACGCTCAATGACTTGGCGCAGGCCGGCTTGGTCATCAAGCATGGCCAGAAATACCATCTGACCGAACTCGGCGCCGCTCGCGTGCGAGCTCAGAGCTAAAGAACGGGAGAGACAGTGGACGAGGAAGCAAGCATCATCCTGGGGGATGCCATCGCCTTTTGCCAGCGCGACGGCCAAGATGCACGCCTCATCAACATGCTGGGGCAATCGCGGGCCATAAGCCTGACCGAAGATACGCTCACGATCGAGGCCCCCTCGCGCTTTGCCATCGCGCAGCTCAAAAAGCATCAGCCGACTATTGAGGCCTATCTGGAAGAAATCGCCTTTGCACCGATCGCGCTCGACATCGTGGCACCGCAAGGCGCCGCAACGGAATCCGCTGCCGCGACGGCGCCCGCCACGGCTCCCGCCGCTTCCCCGGCGGCACCGACCTCCGCAGGCGACGTGCCGACAATCGAGCACCAGCACAGCGATGTTTCCCGTGAAACCATGGCACCGTTGCCGACCGCGGCGGCGACGTCAACGAACGCACCCGTCACGCACATGCCTATCGCTCACGACGCAGCGGCGGGCGCGGATTCGGGCATTGCAATCAAGAACACGCTCTCGGCCGATGATTTTCGTCGCATGATGAACCAGATGAAGGCCGGAGCGCCGACTAAATCCACGCAAGCTGCGACCCCCGCTTCACCCATACCGGCGCCGACCGTGCCGGCCGAGCAGAATACGGATGGAGCCCCGCTCGCCGCGAACTCAAAATTTACCTTTGAGAACTTTGTCTACGGCCCCGAAAACAGCCATGCCTATCGCTCGGCACTCAAGTTTGCCGCCCTCGCGGACGAGCGCGGCACATGCACATCACTGTTCATCTACGGCAAATCGGGCCTGGGCAAGACGCACCTGCTGCTTGCCATCAAAAACGAGCTCGCCGAGAAGTCGCCCGAGATCAAGGTCAAGTATGCCAACTCCCAGGCATATCTGGACGACCTGATGACCGAGTTCGACCGCCAAAAGAAGAGCAACGCCCCCATCATGCAGGCGTACCACGGCGTGGACGTGCTCATCATCGATGACATCCAAAACATCATCGGCAAGCGCGCGAGCGTGGACTACTTTTTCCAGCTCATGGACGAGTTCATCCGCAACAACAAGAAGGTCGTCATCGCGGCAGACCGTGCCCCCAAGGACCTGAGCATGGACGAGCGTCTGACCAGCCGCTTCAACGCCGGCATGCTCTGCCTGGTCGCAGAGCCCAGCTACGAGATGAAATACAAGATCTTGCAGCGCTATTACGAGAACACCATCGTCGCCGCTCCCGAGGCAGGCGACGACTCGCTGCTGGCGGCCTATGGGGGCGACGGCGGACACCTGACCGACGAGCACTTTAAACACATGGCCGAGGTCTCGGGCACCAACATCCGCGAACTCGAGAGCTTTTGCGAGCGCTGCGCCGGCGAGGCGGGCGACCGCGAGCGCGAGGGCGGGGAGCTCACCTTTGACGATATCGACGCCATCGCCAGCCAGTACTTCGACACATCGGCCAAAAAGATCAACGTCCAGACGGTTCAGTCCGTCATCGAAGAGCAGTACGGCGTGACGCACGAGGAGCTCATCGGCCCGCGTCGCAACGCCAATATCGCCAAAGCACGCCATATCGCTATCTACCTGGCCATCGAGATGTGCGAGATGACGACCACGGCGGTGGGCGCCGAATTTGGCAACCGCAACCACTCGACCGTCAGCACGAGCTACAAAAAGGTCCAGAAGATGATCCAGGAAGACCGTACCGTCACCGAAGACCTCAAATCGCTGCGCGATAAAATTACACTGCGCTCGTAGGGAAATAGAGACACCTGTTGAAAACTTGTCGAAACCATGGGCATAAGGTGTCTAAAACCCAACCCGCGGTGGTGAAAAGTTTTGCGCAGGTTTTGAACGTGGAAAACCACCCCCGTTGCACACAGGTTGCTGTCGATTCTCTTTCTGGGTCTGACCTGCGTCTTTGGGAGTAATCAACAGTTTCGTCAGTGCTATTACTATTATTAAGATATTTATATCTATAGAAAGGTATTAAAAGATGAAGTTCACCGTCAGCCAGAGCTCGCTTACACAAGCCATCGGCGTCGTTATGAAGGGTGTCGCTTCGGCATCCACCCTTCCCATCCTGTCGGGCGTGCTCGTTAAGGCCCAAGACGGCATCTTGGAATTCCAGACCTCTAACTACACCATCTCGATCCGTCATCGCATCGCGGCGCATGTCGAAGAAGAGGGCGAGATGGTTATCCCCTGTAAGATGCTCTCCAATATCACCAAGACCCTCCCCGATGCCCCGGTCACCTTTGAGCTGTCCGAGCGCCAAGTGCTGATTGGTTGCGAGAAGAGCTCTTTTAGGCTGAACACGCTCGATGCCAATGACTTCCCCGAGTTTCCGGCCTATGCCATCGAGAGTGCCGTGGAGCTGCCGACCGATATCTTGTCCGAGATGGTCAGCCGCGTGTGGCGCGTCACCTCGACCGACAAGGCCCGCCCCATCCTGGGCGGCGTGCACATGAAGGTCGAGAACAACACCGTTCGCCTGGTGGCGACCGATTCCTTCCGTTTGGCCGTGTGCGATACGCAGGTCGAGACCTCGACCCTCGAGGGTTCCTTTGAGCTCAACGTTCCGGCCGACGCCTTTAACGACGCGCTGAACATCATGGCAAGCCAGGCGACCATCATGATCGGGGCTACCGACACCCAGGTCGTCTTCGAGGCCGGCAACACCACCTACGTGTCGCGCCGCATCGAGGGCGTGTACCCCAACTACAAGCAGCTCATCCCCGATTCGTGCGTGACGAGCGTCAAGATCGACGTCGCCGCCTTCAATGCCGCCCTCAAGCGTGTTGCCGTTATCGCGAGCGCCAACCCCGCCGTCAAGTTCGAGATCGACGTCGAGAACGGGCAGATGGGCCTGTCTTCCATCTCCAACGACCAGGATCTGGCGCAGGAGACGATCGATGTCGAGGCCAAGGGCGAGTCGGGTACCATCGCCTTCAACTACCACTACATCTTCGGCTGCCTCAATGCCCTGTCCAAGGAGAAGGAGATCACGCTGGAGCTCAAGAGCTACTCGCAGGCGGGCATCTTCAAGTCCTACGACAAGATCAACTACCTGTACCTGGTCATGCCGGTCCGCATCTAGCAACCGCCCTATGACCATGTTCGCCCGCGATCTTTCCGTCGCGCACTACCGCAGCTTCGATAGCTATCGCCTTGCCCTGGACGAGGGCGTGACGATACTTGCGGGACCCAACGCGGCGGGAAAGACCAATCTCATAGAGGCGCTGCAGCTGCTGACGAGCGGCGCCTCGTTTAGGCATCCGACCGCCGCCGAGCTCGTCCATGACGGCGCGGACTCGTGCAAGGTTGAGCTGAGGCTCGAGGGCGACGGCCGCGTGCTTGATATGGGATTGAGCGCGGAGGACGGTAAGCGCTCGTTTAGCCGCAACGGCAAGAGATGCTCTGCCGCCGGTGTGCGCGGGGTCCTGCCGAGCGTGCTGTTTTGCCCCGACCATCTGGACATGGTTAAGCGAGGCGCCAGTGTGCGCCGTGCCGCCCTCGATGACTTTGGCATGCAACTGAGCGCACGCTATGCCGATCTTGCGAGCACCTATGGGCGCTGCGTGACCCAGCGTAACGCCTTGCTCAAGGAGGCCTGGTGCTGCCGCGAGATGCTCGGCGCGTGGAACGATTCGATTGCCCGCGCGGGCTCGGCCCTGCTCGTGCACCGGTTGGCCCTGCTCGACCGGCTGGCGGGCCATGTGCACACTGCCTACGGGCAAGTGGCGTCCGGCGAGGCCGCCAACGTGACCTATGCGTCCACGCTGGGGGATTTGCCCCAGGTCGAGGATCGCGAAGAGCTGAAGGACTGGGCGTACGAGCGCATGCTGGCTGCCCTTGATGAGCACGCCGACGAGGAAATTCGCCGCGGCGTGACGTTGGTGGGACCGCATCGCGATGAGATTGAGTTTGCCGTGGCGGGTCGATCCGCCCGTTCATTTGCCAGCCAAGGTCAGCAGCGGACGTTGGTTTTGGCCTGGAAGGTGGCGGAGGTGGCCGTGGCTCGCGATGTCCTGGGCACCGCCCCACTGCTGCTTTTGGACGACGTGATGAGCGAGCTCGACGGCGACCGACGCGGCGCTTTTCTGCGGCTGATCGGCGATGATATCCAGACGGTCATAACCACGACCAACCTGGGGTATTTTACCGATGACCTGCTTGATCGAGCCAAGGTGGTGAGCATGGGTGAGACGTGCTAATTACGAGCGCGAGAGCGAAACGGTCGCCTTCAGTGGATTTTTAAACGCAGAGCGCCAACGCATCCTGGCGGCTGCGACCCCTGAGCGCCGTGCGCAGATGGAGGCTGCCGAGGAGTCGCGCGCGGTCTATCGCGCGTGGAACGCGGTGTGCTCGGGCACGCGCGAGGGGCGGCATGTGACGGGGCTGCGTTACCTGCCCGAGTCCAATGAGTTGCTGGTATATCTCGACTCGCCCTCGTGGACGCAGGAAATGACGCTGTTGCGCGAGATCATTCGCGCGCGCATGGAGCGCGCCGGTGCGCATGTGGACGGCCTGGTGTTCAAAACCACCGCGCCCGGTCACACGCCACCCGCCGCCAAGGAGCGCCTGCGCCCGGCGACGACCGAGCGCCCGCCGGCCCCGCACGCCGACCTCAGCGAGGCCGAGCGCACCGAGATTGAGCGCCAAGTGGCGCCCATCGAAGACCAAAAACTGCGCGAGGCCCTCGAGAACGCCATGAGAGCCAGTGCCGAGTGGGCCAAGGGCGTGCAAAGCAAAAAAGAGCCTTAAATCGCATCTGGTGGCCTTGTAGAGCCAAATACCCTCGTTCCCGAGGGTATTTTTTTACGATAAACTAGTAAGGCTGTACACATTTTCTTGACTGAAGGAGGACGTGTGGCAAACGAAAACGATTACGATGGCGGCGAGATTAAGATTCTCGAAGGTCTCGAGGCCGTTCGTAAGCGCCCGGGCATGTATATCGGCTCGACGAGCGCCAGCGGTCTGCATCACCTGGTGTGGGAGATCGTTGACAACTCCGTCGACGAGGCCATGGCCGGTTTCTGCACCGAGATCCAGGTGACGGTCCACGCCGACAACTCCATCACGGTCGTCGACAACGGGCGCGGCATCCCCGT
Source organism: uncultured Collinsella sp. (assembly GCA_900544935.1). Classification (GTDB taxonomy): domain Bacteria; phylum Actinomycetota; class Coriobacteriia; order Coriobacteriales; family Coriobacteriaceae; genus Collinsella. The sequence goes on from UQXB01000016.1 coordinate 37,178, forward strand.
CGACGAGCACCCTGTTAAAAAGATCCCGACGCTCGAGGTCGTCATGACGATCTTGCACGCCGGCGGTAAGTTCGATAACTCGGCCTATAAGGTTTCGGGCGGCCTGCACGGCGTTGGTATCTCCGTCGTCAACGCACTGTCCAAGCGCGTGGTCGTTCAGGTTCGTCGCGACGGCAACACCTACGAGATGGAGTTCTCGCGCGGCAAGACCGTTAAGAAGATGGAGGTCGTGGGCACCTCGGATTCGACGGGCACCACCGTCACCTTCTGGCCCGACGACGAGATCTTCGAGACATGCATCTACGATTTCGATACGCTGCACAACCGTCTGCAGGAGACGGCGTTCCTCAATAAGAACCTCAAGATCGTGCTGACCGACGAGCGCGAGGCGACTCCCCATGTGGAGGAGTTTTGCTACGAGGGCGGCATCATCGACTTCGTCAAGTTCCTCAACGAAGGCAAGGACGTCCCCGAGGCCTTTAAGGAGCCCATCTACATCGAGGGCAAATCGGACCCGGACGCGCCTGTGACCAAGATGGGCGAGGTCGAGGTTTCCCTGCAGTGGAATAGCGGCTACGGCGAGAACGTCATGTCGTTTGCCAACGACATCTACACTCCCGAGGGCGGCATGCACCTTGAGGGCTTCCGCACCGCGCTCACCCGCGTGATCAACGATTACGCGCGCAAGCAGAACCTGCTCAAGGAAAAAGACGCCAACCTGACCGGCGACGATGTGCGCGAGGGCCTTTCGGCCGTTATCTCGGTCAAGCTGCCCGATCCGCAGTTTGAGGGCCAGACCAAGGCCAAACTCGGCAGCTCCTATATGCGCGCGCTGACGCTCAAGATCGTGACCGACGGCCTCGCCGATTACTTGGAGGAGCATCCCAAGCCCGCCCGCGAGATCGTCAAGAAGGCGCAACAGGCCTGCAAGGCGCGCAACGCCGCCCGCAAGGCGCGCGAAGCGACGCGTCGCAAGAGCCTGCTCGAGACGGCGTCCCTGCCCGGTAAGCTCGCCGACTGCTCGGTGCGCGATGCCGAGCTGACCGAGCTCTTCATCGTAGAGGGTGACTCGGCAGGCGGTTCAGCCAAGGACGGCCGTCGCCGAGACATCCAGGCGATTCTGCCCCTGCGCGGCAAGATTTTGAACGTCGAACGCGTTGGTGACCATCGCGCGTTCTCGAGTGACACCATCCAGTCGCTGATTACCGCGATCGGCTGCGGCGTCACGACGAGCGCCGGCGACGGCGGCGACTTCGATATCACCAAGGCGCGCTACCACAAGATCATCATCATGACCGATGCAGACGTCGACGGTGCGCATATCCGCATCCTGCTGCTGACGTTCTTCTACAAGTACATGCGTCCGCTGATCGATGCCGGCTACGTCTATGTTGCCTGCCCGCCCATCTTTGGCATTAAGGTGCGCAACAAGATCCACTACGTGTATCCCAACGGCCGCCAGCCCGAAGACGAGATCCTGCGCGACACCATCCAGAGTCTGGGCCTGAACCCCGACGATAACGACGAGGACGGCAAGGCCAAGGACGGCAAGATCACCAAAAAGCGCAAGGGCTATACCGTCCAGCGCTACAAGGGCCTGGGCGAGATGGACCCCAAGCAGCTCGCCTCGACGACGATGGACCCCAAGACCCGCATCCTGCAGCGTGTGTCGATCGAAGACGCCGTGGTGGCGGACCGCGCCGTGCGCGAGCTCATGGGTTCCGAGGTCGGCTATCGACGCGAGTACATTGAAAAACATGCGCATGACGCGCGTTTCCTTGATGCTTAAGAGGAGGTAACGTGGCAGACGATATCAACAATAGCGAGGGTATGGGCGAGGCCGGCAATGCCGGTATGCCCGATGATCTGAAGCGCCTGCTTGCCCGTGCTGAGCAGGGCGAGGACGGCGATCCTGACGCCTATAACCCCGATGCCGATGATGACGAGGAAGAGGACGACGACGGCGAGCTCGAGGAGAGCTTTGGCGAAGTCGACCGTGGCGCCTCGGCCGGCGAGGATATCAACGGCGGCCAGCTCCAGATTTCGGAGTTCGGTCGCGAGATGAAGCAGTCGTTTATCGAGTATTCGATGTCGGTCATCACGGCGCGCGCCCTGCCGGACGTGCGCGACGGCTTAAAGCCGGTGCACCGCCGCATCCTGTACGCGATGAACGAGAGCGGCATCTACCCCAACCGCCCGCACAAGAAGTCGGCGTGGACGGTCGGCGAAGTTATCGGTAAGTACCACCCGCACGGCGATTCCGCGGTCTACGAGGCCATGGTCCGCTTGGCGCAGTGGTTCTCCATGCGCACGCCGCTCATCGACGGTCACGGCAACTTCGGCAATATCGACGGCGACGGCGCGGCGGCCATGCGTTACACCGAGAGCCGCCTGGCAAAGCCCGCCATGGAACTGTTGCGTGACTTGCAGAAGGATACCGTCGACTGGCAGCCCAACTACGACGAATCGCTCGCCGAGCCCGTGGCACTGCCTGCACGTTTCCCCAACCTGCTGGTCAACGGCAGCCAGGGCATCGCCGTCGGCATGGCCACCAACATCGCCCCGCATAACCTCGCCGAGGCGATCGAGGCCACCTGCTACCTGATCGACAACCCCGACGCCACCGTCGACGAGCTCATGCAGATCATGCCCGGTCCGGACTTCCCCACCGGCGCCATCATCATGGGCAGCGCCGGCATTAAGCAGAGCTACGAGACCGGCCGCGGCTCCATTACCGTGCGTGCCAAGGCGCACGTGGAGTCCACCAAGACCGGTCGCAGCCGCCTGGTCTTCACCGAAATCCCCTACATGGTCAACAAGGGCACCCTGCAGGAGAAGATCGCCCAGCTCGTCAACGACAAGCGCATCGAGGGCATCTCGGATATGCGCGATGAGTCCAACCAGAAGGGTATCCGTCTGGTCATCGAGCTCAAGAAGGGCGTCATTCCGCAGGTCGTGCTCAACAACCTGTATAAGTACACCTCGCTGCAGACGACCTTTGGCGCCAACAACCTGGCACTCGTCAACGGCGTTCCCAAATGCCTGAGCCTGCGCGAGATGCTGCAGCACTACATCGACCACCAGGTCGACGTAGTCACCCGTCGCACCCGTTTTGACCTTAAGAAGGCCCAGGCCCGCGCGCATATCCTCGAGGGTTACCTGATGGCCCTTGACCATATCGACGAGGTCATTAGCATCATCCGCTCCTCGCAGACTGACTCCGAGGCCAGCAGTCGCTTGATCGAGCGCTTTGGCTTTACGCCCGAGCAGACCACGGCCATCCTCGAGATGAAGCTGCGCCGCCTGACCGGCCTGGAGCGCGACAAAATTCAGGAAGAGCTGGACGGCCTGCGCCGCGCCATCGCCTACTACGAGGACCTGCTGGCGCACGAGGAGAAGATTCTGGGCGTCATCAAGGAGGAGATGCGCGAGATCTCCAAGAAGTTCGGCGATAAGCGCCGCACCGAGATCAGCCATGTCGAGAAGGACCTGGATGTCGAGGACCTCATCGCCGACGAGGATATGGTCGTGACCATCACCCACACCGGCTACGTTAAGCGCATTCCGGTGGCCGCCTACCGTGCCCAGAAGCGCGGTGGCAAGGGCGTGTCGGGCGTCAACCTCAAAGAGGACGACGTTATCGACGAGATGTTCATCGCGTCCACGCACGAGTACGTGCTGTTCTTCTCGAGCAAGGGCAAGGTCTATCGCCTGAAGGTGCACGAGCTGCCGGTGGGTACGCGCCAGGCGCGCGGTACCGCGATCGTCAACCTTCTGCCCTTCGAGGAGGGCGAGAAGATCGCGAGCGTCATCAGCTGCCGCGAGTTCCCGGCCGACGAGTACCTGATGTTTGCCACCAAGAGCGGCATGGTCAAGAAGACCGTGATGAGCGCATACGACCGCAGCCGTCGCGACGGCCTGATCGCTATCAACCTGCGTGACGACGACGCGCTGCTGAACGTGCGCCGCGTGCGCGAGGGTGACAAGATCATCCTGGCTACCACCGCGGGCAAGGCGATCATGTTCTCCGAGGAGCAGGTGCGCGCCACCGGCCGCGATACCAGCGGCGTTCGCGGTATCGGTATGAAGGACGGCGTGAGCGTTCTGGGCATGGAAGTCACTAACGGCAACGGCGATCTGTTCGTCATCACCGAGCGCGGCTACGGCAAGCGCACGCCGGTTGCGGACTACCCGGAGCAGAATCGCGGCGGCCAGGGCGTCTACACCATCCAAATGACCGAGCGTAAGGGTAACCTCGCGGCCATGAAGACGGTGGGCCCGCAGCACGAGCTATTCATCGTGACGGAGGGCGCGACGGTCATTCGCGTCAAGACCGACGAGATCAGCCAGACTGGCCGCGCCACCCAGGGAGTCAAGATGATGACCGTCGACGACAACGACCGCATCTGCGCCGTAGCCCGCATGACAGCCGCCAAGGAGAAGCCCGAAGGTGAAGCCGCAGAAGACGGCTCCGCCCCCGAAGAAACCCCAGTCGACCTAGGCGACGGCAGCGATATGCCAGAAGATCTCCTAGACGAGTAAGAGGCCCTAGCTGGTAAAAATTATCAGACCCCATATATCGGCTGTCGGCGCACTGCGCGCCGACCGCTTTTTTGACAATCTTGGAACCGCGTTCGCCCCGGC
>UQXB01000017.1:0-41494 GCA_900544935.1 uncultured Collinsella sp.
GGGCGGTTACCAAGCCGCAGCCGCGCCGCGCGTTTGTGGCCGTGGGCTCCAACCTGGGGCATCGCTGCGACAACATCCGCGCCGCACGCGAGATGATCGCCGAGATTCCACTCACCTGCGTGTCCAACTCCTCCAAGATTTACGAGAGCGAGCCGGCCTACGAGACGCGCCAGGACGCGTTTGCCAACGCCGTCATCGAGATCAAGACCGAGCTGGCGCCGTTGGTGCTGCTCGATGAGCTCATGAAGATCGAGGCCGAGCTGGGGCGTGACCGCTCCAAGAAGGCCAAGGCCAACGGCCCGCGCACCATCGACCTGGACCTGCTGTGGATGGACGGCGAGACCCACGGCGGCAAAAAGCTGCGCCTGCCGCATCCACTGATCGGCGAGCGCGATTTTGTGCTGGTGCCGCTCGAGGACTTGATGCACGACCCGGCGCGGTTCTTCCGCTACAACGGCGTCGAGGTCAAGGAGCCCGAGGACCGCGTGGGCCATATCGTGGGCGAATTGGGGCGTATGTAGATGATCGAGATGAATGCTGTTGCCGCCGGCACCGAGCTCGACGCGGCGCGCGACGCGGGCCGCGAGGGCGTGTCCGCGGGCTGGTGCGCGTGGAGTGCGGGCGAGGCGTCGTTGACGTTTTCGCTGGTCGTGCGCCCGGACGTGAACATGCATGCCTTCCACGGCCTGCCGTTTGTGGCGGCGATGGGTATGATGGACGCGCTCGTGGGCACGGCGTCGACGCCGGGCCTGGGCCTTGCTGGCAAGGTGGGCATCCAGTGGCCGAGTGACATCGTGTGCGGCGCGCCTGCGTTTGAGACGTCGCTCGCGCGTGTTGCCGTGAACGGCGGTGCCGGTGCTGCGGGCATGTTTGCCGCGGTGACGGTGGATATTGAGCGTTCGGCGCTGAGCGAGCTTGGTGTGGACGTGGCTGACGAAGCGCTGGTCGAGGCGCTGGCCGCCGCCGTGCTGACCCGTGTGGACACCTGGGCGGTTGTTGCCAACACGCCGCAAGGCGCCGCAGGGCCGCTGGCTCCCGTGCTGGGCGAGTACTTCGACATGGTGCCGCTGCTCGGTCGCCAAGTTGCGGCGGTGTCGCCCAACGGCTTGCCGCTTGCGGTCGGTGTGTTTGCGGGTCTGGACATCTGGGGTCGCGCGACCATCAAGACCGATGCCGGCGAGCAAGAGTTTCCGCCCGAGGCCGTACGGATTCGCGGACTGTAACGAGAGACGTCCGCGCTCAAAGATAACGATGACAACAAGACCCTCCTCGGCCTGTGCCGGGGAGGGTTTCGCCTATCTGGGGAATGGGTTGCCAGCGCCCTATTCCTCAAAACTGAAAAATTTTCGTTTTTGAGGAATAGGATTAAGGCAGCTCGGTCTTTCGCGAGGTATATTCGCTATAGAGCCTATTCCTCAAAACTGAAAATTTTTCAATTTTGAGGAATAGCGATAAAAGACCGCGAGGAGGCCCCAATGAAACTCATCAATAGAACGTCATATATGGACACGTTGACAAGCCTTATTGGCGTGCCGGACATCAAGGTCATCACGGGCATCCGTCGTAGCGGTAAATCAAAATTGCTCGAGGCCCTCCGCGATTACGTGGAGGCAAATCTGTCCAATTCGAATGTCATCCATATCAACTACAACCTCGATGAGTTCGAGAATCTGCTCGAGTATCACGCGCTGCTCGCCTATGTAAAAGAGCATCGAGTGTCCGGCAAACAAAACTTTCTGCTTATCGATGAAGTTCAGATGTGCGACGGTTTTGAGCGTGCGATCAACAGCCTCCACGCATCCGAGCAGTACGACATATTCATTACCGGATCGAATGCCATTTTGCTGTCGAGCGATCTGTCGACGCTCTTTACGGGGCGTACGTTTGAGATCGAGGTTTTCCCATTCTCGTTTGAGGAGTATCGACTCTATGGCGACGAGGGCGAGGTCGACCGCGACTTCGATGAGTACGCGAGAACCGGCGGTATGTCCGGCTCCTACCCTTATCCACTGCAGGAGCAGCGTTATCAATATCTCTCCAATGTCTTCAAAACGCTCATCGTGAGAGATATCGTGCAGCGGCATAACGTGAGAAACGAATCGGCGCTGCTGCGCATTGCCGATTACATGATGGACAACGTATCCAACATAACGTCGGCACGTAACATTACGGATATTTTGAACGCGGATGGGCTAAAGATAACGAACAAGACGGTCGGCACGTACATGGGGTACCTGTGCGATGCGTTTGCCTTCTATAAAGTTCGTCGGTACGACATCCGCGGCAAAAAATACCTTAAGAGCGGCGAGAAGTATTACCTGGCAGACCACGCGTTCAAATACGCGCTGCTCGGTACACGTGATATGGATTGGGGACGCGTATACGAGAACATGGTGGCAATCGAGCTGCTGCGCCGCGGATACGAGGTATACGTCGGCGTGCTCTATAAAAAGGAAATAGACTTTGTAGCAATCAAGCGAAGCGAGAAGCTCTACATTCAGGTGAGCGACGACATCAGCTCGGATAAGACATTTGAACGCGAGATTTCACCACTGCTGAGCATTGGCGACGCGTACCCCAAGATGATTCTCGCCCGCACGCATCACGAGGCCACGGACCGCAATGGGGTGCAGATCGTGGACCTGGCGAGGTGGCTGTGCGACGAGGCCTAGCAGAAAGCCCTATTCCTCAAAACTGAAAATCTTTCGATTTTGAGGAATAGGGCCGATGCGTTGCCTAGTTCGCCGCTCGCGCTTGTGCTCGACTTAAGCCCCTGTCCTATCCCAGCTCCTGCATGCGGCGGTAGATTTCGCAGATGCCTTTGATGGTGAGTTGTCCGTCGACCACGTCGAAGGCATCGGTCGAATCGGCGACGATGCCGGCGAGACCGCCCGTGGCGATAACGGTGGCGTCCTCACGACCCAGCTCGCGCTTCATGCGTGTGACCAGGCCCTCGGCCATGGCGGCAGCGCCCACCACGGCGCCGACCTTAATGCACTCCTCGGTATCGCGGCCGATGGCATGCTCGGGCGCCTCGAGCGGCACGCTGGCGAGCTTGGCGGCACGGGCGGCAAGCGCGTCCATGGAGATGCGAATGCCCGGCGCGATCGCTCCGCCAATGTAATAACCGTCCTCATCGATGACGTCGATATTGGTTGCGGTGCCAAAGTCCACCACGATCGCCGGCGCGCCGTAGAAGGTCTCGGCAGCGACGGCGTTGGCGATGCGGTCGGCACCAACGGCCTGGGGGCGCGCCGCCCGCAGCTTGGTTACGGCGGCCGTCTGCGGCCCGATGACGATGGCGTCCGCGGCAATGCGGTCGGCCACGGCGTGCCACTCGCGCGAGAGCTGCGGCACCACGCCCGCAAAGGCGATCGCGTCGACCGCATCGAGCGAAAGGCCGTACATCTTAAAGAAACCCATCAGGCGCACATGGATCTCGTCGGCGGTATAGGAGCGGTCGGTGGGCATGCGCCACGACTGCACCAGCTCGTCTCCGTCAAACAGGCCCATGGCCGTCTGCGTGTTTCCCATATCGATAGCGAGCAGCATGTCTACTCCCAGTGTTGGCATAAAAGGACGCGCACCATTGTATACGCGCCGCCGACGGCACTCGGCTGCGATTCGTTTACGGTGATAGGGGCTGAGGGGTTTAAATATGAAGGAATTATGCTCCACGAGTTTTTCCTTGCCGTTTACCGAACTCCCGCGTAATATTCTTTCTTGCGCACATGAGGCGCCCAGACATTGCGGGGTGGAGCAGTCTGGTAGCTCGCCGGGCTCATAACCCGGAGGTCGTAGGTTCAAATCCTGCCCCCGCGACCAAGAACTTGCAGCTCGTCGGCCTAGCCGGCGAGCTTTTTTGTTATTCCGGGACCGTGTTTTCGGTCCAATTCTTGGCCTCTCAAACAAAATCTCGATCTGCAACATCTAGACCCGATTTAGGCGGCTGGGTGTTACAGATCGAGATATACCGGTGGGTTGGGTCGTGTTTGTCTAAATCTGTAACACGAGGGACGGATTTTGCCGAGTTGTTGTTATAGATTGAGATTTTCTAGCAGGCGGGTCCCGTTTGTCTCGATCTGTAACAGGTAGGGGTCAAAAATGGGTTTAGATGTTACAGATCTAGATTGTCGAGGATGGGTCGAGAGGAATGTCTCGAACTGTAACAGTAAGACCCGGTTTTACCGAGTAGCTGTTACAGATTGAGACAAACCGGCAGACGTTCCACCCCCATCCACCTGCCGCTACCTGCTGTCCGCCGATTTCCGTTGCGCTGCTGTATTCCCATGCCATATCCTCTAGACAACTACGCGGCATCATCGCCGCCGCGCCTACAAGAGAGGAATGTCCATGACCGCACCTGCATCCAAGCTGCTTCAGCCCATTACGGTTGGCCCCCTTGAGCTCAAAAACCGCATTATGTTTCCGCCGCTGACCACCGGCTACGAGGAGCGTGACGGTTCCATCGGCGAGCGCAGCCTGGCTTTTTACGAGCGCTTGGCCCGTGGCGGCGTGAGCTACATCGTCATCGGCGACGTCGCTCCCGTCATGACCGCAAGCCCCACGCCCAAGCTGGCAACCGACGCCCAGATCCCCACGTTTAAGGCGCTGGCCGATGCCGTCCACAAGCATGGCGCCAAGGTCGCGCTGCAGCTGTTCCACCCCGAGTACGATGTGCCCGGTGTCGGCCGCATGGTCATGGGCTCCATGGCTGCCGCCAAGGCCGCGCAGGAGGCCAAGGCCGCCGGCGACGAGGAGACCTTTGCCGCCAAGATGGCCGAGTCCAACGAGATCCGCAACCAGGCCTACGCCAAGCTGCATCACGACATGCAGCACTTTGTGAACGAGGCGAGCGTAGAGCAACTCACCCAGATCAAGGAGGCCATCGCTGCCTCGGCCGCCCGTGCGCAGCAGGCCGGCATCGACGCCATCGAGGTCCACGGCGATCGTCTGGTGGGTTCGCTGTGCTCGGCCATCCTCAACCAGCGCACCGACGAGTACGGCGGCTCGTTCGAGAACCGCGTTCGCTACGCGCTGGAGGTCGTCGCTGCCATTAAGGAAGCCGCGCCGCAGCTGATGGTGGAGTACAAGCTCCCCGTGATCATGGAGAACCCCGACGGCACGCCGCGCGGCAAGGGCGGCCTGCAGCCCGACGAGGCCTGCGAGTTCGCCAAGCTGCTCGAGGGCGCGGGCATCGATATGATCCAGGTCGCACAGGCCAACCACACCGGCAACATGGGCGACACCATTCCGCCCATGGGCGCCATGCCCTACAACTGGACGCTGCCCGTGGCCGAGCGCGTCAAGGCCCTGGTCTCCGTGCCGGTGGCAACCGTGGGCCGCGTGGTTTCGGTCGAGGCCGGCGAGAAGATTCTGGAAGACGGCGTCGCCGACATCATCGCCTATGGCCGCTCGCTCATGTGCGACCCCGACATTGCGCTGAAGGCCGCCACGGGTGAGCCCATCCGCGAGTGCCTCAACTGCAACAAGGGTTGCGTCGATGCGATTCAAAACCGCAAGTACATTTCGTGCGTGCTCAATGCCGAGAACGGCGACGAGGCGACCATCGCCATCAAGCCGGGCGAGGGCGACAAGAAGATCGCCGTGGTGGGCGGCGGCATCGCCGGCCTGGAGGCCGCGCGCGTGGCGGCCAAGCGCGGCTACGACGTGACCGTCTACGAGGCGAGCGATCATCTGGGCGGCCAGATTGTGCTGGCGGCCGCGCCTCCGCGCAAGGACGAGATCATGCGCTCGGTCGAGTACTACGAGAAGATTCTGCCCGGCCTGGGCGTGAAGGTCGAGCTCAACCATGCCGCTACCGCTGAGGACCTCAACGCCGCCGACGCTGCGATTGTGGCCGTGGGCGCACACGACGTGGTCATCCCCGTTCCGGGTGCCGATTCGGAGAAGGTCGTCTCGAGCTGGGACGTGCTGGCCGGCAAGGTGGAGCTTACGGGCCGCGTCGCCGTCATTGGCGGTGGCCTGGTGGGCACCGAGACTGCCGAGTATCTGCTGCAGCACGGCTGCGAGGTGGCGATCGTGGAGATGCTCGACAAGATTGCCGCGGGCGAGTCCGAGACCATTCTGCCGCTGATTATGAGCGACTTTGCAGAGCACAACGTGGAGCAGCACGTGAAGACCCGCCTGACCGCCATTACCGACGAGGGCGTGGAGGCTGTTCGCACCACCGAGGACGGCGCCGAGGAGCCGGTGAAGATCGCCTGCGATTACGTGGTGATGGCCGTGGGCTCCAAGGCCAACGCGTTTGACCTGGATGGCGTGACGGTGCCCGTGACCTGCGTGGGCGACTGCTCGGGTGAGCGCACCGCCGACATCGCGAGCGCCATTCGCACGGCGTATCACGCGGCCAACGAGCTGTAGTTGAACATCGCGGCCAGGCGGGGCGGTAGCACGGATCCGTCTCGCCCGGCTGTGTCCCGTCGGGTGTCAACCGGTGCGGGGCCTGCAAGGGCAGCAGGTCCCGCCCTTTTTGTTTTGCTTCGGTGGATGGCAATGCGCGGTAATCATGAGAAGTGAGGACGTCTACTGTCCTGCAGATCACTCAAAATTATTGGGGGAGGGGTTAATAACTATATCCTCTATACCAAAGGACATAAAGAGATGCCAATTTTGTTGACAAGCGAATGACGATTAGCTGCGAGTCAGCTACCAGCGTAAATAATCGATAAAGAAATGTCGTAATTTGGTGCCAAATGCCCAGATAACGCCGCGTCTATTTTAATTAACTGCTTTGAGCAAACGCTAAAATGCTACTATCTAACTTGCACGTAAGAAAGCATATTAACGGTTAAGGCTAAGAAGTGGCAGGTATGTCGGAAGCAACTAGGACTCGCACGCATGCGCCCGAGGTTAGGCAGCGCGCCGTCGAGATCCTTCAAGAGGGGGTCGGTCATCGCGCCCTCGCCGCGGAGCTTGGCATTCCCCAGGCCACGGCTCGTCAGTGGGCCCGCGCGTATGCCGTGGGCGGTGCCGACGCCGTTCTCAATGCCGGTTCGCATCATCACACCTATTCGTACGACGTAAAGCTCGCTGTGGTTAAGGACCGTCTGGAAAACGGCTTGACGGTTCGCGAGGCCATGATCAAGCACAAGATTCCCAGCGAGTCTTCGGTCAAGGCTTGGTGCCGTCAGTACCGCGAGAGCGGTGAGGCCGCACTGGTCGATAAGCCGCGCGGTCGCAAGCCGCGCGTTAAAAAGGCGGAATAGCAAACGGGATGGTGCGCCCATAGGGGCGCATTTTTCTTGCCGCGCCAACTTTTTGGACCGGCGCGAGCCTGTCGGGACATCCTCCAAAGTGGCCAATAAACCGCGCGCAGTGGCCCGCGCGCCTGTCGCTGCGATAGGGGAGCGTCGCCCCACTGCTCCAAAGCGGACGTGCCCTTACCCCGTACGCCTAAAACTCCCCAGTTGACCGAAAACCTGCCACCGCAACCCCGTAATTGAGCTATAACGTTAAACAATTGCAGCGTTTTTGCATGGGGGAGTGATGGTATGACGCTACTGTATTTCCTTACCCTGTTTCCGCTGGTACCGGCGCTGGGCATGCTGCTCGCGCGCGGTGACCGCGCCCGCGATGCGGTGGGGCTCATAGGCTCCGGCATTATTATGGCGGTGACAGTTGTAGTCGCCGTCATGTTTTTTGGCACGGGTCCGCAGAGCTTCGAGGTTGCCCCCGACACCTCGCATGTGCTCTCGATCATCAGCTCCGCCATCGATGTCATTCTGTGCGCCGTCATCCTGTACAACGCGTACAAATATAGGAACGCGCTCACCACGGCGCTCGGCATAGTCCAGCTGGTGGGCTCGCTCGCCTTTGCAGCCATGACGCTGCCCGCGGCCGAAGCCGTCACGGCGACGCCGCTCTACCTGGACTACATGAGTGTGATCATGGTCCTCGCTGTCGGCATTGTCGGCAGCCTGATCTGCGTGTATGCCCTGGGCTACATGAAGGACTTCCAGGCCCACGACGAGCACGAGGCAGCGCTGCGCGGGCAGACTGCGCCCGACCGTCGCCCGCAGTTCCTGGCGCTTATGTTCCTGTTCCTCTCGGCCATGTTCGTCATCGTGACGAGCGATAACCTTGAGTGGCTGTTCTGCGGCTGGGAAATCACCACCGTGTGCTCGTTCCTTATGATTGGCTACACGCGCACGCCCGAGGCCATCAAGAACGCCTTTACCCAGATCATCCTCAACATGCTGGGCGGCATCGCGTTTTTGGTCGGACTCATGTACCTGCACGTTAACGGCATGCCGCTGACCATCTCGGGCATGATCGAGCTTTCCGGCGCCGGCACCGCGCAGTCCGCGCTGCTGGTGATGCCGGTCATCTTGCTATCGCTCGCCGCCCTTACCAAGGCCGCACAGATGCCGTTCCACACTTGGCTGCTTGGCGCCATGGTTGCCCCCACGCCCACGAGCGCCCTGCTGCACTCGTCAACCATGGTCAAGGCCGGCGTGTTCCTGATGGTCAAGCTGAGCCCGCTCTATGCCATCTATCCCGTGACCGGCTTTATGGTCACGAGTGTGGGTGCCATCACGTTTTTGCTCGCTGCCCTCATGGCCATCTCGCAGAGCAACGCTAAGCGTGTGCTCGCGTACTCCACCATTTCCAACTTGGGCCTCATCAGTGCCTGCTTGGGTGTCGGCGCGCCCGAGGCCGTATGGGCGGCCATCTTCCTGATTCTGTTCCACACGGTGGCCAAGTCGCTGCTGTTCCTGTGCGTGGGCACGGCCGAGCATCATATCGGCAGCCGCAATATCGAGGACATGGACGGTATGTTCAGCCGCATGCCGCACCTGACGCGCCTGATGATGCTGGGCATCATGGGCATGTTTGTGGCGCCGTTTGGCATGCTCGTGTCCAAGTGGGGTGCCCTGGTGGCGTTCGCGCAGACCGGCAACGTGCTCATGATCATGGTGCTGGCCTTTGGCTCGGCCGCGACGTTCTTCTTCTGGGGCAAGTGGCTTGCCAAGCTTTCGGGCGTCGACCCCACGGCTCAAAACGTTGAGGTCAATGTCCATAAGACCGAATGGATGGCCCTCAACACCATCGCCGCGCTGCTGATTCTGTGCTGCGTGGCGTTCCCGCTCATCTCGAGCGGTCTGGTGTCGCCCTATCTCGCCATGGTGTTTGGACGCGTGCCGTACGTTATCGGCAAGGACGCCATGTATCTGATGGTGGTTATCGTGGCTTTTATCGCCGTGGTGCTGCTGACGTCGTTCCGCGTGAGCAATAAGCCGCACGTCAACGTGTACCTTTCGGGCGTGGGGACCGACAAATATCGCCATTTCCGCGGCTCGATGGGACACGAGGTGAAGGCCGAAAAGCGCAATTGGTACTCGGAGGACGCCCTTGGCGAGAAGCGTATTGGCCCCGTGGGTAGCGTCGTGTGCTGCAGCATTATCTTGTTTGCGCTGCTGTGTTGCGCGTGGATTGGGCCCGAGAGACTTGCCATGAGTGCGCCCTCGGTGCTGCGCGGCAAGTATTTCGAGGGCTCGGGCGTCGTGGGCATATTTATTGGTACCGTGGTGTTTGCCCTGCTGGCGCCTTTGGTTGGTGGCCTGATCGACGGCGTTGACCGCAAACTTTCGGCCCGTATGCAGGGCCGCGTGGGCCCGCGCCTGCTGCAGCCTTTCTACGACGTTGCCAAGCTGCTGCGCAAGGCCCCTGCCAGCGTAAACACCATGGACGATACCTATATGGCGTGCGCGCTCATCTTTACCGTGGTGGGCGGCGGCATCTTTGTGTCGGGTTCCAACACACTGTTGTGCGCCTTTATGGTGACGCTCGCCGCGATCTTTGTGGTGTTGGCGTCCGCCTCGACGCAAAGCCCGTTTGCCCAGGTTGGTGCTGATCGCGAGCTGCTGCAGGTTATGAGTTACGAGCCCGCTGTTCTGCTGATGAGCGTGGGCCTGTACCTTGCCACCGATAGCTTTGATTCCATCGCCGTGACGGGGCAGTCGGCTCCCATCATTGTGTACAGCGCGCCCATTTTTCTCGCGCTGCTCGCGGTGCTTACCATTAAGCTGCGCAAGTCGCCGTTTGACCTTTCGTACTCGCATCACGCGCATCAGGAGATTGTCCAGGGCGTCGCCACCGAGATGAGCGGCGGCACGCTGGCCAAGATGACCCTTATGCACTGGTGCGAGACCGTGCTGTTTTTGATGTGGGTAGGCATGTTCTTTGTTTGGGACAACCCCGTGAGCTGGGTTGTAGCCCTGGTCGTGATGGCCGCGACGTATTTTGTCGAGGTCCTGATCGACAACACCTTCGCACGCAGCACCTGGCGCAGCTGCTTTAGGCTCGGATGGGGCGTGGCGCTGGTGTTTGGCCTGCTCAACCTTATGCCCATCCTCGTCGACGTGTTTATTTAGGAGGCGGCATCCATGGATCATAAAATGTCGCGCTCGCCGTGGGTTATTCATTACGACGGCTCGAGCTGCAACGGATGCGATATCGAGGTGCTGGCCTCGCTCACGCCGCTGTTCGATGCGGAGCGCTTTGGCGTGGTCAACACCGGCAACCCCAAGCATGCGGATATCTTTTTAGTGACGGGCTCGGTCAACGCCCAGAACCTGCCTGTCGTGCGCCAGATCTACAGCCAGATGCTCGAGCCCAAGTGCGTGGTGGCCTGCGGTATTTGCGCGTGCTCGGGCGGCGTGTTCCGCGATGCCTACAACGTGATTGGCGGTGTGGACCGCGCGATTCCCGTGGACGTGTACGCGCCCGGGTGCGCCATTCGCCCCGAGACCGTGATCGATGCCATCGTTGAGGCATGCGGCATCCTGGACCAGAAGGAGGCCGTGATGCGCGCCGGCGGCAATCCGCTCACCGTGGGCGGTGCCGCTACTTGGGACGGCGGCGTTGAGCTGGGCGAGGACGGGTTTGTGGCTGCGGCTGAGGCCGGGGCCGGTGTCGACGCAGGCGCGGCTGACGGCGCGCCCGCCGCTGCAAAGGAGGCCGAGTAATGCAAAAGGCTATCTATACCACCGTCGGGATCGACGAGCTCCTGCCGCATGTCCAGGCGCTTAAGGGCGTCGGCGCGCGCTTTGTGCAAATGCACGCTGAGCGCAACGTCGACGACGGCTCGTATCGCTTGGTCTATACGTTTATCAACGTTCGTGCTGCTCAGGAGCATATTGCGCAGGACGGCAGCTATGCGATTGAGAACCTGGTGGTTAAGGGCATCGACCAGTACCAGGAGATTCCGTCCATCAGCTCGTACTATCCGGCGGTGTTCCCGTTTGAAAATGAGGCCCACGACCTATTTGGTCTTGCCATCACCGATATGCAGATCGACTTTAAGGGCTTTTTCTACCAGGTCTCGACTGCCGAGCCCATGAGCGTCATCACGCCCGAGGTGAAGACCGCGCGCGAGAAAGCCATGAAGGTCCGTGCCGCTGCCGAGGCCAAGGCGCGCAAGGCCGCGGCCGAGAAGGCCGCCGCGGCTGCGGCTGCTGCAGGGGAGGGCGCTGCGAGCGTCGGCGATGCCGCGGGCGCCGCTGCTCAGCCCGCTGCGGCTGCCGGCTCCGATGCTCAGCATGATGAGGCTGCTGCGAAGGCCGCGCTCAAGGCCGCCGAGATGGAGGCAAAGCTCGCCGCCATGGATCCCGAGAAAGCGGCCAAGGTCCGCGCGGCGTTTGCCGCCAAGGCCACCCGCGACAAGCAGAAAGAGGAGGCGTAAGGTCCATGGCACATCGCTCCGTTATTCCGTTTGGCCCGCAGCACCCGGTGCTGCCCGAGCCGCTTCATCTGGACCTGGTGATCGAGGACGACCGCGTTCTCGAGGCAATTCCGCAGATCGGTTTTGTGCACCGCGGACTCGAGAAGCTCACCGAAAAGCGTGACATGCATCAGTTTGGCTACATCGCCGAGCGCATCTGCGGTATTTGCGCCGTGGGCCACAGCTGCGGCTATGCCAGCGCCTGCGAGCGCATGCTCGATATCGAGGTGCCTGACCGCGTGCAGTATATCCGTACCATTTTGCACGAGCTTTCGCGCATTCACTCGCATCTGCTGTGGCTGGGCCTGCTCGCCGATGCCTTTGGCTTCGAGGCGCTGTTCTATCGTTCGTGGACGCTGCGCGAGCAGATTCTCAAGATCTTTGAGAGTACGTGTGGCGGTCGCGTGATTTTGTCGATCAACGAGATCGGCGGTCTTAAACACGACATTGAGGACTCCGAGCTGGCGGGTATTGTCCAGACGCTCGACGCCATGCGTCCCGACTACGAGGCTCTGGTGCATACGTTTTTGGACGACAACAGCTGCGGCGAGCGCCTGCATGGCGTGGGTGTGATCAGCAAGAAGGACGCGCTTGATCTGTCGATGGTCGGCCCGT
Source organism: uncultured Collinsella sp. (assembly GCA_900544935.1). Taxonomy (GTDB): domain Bacteria; phylum Actinomycetota; class Coriobacteriia; order Coriobacteriales; family Coriobacteriaceae; genus Collinsella. The sequence continues at coordinate 12,362 of UQXB01000017.1, forward strand.
TCGGTCGCGCCTCGGGCGTGGACTACGACGTGCGCATGTTTGGCGACGGTGCCTATGCGGATCTGGCCGCGTTTGAGCCTATCGTTGCTAGCGATGGCGACTGCTATGCCCGCTGCCAGGTGCGTTGTGCCGAGGTCACACAGGCCATGGACATCATCAAGGAGCTTGTCGGCAAGATTCCGCACGACGGAATCGGCGGGCGCACCAAGCTCACGCCGGCCGACGGCGCGCGCGGTGAGGTTGTGATTGAGCAGCCGCGCGGCGAGGCGTATTACTATGTGCGCGGTAACGGCACCAAGAACCTGGACCGTTTCCGCGTGCGCACGCCGACGTCGCAAAACCTGGCGGGTCTGACGCATGCGCTGCAGGGCGTGCTCATTGCCAATGTGCCCATGATTATCCTGACCATCGACCCCTGCATTAGCTGCACGGAAAGGTAGGCGCGGCATGAGTTTGCTGACATTTGCCAAGACGGCCTTGGGTTCTATGGTCAAGCGGCCAGTAACGGTGTGCTATCCGCAGGAGAAGCTCGCGGCGCCTGCGCGCCTGCGCGGACATATCGTCAACGACATGGACGTGTGCATCTGCTGCGGCATGTGCGCGCGTCGTTGCCCGGCGGGCGCGCTTGCGGTCGATCGCAAGGGTGGTACCTGGTCGATTGATCCGTACGCTTGCGTGGTGTGCGGCGAGTGCATCGAGAGCTGCCCCAAACACTGCCTGACTATGGACACCTCCCGCACTCCAGTCGCAGCGGACAAGACTCCCACAGTAGAAACCAAGCCGGAATAGCGCTGGAATAGGGGCCGGTGGGGCAAAAATGCCCCACCGGCCCCGCGCTATAGCGCGCGGCGGAGCCGCCGCAAACAAAACTATGCCGGATTACGGGGCTAGATAGCGAACCCTCGACCATACAGAAAATCGCAAAAACAAAACCGCAGGTAGATAGCTTGCTGTTTTTCAAAAAATGAAGGTATGGATGAGGGCCTCGACTTTAGCCCCGTAATCCGGCATAGTTTTGAAATGACACCATATCCGTAACAGCCATTGATCTCCCGTGGACAGAGGGAAACGGATCATTTTTGCCTGATGGCTCCGAGTCGCACCCGTTTTCCTGCGAAAACGCCGTGTCTCAACTTTGGTGAGACATTTGTCTCACGCCCAAAACCGAATCTGGAACATGTGTCACCTGCCCTAATTGTGTCTCATTCCGTAACTTTAGGCTGATGCAAGGTCTGAGACCGCGAGAAGGGAGACGCGATGAGTAGGTACACGAGGGGTCTCTTGGCGGTGATACTTGCCGTAGTGCTTGTGTTGCCGGCTGCAGCATTTGCCATGCTGCCCGAGGCCAACGCCAGGTCCAGCACCGGAATGGACGGGCCGACAGTAAGCGGGACGGTCGTCGACCCCGATACTAGCGGACGCTGGGAAATCTGGGCAGCCGGCCACGGCGGTAATAAAGTAACAACCCAAAACGTCGGTCGAATCTGGACCGACAAGACGGTCAAGGCAACCGGGGAAAACGAAGAGTCGGACTTTTTGACCACGCTTTCGGCGATGTCCTCGACGTCTAATTCAACCGTGACAGTCACCACGCCACTCGACATCGTGATGGTGCTGGATGCCTCCGGCTCGATGGATGATCCTATGGGTGGCAGAGATTCCACCAAGCGTATCGATGCACTGAAGAGCGCTGCGAACAGCTTTATCAATACCATTGCCAAGCAAAACGAGGGTATCGAGGGTGTCGATAGGCAGCACAGGGTTGCCATTGTTAAGTTTGCGGGTGATAAGACCAATAAGGTCGGCAATGACCAGTACAAGAAAGGGCAATTTTGGTACAACAACTCGCAGGTGATGAAGGGTTTGACCGATTGCTCTGGCGGCAACGTGAAAGTTCTTGAGGATACAGTTGCTGGAATCAAGCCAAGCGGTGCCACGCGTGCCGACTATGGTCTGGAACTGGCCGGGGATATCACTTCTGGCCGCGCAGATGCCAAGAAGATCGTTGTGTTCTTTACCGACGGCAAGCCAACGAGCTTCAGCGAGTTTGATTCTGACGTCGCCAAGGGTGCCGTGACGGCTGCCAAGAAGATGAAGGATGGCAAGGCCACCGTTTATACCATCGGCATCTTTAGTGGAGCGGACCCCGCTGACGATCCCTCGAAAGAGGGGACAAGCGACGTCAACAAGTTTATGCACGCCGTGTCGAGTAATTATCCCGATGCCACGTCGTATGCGAGCGACGAGCTTGGCACACGCGTGGAAAACTCCGACTACTACAAGTCGGCGACCAATGCCGAAGAGCTCAAGAAGGTCTTCGACGACATCTCACAAGCCATTACATCGGAGCCGCCTTATCCGACCGAAATCCATAAGGGCTACGACGAGACCAAATCCGGCTACATCACGTTTACCGACGAGCTGGGCGACTTTATGCAGGTCGACGGATTTACCGAAGTCGTCATCAACGGCACGTCGTTTACCAAGGCGAGCAAGACGGTCAACAAAGAGACCAATACCGACACCTACGAGTTCGCCGGCAAGGCAAAAGACCTGCTCATTACCGTGCAGCGCGCTGGCGATGACAATCCCCGGAAGGGCGATATCGTAACGGTTAATATTCCTGCGTCGTTGATTCCGCTGAGTCACTTTAAGACCGTAGACGGCAAGCTTTCGGTCGACAACGTTAAGCCCATTCAGGTGAAGTATGCCTCGAGCGTGAAGAGCGCCGCGCTTGACAACCTGTTTACGCCCGAGAAGGTAGCAGGGCTCAAGAACTACATCGAGCATAATACGACTGTCGTTGACGGCACCAAGACCGTGAGCTTCTACGCGAACAAGTGGAGCGGTGGTGCGTTGGGTGATACGGTTGCGACCTTTGAGCCGGCCGACACCAACCGCTACTACTACTTCCAGAAGCAGACTCCCATTTACGCGGATAAGGGCTGCACGCAGCCTGCAAAGAATTCGCTGGCAGATACCGGCACATATTACTACAAGGATGAGTTTGAGGAGCAGGGCGAAAACGGCGAGGCCAAGCCCGCCACTGCCGTCATCGAGTTTATCGGCGGCGACGCTGCCAAGTTTGACGGCGCTATAGTTGCCGACGGGGACGGCAACCTTTCGTTTAGCGTGGGAACCGCGCGTCTGGCCTTTATCGATGAGCTCCACACTACCAAGGGCAGCGTGGGCGGCAACAACACTGGTACCGCGACTGACGCTCTCAACCCCAAGTGGAACAACGTGTCCGCCAAGGCGACCGCGACGCATGTCAATTCCTACCTAGGCAACAACGGCAAGATCAGCTTTGCGTATGACATGACGCCGGCAATGGTGGAAACCAAGGCCAGCTTCGGCCTGACCAAGGTGCTCGAGGGTCGCGACTGGACGAATGCTGACGCGTTTGAGTTTGGCCTGACATCCGAGAGCGGCGCCCCGATGCCTGCGGCTAGGACTGCGACCGTGCGCAAGGCTGACCTGGACCAGGGCAAGGCTGCCATCGACTTCGGCACGATCGAATACACCGAACCTGGCACGTACGTCTACAAGGTCAGTGAAAAGCACGCCGGGACCACGATTGACGGCATCGCCTACAGCGGTAACGTCGCGGAGATCACCGTGACGGTGAAGCCCAATAAGAAGGGCGAACTGAGCGCTGACGTGAAGGTGACCTCGGGTGAGACCGAGTTCAAGAACGCCTACGCTACGAATCCTGTTGAGTCCAGCGTTACCGACAAGATTGACGTGACCAAGTCTCTGACCGGGCGCGACCTTACGGCCGGTGAGTTCAGCTTTGAGCTGCGCGAGATTAAGGGTGAGGACTCTGAGCTTATCGAGACCGTTAAGAACGCCGCCGACGGCAAGGTGACGTTCAGTGCCATCAAGTACACCGAGATCGGCCAGCACACCTACAAGCTGCATGAGGTTAAGGGCAACGCCGGCGGTATTGACTACGATGACGCGGTCTACACCATCGTGACGACCATTGCCGATAACGGCAAGGGCCAGCTGGTTGCCACGCACGAGCTGAAGGACGCCAAGGACGTCAAGAGCATCGAGTTCAAGAACGCCTACACCACGAATGCTACCGAGGCATCGCTTGCGGGTATCAAGAATCTGCAGGTTGACGACGCTCTGACCCCGGCTGATATCACCGGCAAGTTCACCTTTACCGTGACCGGTGAAGAGGGCGCGCCTATGCCTGCGAGCACGAGCGTGCACAACGACGTCGACGGCAAGGTCGACTTTGGCAAGATTACCTTTACGCTCGACGACCTTAACAAGGCTGTGGGCGAGAAGCCCGAGAAGCGCGAGCATACCTTTACCTACACCGTGACCGAGTCCGGTGAGGTCGCTGGCGTGACCAACGACGCTAAGCCGTCGCGCGAGGTTTCCTTCACCGTGACCGATGACGGCAAGGGGAATCTGCGCGTATCCCGCAAGCCGGACGGTGATGCGGCCTTCACGTTCACCAATACCTATAACGTGACGCCTGTCGAGACGAGCGTCACCGAACAGATCACCGCGACCAAGGTCCTGACCGGCCGCGATCTCAAGGACGGCGAGTTCTCCTTTGAGCTGGTCGAGGGCGACAAGGTCGTCGCCAAGGGCACCAACGCCGACGACGGCACGATCGCCATGGACAAGATCACCTACGCCAAGCCCGGCAAGTACACCTACACGCTGCGCGAGGTCAACGGCGGAACCACCAGCAAGGGCATCACGTACAGCGACGCCAAGTACACCATCGAGACCACCATTACCGACAACGGTGACGGCACCCTCAAGGCCGAGCATGTCCTGAAGGACGCCGAGGCTGCGACCTTCGAGAACACCTACAGCGTGACCCCGCTCGATATAGAGCTCGACTTTGACCTGAACAAGGTCATCAGCGGCCGCGACTGGACGGATGGGGACGAGTTCAGCTTTACCATCACCGCCCCCGAAGGCGCCCCGCTGCCCGATCCCGCAACCGTAACCGTGAGCAAGAAGGATGCGAAGGACGGCATCGCCGCCATCAAGTTCGGCAAGATTCGCTACACGGCCACCGGAACCTACAAGTACGAGATCCGCGAGAACGCGGGCAGCACGGTCGGCATGACGTATGACGCGCATGTCGCAACCGCCGAAGTGACCGTGACCGAGAACGGCGATGGCAGCCTGACCGCCAACGTCACCAAGAAGGAAAACGGACGCTTTACCAACACGTACCGCACTGAGCTTAACTACACCGCTGCTGGCGGTCTGTGGCTCAGCAAGTATCTGGACGGCCGTCCCATGACCGAGGGTCAGTTCACCTTTACCGTGGCACCTGCTGACGACGCTTCGGCTCGCGCGCTCGGTCTGCTGCCGGGGCTAATAGCTTCAAGTCCCCCGCAGCGGCAGAGGCAACGGTCGGACTGATCGACATTCTGGCTGGTCATGAGGTTATATTTACGCAGGCTGACGCCGGCAAGACCTTTACGTACACCGTGGCCGAGAAGAACGACGGCCAGCCCGGTTACACCTACGACGACGCCGTGCGCACGGTGACGATCGCCATCGCCGACGACACCGCCGGCACGCTCACTGCTACGACGACCGTTTCCGGCGGCCCCGAGGGCACGCATGAGACGGTCCACAAGAGTGGCGAGAACAAGGTCGAGAAGGCCCTGGTGCCGTTCCACAACAGTTACAGCGCTACGACCAACACGCCTGGCGGCACCGCCGCTCAGGTCGTTGCCACCAAGACTCTGACCGGCCGCCCGATGGCCGACGGCGAGTTCTGGTTCGGCATCGCCTATCAGGGTGAGCTTGTGGCATACGAAAACCTCAAGCCCAATATCGGTGGGCACGTGAGCTTTGATGCGCTGCACTACGACACCGAGATGCTTGCCAATCTTGAGGCGGCTGGGCTTGCCCATCGTACCGACAAGGACGGTAAGCTCGCCTGGACCATTAACTACACGGCCTACGAAGATTTATTCGGGCTGCCGAATGGCGTTTCCGCTACAACGTGGAGCTTTGGCTTTAAGGTTATCGTCGTCGACAACGGTGACGGTACCCTGACGGCAACGGTCGACTACGGCGGCGTCGAGCCCTTGTTCGAGAACGTCTACGGCGCCGAAGCCGTCGATGCCGCGCTCACCGGCACTAAGAAGCTCCAAGCTGCCGAGGGCCTGACCCCGGCTGACATCACGGGCAAGTTCACCTTTACCGTGACCGCCGACGAGGCTGGTGCCCCGATGCCCGAGCGCACGACCGCAACCAACGACGCGGCTGGCAACGTGGACTTTGGCAAGATCCACTTTACGCTCGACGATCTCAACCGCGCCCTGGGCGTGACGGACGATGCGACCGATAAGGCCGAGGCAGACGAAGCTGACGAAGCCGAGGCAGACGAGGCAGAGGCCGACGAGGCAGAGGCTGAAGAGGCCGACACCGATGCCAACGCCGCCGAGCCCAGCGACGAGCCCGAGCCCGCAGCCCCCACCGCTCCGCGCTCGCACACCTTTACTTACACGGTGACCGAGTCCGGTAGTGCCCCTGGCGTGACCAATGACACCAACGCCACGCGCAAGGTTTCCTACACCGTGTCTGACGACGGTGCTGGGCATCTGAACGTCAAGCGCGAAGGCGACGACGGTGCTGCCTTCACGTTTACCAACACCTACGGCGTGGCACCTACCGATTCGTCCGTGACCGATCAGGTCAAGACAGTCAAGCGCCTGACTGGACGCGACCTTGCAGCAGGCGAGTTCACGTTTGAGCTGCTCGAGGACGACGTGGTTGTCGCTAACGGCACCAACGACGCTAACGGCACCGTGACGCTGAGCCCGATTCGCTACGAGGCACCCGGCACGTACACGTACACGCTGCGCGAGGCTTGCCCCAACGCGCTCGGCCTGTACAAGGGCGTCACCTATGACGGCACGACCTACACCGTCGTGACCACCGTCTCCGACAATGGTGACGGCACGCTGACCGCGACGCACAAGCTCGAGGGAACCACCGAGTCGGCTGGCTTTACCAACAAGTATCACGCCATGCCCACTCAGGTCTCCATCGGCGCCATCAAGGTGCTTGAGGGACGCGAGCTCAAGAAGGACGAGTTCAGCTTTAAGCTCGTTGGTGAGGGCATCGAGTCCACCGTCACCAACGATGCCGACGGCAAGATCAACTTCGACAAGTTCGAGTACAGCGAGCCCGGTACGTACGTCTACACCATCAGCGAAGTCAAGGGCGACGAGGCCGGTATGACCTACGACAAGTCCGTCTTTACCGCGACCGTCAATGTGGTCGACGACGGTGAGGGTAACCTCAAGGCGAGCGTTACCTATACCAAGGGCGACAAAAGCGTCGAGGGTATCGTGTTCAACAACACGTACAAGAAGCCCGAGACTCCTACGCCGACACCCGGTCCCGGCACGCCCAAGACCGTGACGAACATCGTCAAGACGGTCAAGGGTTTCCTGCCCACCACAGGCGACCAGCAGGCTGCCGCTCTGCTTATGGCATTTGTCATCGCCATGGCCGGCGTCGGAGCCCTGGTCTGGGGTATCCGTAAGCGCTAGGCACGTCGACAGCGCCCGGGGCCAAAAGGCCCCGGGCGGCCGGCGGGGAGCCAGAACATAGCCCCACCCCCAGCCCCAGCCGCCACGGAGGTATCTCCCTCCTCCGTGGCGGCGCTTTTGTGCGTAGGCAAGAAGGGTTCGCCACGAAACCGGCCCATCTACTACGTTTAGTCCCTTACCCTCAACCATGCTAAAAAACGCGAAAACAAAACCGCAGGTAGTACGCCTGCGGTTTTGTTCAAAATGAAGGTATGGTCAGGGGTACCGAGTCAAACGTAGTAGATGGGCCGGTTTCGTGGCGGGCACCGTCAAATGATCCCCCGGGGACTGAGGGAAACGGGTCATTTTGGTTCCACGAGGCTGGCGGAGACGCTCGTGCAGGGCCGCCCGAACAAAACTATGCCGGTTTACTACGATGAATCCGAGATTCCTGACCACACCCGCATTTTTGCAAATATCGCAAGTGTTCTACCTGCGGTTTTGTAAGTGCGCAATTTGCCGTGGTCGGAGATATGCGGTTCATCGTAGTAAACCGGCATAGTTTTGAAATGGCATCAAATTGGCGGCAGCCAGCGGCTAGCCTCGCAGATAGGCGATGGCGATTTGGGTGCGGTTGCGCAGGCCCATTTTGGCAAGGATCGAGCTGATGTGGTTGCGCACGGTGCCTTCGCCCATGTATGCCGTGGCGGCGATCTCCTTGTTGTCGAGGCCGCGGGCGATGAGCTCTGCGACTTCGAACTCGCGGTCGGTCAGGCCGGCAAAGGCCGCGGGCCGGCGGAGCGTGCCCGACTCGACGCCCGTTCCGTCAAAATCGATGTCCTCGATTGCCTTGCCCTCGAGTACGCGCTTACCGTCCATAACCTGTGCCAACGCCGGTGGAATGGCGGCGACATCAGTCTTGATCAGGTAGCCGCGGGCGCCCAGCTTGAGCGCCGACACAATGTACTCGTCATCCGAGAATGTTGTCAGAAATACCACGCGTGCCGCAGGATCGCGCTCAAGGATCTCGCGTGCCGCCGAAAGTCCGTCGCGCCCCGGCATCTGGATGTCGAGCAGCGCGATATCGGGTGCGTACTCGGCGTAGAGCGCCACCGCATCGTTGCCGTTGGCACCGGTGCCCACCACTTCGATCTGCGGCTGGGCGCCCAAGATAATCTTGAGCGAATCGACCACCAAGCGGTCGTCGTCGACAACGATGAGCCTCATCGGTCCTCATCTCCTTGCTGTTTGGGGACGGTGGCAAACACGCGCCAGCCGGGGGCGCCGGCGCGCAGGCCGGCGGTGAAGGTTCCGCCAAGCGCCTCGACGCGCTCGCGCATGGAGGCCAGCCCCATGCCTTCTACGACGTTGCTGCTGCTCGCCGGGGTCGCGTCCGCGCCATCATCGGTAACGATGAGCTGGTAAAACGACGGATGCTCCATGCACCGCACGGTAATGGTTTTGGCATGGGCGTGGCGCATGGCGTTGGAAAGCGCCTCGCGCAGCACCGCCGCAAAGCAGTTGGCGACGTTGGCGGGCGCATGCTCGGCCAAAACTTCAAGCTCAACCTGCGGGCCGCCGTCCGAGCGTGCGCCTTCAACGATGCAATCGAGCTGTACGGAGAGGTCGACGGCGTTGTCGTTGAGGGAGTGGACGCTGGTGCGTACGAGCTGGAGCGCCTCGTCAACCGTGCGTTTGACGTCGGCAAAGTCGGCGGCAATCCTGGGCTCGTTGGCGTGGACCACGCGCAGGGCCTCGGTCTGCAACGAAGCACGCGTGAGCTGGTGGCCGACGTTGTCGTGAATTTCGCGCGCGATGCGGGCGCGCTCGGCCAGGGTCGCAAGTTCGACCTCATAGTCCTGGCGATCGGCGAGGTCGCGGTTGCGCGCTTCGAGCGCGAGGGCTCGTTCCTGCAGTTCGTCGCGGGTACGGCGCATGCGCTGCTGCTCGCGTTCCAACTGGGCGGTGCGTAGCGATAGCAAGGTGGCGGCAACCGAAAGGATGGCGGTCAGCAGGAGCGTTCGGGCGGTAAGCGCGTCGGTGCGAAGGTCCGCGATGAGCGCAAAGGCAAAGACGGAGCCAATGCCCAGCGCGACCCAGGCGTGCTCACGGCGCACGCGCCGCGCGATGTCATAGAAGGCGAGAGGCGCAAGCGGCACAAACGGCGGTACGAAAACTGCCGCGATGATGTAAACGTAGCTCGCGGTCTCGCTCGCACGGCGGGTGCGGTTTCCCTGTGCGACCTCGGCCAGCGAGGTGGCAATAACGCCAAGGCAAAACGCCGCGACCAGGCGAGCGTCCACAGCAAGACCCATGGCGGCCGCAATACAGCACGCCAGCACGATCGATTTGTCGAAAAGCCTGTTCATACGGGTATTGTACGCGAAGCTGCGCGTGGTGGAGGGGGCCGCCTGCGCAACCGTGACATTCCTCCCGCGCGGCAAAGCGGGGGCGTCGGCGGGCCGCACGACCAAGGCCCTGCACTCGTGACAAAGCTCACTGGTGCGCGCCGGCGGCTCCTGCGATGATGCAATCGTACCGGGCCGCAAGCAACAGAAGGGCCGCCTCATGACAGACAGCGTCCACGTCGAAAACCTCGTCAAGCGCTACGACGATCTTATCGCGCTCGACCACTTTAACCTGAGCATCGCCCCCGGCGAGATCTTTGGCCTGCTGGGCCCCAACGGCTCGGGCAAGACCACGTCCATCAACTGCATTCTGCAGCTGCTCGCCTACGACAAAGGCACCATCGAGCTGTTCGGCGAGCCCATGACGCCCGCCCGCTACGACCTCAAGCGCCGCATAGGCGTGGTGCCGCAGCAGGTAGCGGTGTTCGACGAGCTCACGGTGCGCGAGAACATCGACTATTTCTGTAGCCTGTACGTCAACGACCGCAAGCGCCGCCGTGCGCTGGTAGACGAGGCGATCGACTTTGTCGGGCTGGGCGACTTTGCTAAGTTCCGCCCTGGCAAGCTCTCGGGCGGCCTGGCGCGTCGCCTCAACATCGCCTGCGGCATCGCGCACAAGCCTGAACTCATCTTCTTTGACGAGCCCACGGTGGCGGTCGACCCGCAGAGTCGCAACGCCATCCTGGAGGGCATCTGTCGCCTGCGCGATGAGGGTGCCACGGTGGTGTATACCAGCCATTACATGGAGGAAGTCGAGCAGATCTGCAGCCGCATCATGATCATGGACGGCGGCCGCGTGCTGGCGCAGGGCACCAACGACGAGCTCAAGCGCATGATTCAGATGGGCGAGCGCGTGACCGTCGAGGTCGGCGCCGTCGAGCCCTCCACGGTCGAGCGGCTGCGCGCTCTCGAGCATGTGCTTTCGGTTGAGCTCTCCGGCGGCGAGCTCATCTGCACCTGCGAAGCGAGCCCGCACAATTTGGTCGACATCCTCGACACGCTGCGCGCTGCCGACGTGGCGCTCGGCCGCGTGTGGAGCGAGCCGCCGACCCTCAACGACGTGTTCCTCGAGATCACCGGCCGCGAGCTGCGCGACTAGGGGGCAGCCATGTTCAACACCATTATCATTACGGTCAAGACGCTGCTGCGCCGACCGAGTACGTGGGTCTGGGGCGCTCTCTTTCCCATCGCGCTTTCCACGATGTTCATGTTTATGTTTGCGAATCTGAGCTCCGACGGCACGGTCGACCCGGTGCCGGTTGCCGTCATAGCGGACGAGGTCTGGGACGCCTCGACCTTTAAGGACGTGGCGACGTCGCTTGCCAAGGAGAGCGACGATCAGCTGCTCGAGATCCACGAGTGCGACGACGCAGCCGATGCGAACCGTGCGCTTAAGGCCGGCGAGGTCGCGGGCATCTATACGGTCGACGACGCGGGCGCACCCAAGCTCACGTTGCTGTCGAGCTACGACAGCTCGCGTGCGTCGTCGGTGCTCACCGACCGCAGCATTTTGGAGACGGTGGCAAGCTCGTATACACAAAATGCCGAGCTCATGTCCCAGATTGCCCAGGACAACCCGGCGGCGCTCGCCGACCCGGAGGCGGTTGCGCGCGCCCTGTCGCTCGAGGGCAGTACCCGCCGCGTAAGCCTGACACGCACCACACCCGATGGCACGGTCATCTACTATTACGCGCTCTTTGGCCTGGTCGCGATGATGTCTGCCGAGTTTGCCGCCTTGAGCGTCGTCGATCTGCAGCCCAATCTGTCGGGCCTTGGCGCGCGTCGCTGCGTGGGCGGCCTTTCCAAGACGGCGTCGCTGGCCGGCATCTTTGTCGGCTCGTGGCTGGTTTCCTTCGCCTCGATGGCGATCGCAATCGGCTACGTGCGCCTGGTCGTGGGCGTCGACTTTGGCGGGCGCGAGGGGCTGTGTCTGGTGGGCGGCGCCGCTTCCGCGCTTGCCTCCACGGGCTTGGGGCTCTTTGTGGGCACGCTTCCCGTTAAGGGCGGCAAGGCGTCCAAGTCGGGCATCCTCACGGGCTTTGCTACCACGTGCGCCCTGTTCTCCGGCCTCTACGGCGAGCCGGCGATGGCGCTTGCCGACGACGTCGCCCGCGCCTGCCCGGCTGAGTGCTGGCTCAACCCCGTCAAGCTTATCTGCGACATGTTCAACTGCCTGTATTTCTTTGAAGACTTGGGGCCTTTTGCCGTTCGCGCGGGCGCGCTGGTCCTCATGACGCTGGTGTTTGTTGCCGCCGCCACGCTGATTTTTGGAAGGAGCCGCTATGAGCACCTTTAAGACCGCGCTTCGCATGGCGCTGGCGCACCCGTTCTACCTGCTCATCTATACGGTGTTCATTTCGCTGATGGGCGTATTCATCGCGGCATCTGTGAGCTGGAACTCGTCGCAGCTCACCGAGTACAAGCCCTACGACGCCAACGTGATCGTGGTCGACCGCGATGGCAGTGATCTTTCACTTGCGCTCACCAAGCACCTAGGTTCGCGGTTTGACCTGGTCACGGGCGTCGGCGATGACACGTACGACCTTGCGGACGCGCTCTCCAAGAGCAACAGCGCCAAGGGCAGCGCCGACTGCGTGTTCTTTATCCCGGAGGGGTTCGAGGACGACCTGGTCGCGGCTGCCCGCGCGGGGGAGTCCCTGCCCAAGCTCGATGTGACCTACGGTGCCGGCACCATGGCGGCGGCGCTTTCGTCTGCCGAGGCTTCGCGCTGGATCTCGCTCGCGGGCGCTGCAGCCGCACTTGAGCCCACTGCCTCCAACGGCGACGTTGCCAAGGCCGCCGAGCATGCCGCTGCAAAGCGCGCGGAGGTCCAGATCGAGCAGGTCAAGGTCGACTCGACTGCCGCCGCCACGCTCGAGTCGTACTTCAACTTTGGCGCGTACGCGATCATCTCGTCGGTCATCGTGTCGGTGGGACTGGTGTTCTCGGGCATGAACGAGCCCGAGCGCGTGCGTCGTATGGATGCCGGCCCGGTCTCCGAGCGCCAGCGCTCGCTTGCCGTGTTCGCGGCTGCCGCAGTGCTCACCGTCTGCATCTGGTTTGTGTCGAGCATGATGGGCGTCGTGGGCTTTGCCGGCGCGGTCGCCGAGGTCGGCGTGGGTCGCGTGTGTCTGGCGCTGGCGGCGACGTTTGCCCTGGCGTGCACGCCTCTGGCCGTTGGCTTTGCGCTGTCGAGCCTGGGTGCGCGCGAGGAGCTGCTTAACGGTGTGGGCAACCTGCTCGGCATGCTCATGACGTTTTTGGGCGGCGCTTGGATGCCGCTGTCGCTGATGGGCTCGGCCGTGCAGACGGTGGCGCACTTTGTGCCGACGTATTGGGTGAACGACGCGATTGGCAAGGCGCTCGCTTCGGATCTGACGTCCACCGTGTTGGGCGACATCGCCTGCGACCTGGGCGTCACCGTGCTCTTCGCCGCCGCCATTGCCGCCGTAGGCCTGGCCCTCTCACGCGCCAAATCCCGCGCCTAGTCTGAAATAAATCCTAGGCCTCGCCCCAAAATAGTTCGCCAAGGTTTACTATTACGTTCATAAAGTAGCACGAGGCTAACAATGGGGGATACCATGGCAACGCAGAAAGCCTACGTCCAGGTTAAGGATCTCAAAAAGCACTACGGCGATGGAGACGCACGCCTGACGGTACTCGATGGCATCGACGCGTCCATCAACCGCGGCGAGATCTGCGTCATGCTGGGGCCCTCGGGCTCGGGCAAGTCGACCTTTCTCAACCTGATCGGCGGCCTGGAGGATGCTGACGGCGGCTCCATCATGGTGGACAGCTGCGACCTCACGGTGCTCAAGCCTGCCGACCTGGGCGAGTATCGCCGCCGTGAGCTGGGCTTTGTCTTCCAGTTCTACAACCTGGTGCCCGACCTCACCATCAAGGAGAACATCGAGGTCACGGCGCACCTGTCCAAAAACCCGCTCAATGTCGACGACCTGCTGCGTTCGCTGGGTCTTTACGAGCACCGCAACAAGTTCCCGCGCCAGGTCTCGGGCGGCCAGCAGCAGCGCTGTGCCATCGGCCGCGCACTCGTCAAAAACCCGGGCCTGCTGCTGTGCGACGAGCCCACGGGCGCGCTTGACTATAAGACGTCCAAGGAAATCTTGCAGCTCATGGAGGATGTCAACCGCACCTACGGCTGCACCATCATCATTGTCACCCACAATGCCGCCATCGCGCGCATGGCCAATCGCGTGCTGCGCCTGCGCGACGGGCACATCGTCGAGGATGAGCTCAACGAGTCGCCCGTTGCGGCCGCCGAGCTCGATTGGTAGGCGGCGCCATGACACCTCTCGCAAAACGTCTCCCGCGCGAACTGCGCCGCAATATCGGCAAGTACCTGGGCATCTTTTTGCTCATGTGCGGAAGCATCGCCCTCACCTCGGGCTTTTTGCTCGCGGCCCACTCCATCGGTTGCCTTATCGACGACATGCGCGATGCGTACACGATTGAGGACGGCCGCGTGACCACCTCCTTCGAGGCCACCAAAGACCAGCTCAAGGCGGCCGAGGACGCGGCCGACGACGTCGGCGGCGTCACGCTCTACAAGAATTTTTCCATCGACGCCATCATCAAAAAGACCGCCGGCGACGACGGCACCAAGCGCACGCTGCGCACCTATGCGCACCGCACCAAGGTCGATATCGCGTCCTACTGTGAGGGCAAGGAGCCCAAGACGGACGATGAGGTAGCCATCGACCGTGTCTTCGCCACCAACAACGACCTCGCCGTGGGCGATAAGGTTGAGCTTGAGGGCCGCACCTACATCATCTGCGGCATCATGACCCAGCCCGATAGCCAGGCGCTGTTCCTCAACAATTCGGACTTTACGGTGAACACCATCACGTACGGCGTGGCCGAGGTCACCGATGGCGGCTTTGCCGCGCTCGAAGATGCCGGCGGCGCACCCGCCTACACCTACTCCTTCACCTTTACCGATCGCGACCTCCCCACCGCGGACCGCATCGACGCCGAGCAAGATATGGTCGAGGCACTGACCGACGCCGATGCGCGCGTGGACGATCTGATCGACGCCGATTCCAATCAGGGCATTGGCTATGCGCGCGACGACGTGGACGGCGACTCCATGATGTGTATGACGCTGCTCGACATCATCATCGTGATCATGGCGTTCGTCTTTGTGGTCCTTACCGACGCCACCATCGAGGAGGAGAGCGCCATCATCGGCACGCTGCTCGCCAGCGGTTATCGTCGACGCGAGATCGTGCTGCACTACCTGGCACTTCCCGCCATCGTGGGCGTGGTCGCGGCGCTTTTGGGCACTGCGCTCGGCGTTGTGTTCTTTACCGAGCCCATGCGCAGCCTCTATTACGGATCGTACAGTCTGCCGCCCTTCCAGGTGTACTGGAGCTGGGAGATCTTTGTGAAGTGCGCCGTGGTTCCCGCCGCCGCGCTCATCCTCATCACGCTGGTGGGCCTGCTTCGCAAGATGGGCAAGACGCCGTTGCAGTTTCTTCGTCACGAAGCGAGCGGCAAATCGGGCACCAAGCGTGGCCTGCAGCTGCCGGAGCGTATGGGCTTTGTTTCCCGTTTCCGCCTGCGTATCTTCCTGCGCAACCTGGGCAACTTCGCCACGCTCTTCGTGGGCATTGCGTTTGCCTCGCTGCTGCTGCTCTTTGGCCTGGCGATTCTGCCCACGATGACGCACTACGCGGACAACCTCGAGACAAGCCTGGTCGCCGAGCACCAGTACACGCTCAAGGCTCCGCTGGAGCTCGAGGGCACTGCCGAGGAGCGTGAGCAGTGGTCGGCACTCGAGCGCTTGCAGTCGGTTGACGGCGCGCTGCTTTCCGCCGCCCAGGATGCCGATGACGAGCTTGACGATGCGGCCGATGCGGCGCAGGCGGCAGCCGATGCCGCGACCGCGTCTCCGTCTGCCGAGAGCCTGACCGCAGCGCAGAATGCGCTTGCCAAGGTTCAGGACAAGAAGGATGCGCTCTACGCGCGCCTTGACGATCTTGCCGATGCCCTCGGCTGCGACCGCGACGAGGCTATCGACCTGATCGACAAGGCCTCTAAGATCGACACTGACAACGACGATATCCACCCGATCAATACGACCGACAACGGCGCGGGTACAATCGCGCAGGCCGAGAAATACGCCGTTTACCAGCTGCAATACGACCGCGGCGATGGTAATGGCGAGGAGACGATTTCCGTCTACGGCATCTCGCCCGATTCGCGCTACTGGAAAGGGCTGGACGTCGGCAACGGACGCGTCGTCTTTGGCGGTGGCTTGCTCGACAAGTTTGGCTGGAGCGAGGGTCAGAAGGTTAAGCTTCGCGACAAGTACGAGGGCAAGAATTATTCCTTTGAGTACGTGGGCAAGGACTGCGTTTGGGGCTCTAAGTCGGATATGAATGTCTATATGAGCATCGACGACTTTAACGAGCTGTTCGGCAACGACGCCGCCTACTTTAATGGCTACGTGAGCAACGAGAAGCTCGACCTCGACGCGCGCTACTTTGCCGGCGACACCACGCCCGACGACATGCGCGCCGTGGGCGACCAGTTCATCGGCATGATGAGCAAAATGATCGGCATGATGGTTGGGCTTGCGGTGTTCATCTTCCTGCTGTTTATGTACCTGCTGGCCAAGGCTGTGATCGACCACAGCGCCCGTTCGATCAGCTACATGAAAGTCTTTGGCTATCGCGATAGCGAGATCTCGCATCTGTACATCCGCTCGATCACGCTGTGCGTGGCGGCGTCGCTCGTGCTGAGCCTGCCGGTCATTATCGGCTCGCTCACGGCCATCTTCCGCTCGATGCTGCTCGCCTACAACGGCAATATCGAGATCTACGTGCCCGCTTGGTCCATGGCGGCGTGCGCAGGAATCGGCTTTGTGACCTACCTGGTCGTGGCGCTGCTGCACATGCGTTCCATCAAACGTGTGGGCCTGGCCGAAGCTCTCAAGGTGCAGGAGTAGTCATCGGGGACAGTCTTTGCCGATTCGCCGGTTCGCCGGCCGTGCTGGCAAGGACTGTCCCCAGCTGCCGGCAGGAAAGGAACGTCCCTAGCTGCCAGGTGGCGAGGCACTCATTTAGGTCTGTCCCCAATGAGTGGTTTCAGTCATTTAAGTCTGTCCCCAATGACTAGGTGTTGCGCTTGACTTTGACCCTGCTTCAACGGGTACCATCTCTTATGTCTGTAACGCCATATAGACCGAGGGGATAGATCTATGACCGTAACTGCACCAGCAGCACCCGCTAAGGTGTACTTCACCAACCTGCGCACGCATGCTCGCGAGAGCCAGCTCGACAAGCTCAAGCGCCTCATCCGTCACGCCGGAATTGAGCAGATCGACTTTGAGAACAAGTTCGTCGCCATCAAGATTCACTTTGGCGAGCTGGGCAACCTGAGCTTTTTGCGCCCCAACTACGCCCGCGCCGTCGCGGATGTCGTGAAGGAGCTGGGCGGCAAGCCCTTCCTCACCGACTGCAATACGCTCTATGTGGGTAGCCGCAAAAACGCGCTTGAGCACATCGACACCGCCTACCAGAACGGCTTTACCCCGTATGCCACGGGTTGCCAGATCATCATCGCCGACGGCCTCAAGGGCACCGACGAGGCGCTCGTCCCGGTCGAGGGCGGCGAGTACGTGCACGAGGCCAAGATCGGTCAGGCGCTCATGGATGCCGATATCGTGATCAGCCTCACCCACTTTAAGGGTCATGAGCAGGCCGGCTTTGGCGGCGCCATGAAGAACCTGGGTATGGGTGGCGGCAGCCGCGCCGGTAAGATGGAGCAGCATGCCGCCGGCAAGCCGAACGTCGCGACCGAGCACTGCATTGGCTGCCGTGCCTGCGAAAAGATCTGTGCACACAGCGCTATCTCGTTTGACGACACCCGCGAGCGCGAGCTTGCCAACGGCAACACCCGCACGGTCCACGTGGCCGCCATCGACCACGATCGCTGCGTGGGCTGCGGCCGCTGCATCGGCGTGTGCAACCAAGACGCCATCAAGCCCGGCTATGACGCTGCGGCCGACGTGCTCAACTACAAGATCGCCGAGTACACCAAGGCTGTTGTCGACGGCCGCCCGAGCTTCCATATTTCGCTGGCTATGGATATCAGCCCCAATTGCGACTGCCACCCCGAAAACGACACGCCTATCGTCAACGACATCGGCATGTTCGCGAGCTTCGACCCGGTCGCCATCGACCAGGCCTGCGCCGATGCCGTCATGGCATCCGAGCCGCTGCCCAACACCGAGCTCACCGATAGCGCGGCCAAGATGGAGCACAATCACGAGCATCTGGAGGGCGAGCAGGCGCGTGATCCCTTCTGCATCACGCATCCCGACACCGACTGGCGCGCGTGCATCGCGCACGCCGAAAAGATCGGCCTGGGCACGAGCAAGTACGAGTTCATCGAGGTCAAGTAGCGTCTAGCTATTGGACAAATCAAGCGTTTTTGTAGCGCAGCGTTAGCAAAAGCCGCCCGTGAGCACAGCGCCCGCGGGCGGCTATTTGGAAGTGCTAAGGGGTCAGATAGACTGGTAAACCGTCCTATTTGCCTAAAAATACTCGTCGAGGAAGTCGTCGACCGTATTCCAGTAGAGCTCGGGGTCAACTTGCGCACTCTTGGCGTGGGTGGCGCCATGGATAGTGAGCTTTTGCTTGACCTTGCTGGCGCACGCGTCGTAGTTTTGGTCGAGCATGCTGTACGGCACAAAGGTGTCTTGGTCACCGTGGATAAACAGCATGGGAACTGTCGCGCGCTTGAGCTGTTCCACGCTGCTCGCCTTATGAAAGTCGTAGCCTGCGCGCACGTTGCACACTAAGTTTGCTACATCGAGCAAGGGAAAGCTGGGCAGGCCGAACACGTCCTTGAGCTGCAGAGAAAACTCGTCCCAAACACTCGTATAACCGCAGTCCTCGATAATGCATTTCACGTTTGCGGGCAGAGATTCCCCCGCGACGTTCATGGCGGTTGCCGCACCCATCGACTCGCCAAAGACCAGGATGCGCGCCTCGGGGTCAGCCTGAACGATTCGCTCGATCCATGCGACGATGTCGAGGCGCTCGGGCCAGCCCATGCCGATATAGTCGCCGCCGGAGCGCTCGTGGGCGCGGGCGGCGGGTGCGAGTACGTTCATGCCGCGGTCGTGGAATCGCTTGACGTATCGGGCCATACCGATGGGCTCGTTGGTATATCCATGCAGGCAGACTGCGTAGTCGTGCGTGCTCTCCGACGCAGCAAAATACCAGGCGGCGAGCTCAGTCCCGTCGTCCGCGGTGAGGCTGCTGCTCTCGCGGTTCTCTTTAAACCACGCCCGCGCCTCGCCCTCCTCGGCGTCCATCTGTTCGCCCTTTTCGGCGTCCTTGCTGTCCTGCATCATCTTCATGGTGTAGGGCGCTTGGGGATTCAGGGCAAAGTCGAACAAGAAGTTGCCGGCAAACCCCAGCAGCGCGACAACGAGCGCCAACGCAACAACGACGGTTATCTTAAGCTTTCGATGGGAACGTGCGTTTTGAGACATAAGAAGCTTTCCTATAAGATGTTAATACATCAACATTTAATGCAAGCGCATTATGGACGTTCGCCGTTGATGCGTCAACAGACAAAGAATGGGTAAACAAAGGGTCACGTATGGTGCAAATTTCGCACGTACCTAGACGCTTTGATATAGTGTTGAGAACTCTTTACGTTGGAGGATGTAACCGGCATGTCCGATTCGAGCGACAGTTCTAAGCCGCGACCCAAGACCGCGGCCGTTCCACACTACACGGTGGGCGAGGAGATCATGAACTCCGTCACCCATGGTGTCGGCTGCCTGCTGGGTATCGCGGGCCTGGTGCTCCTGATCGTATTCGCCGCCCTGCGCGGTGGAGGCCCGGCCCACATGGCCGCGGCAATTGTCTATGGCGTCAGCATTATCCTCGAATACCTAGCCTCCACGCTCTACCACGCGATTCAGCCCGCGCGCGCCAAGCGCGTGTTTCGCATCATCGACCACAGCTGCATCTACCTGCTCATAGCCGGCAGCTATACGCCGTTTTGCCTTATCACGCTCGCAAACGACGGCGGCGCTGTGCTGTTCTTTGCCGTATGGGCCATCGCCATCATCGGCATTGCCCTCGAGTGCTTCCTGCGCGAGCGCCAGCCGCATTGGGTAAGCGGCGTGGTCTATCTGCTGATGGGCTGGCTCGTCGTCTTTAAGCTGCCCGAGCTCGTGTCGCTGCTCAACCCCGTGGCACTTGCCCTGCTCGCTGTCGGCGGCGTGTGCTACACCGTGGGCGTGCCGTTCTACATCGCCAAAAACGTGCGCTACCTGCACAGTGTGTTTCACCTGTGGGTGCTCGCCGGCAGTATCTTCCAGTTCATGGCGGTGATCCTCTTCGTAATCTAGCGACCACGCCTGCGCCCGCCGGGTGCAACTGCCCTATCCGTCATCAACGTTTTGACCTGACGTCCCGAATCTTGGAGGTTCGAGAAACTCCCGATGGACATAACCATCTCCCTTATCACCACCCTCGTTTTGACCCTCATCAACGGCTACTTCTCTATGTCCGAGATGGCGCTCACCACGGCCAAGCGCGCCGTGCTGGAGCACGAGGCCGAGGAAGGCGACAAGCGCGCCGAGCGTGCCATTAAGCTGGCTGCCGACTCCGACCAGCTGCTCGCCACCATCCAGGTTGCCATCACGCTCGTGGGCTTCGCCTCGTCCGCCGTCGCCTCGACGAGTTTGTCCGACCCGCTCGCCACGTGGCTCATGAGCTTTGGCATCGCGCCCCTCTCCGCCATCGCGCGCGGCCTAGCGCCGGTCATCATCACCGTCGCTGTCGCCTTCGTGTCCATCGTGATTGGCGAGCTTGTGCCCAAGCGCATTGGTCTGGCCAATGCCGAGGGCGTATCCAAGCAGGTCGTGGGACCGTTGTCGTTTTTCCAAAAGATCGCCCGTCCGCTCGTGTGGCTGACTGGCGCTTGCTCCGATGGCCTGGCCCGCATCCTGCGCATCAAGAGCGCCGATGATCGCCAAAACGTCTCGGAGGAAGAGATCAAGTACATGGTCTCGGAGCAGGACGACCTGCTCGACGAGGAAAAGCGCATGATCCACGAGATCTTCGACCTGGGCGACACCGTTGCCCGTGAGGTCATGGTGCCGCGCGTGGACACCACCATGTGCGAGGACGACGAGACGGTCGCCGACGTGCTGTCCACCATGCGCCAGACCGGCTTCAGCCGCATCCCCGTCTACCACGAGGATCCCGACAACGTCGCGGGCATCGCGCACATCAAGGACCTGATCCAGCCCGCGCTCGACGGCAAGGGCGACCAGCCCATCGCCGATTATCTGCGCGACGCCACCTTTGTGCCCGACACCAAGGACATCCTGCCGTTGCTGTCCGAGATGCAGACCTCGCACGACCAGATCGTGGTCGTCGTGGACGAGTACGGCGGCACGGCCGGCATTATCACCATCGAGGACATCGTCGAGGAGATCGTCGGCGAGATCGAGGACGAGTTCGACCCCGACAACAAGTACCTCACGCGTCTTTCGCGCCGCGAGTGGCTTGTCGATGGGCGTTTTTCGTGCGATGACGCGATTGAGCTTGGTTGGCCGCTCGAGGAAAGCGATGATTATGAGACCATCGCCGGCTGGATTTTGGAGCTTTGCGACTCGGTGCCCGACATCGGAGAGGTGTTTGAGGTTGCGGGGTACAAGTTCAAGGTGCAGTCGATGCGTGGCCAGCGCATCTCGCTCATTCGCGTGATCGCTCCGGCCGAAACCGATAAGAAGGATTCCGAGTCTTCGGTAGAGAAGCCGGCGGCGTCGGGTGCGGGTTCTGCGAATCCGCACGACGGCGACGAGTAGGACAAGGAAGAGTAGGGGAGAGTTATGGCAGGCCTGTTCAACATCCTGAAGGTCACCGTCAGCGAGGACAAGATCTGCGCGCATGTGCTGGTGAACCCCGGCATGCCGCTCATGACCTCGGAGGATATCGAGGCCACGGCGCGCGTGTACTATCTGGTGCCGGCGATTGCCAAGCACCTGTGCCTGGGTGATTCCGGTCGCGAGTTCCAGGACTGCATGGGCCAGACCGAGCTCTGCCACCTGCTGGAGCACGTGACGGTCGAGCTCATGAACGAGACCGGTCTTGCCGGTAGCATCTCGTGCGGCCGCACGCGCGTAAGCGAGCACGACGAGCGCGTCTTTGAAGTTGAGCTTTCGTGCCCCGACGACGCGCTTGCCATCGGCGCGCTGTCTTCGGCCACCTTTATGATGGACTGGGCGTACCTGCACGCCGACCAGCCTGCCCCCGACGTGGAAGGCACGGTCGCGGGCCTGCGCAACCTGGTGCTGGGCATGCGCGCCGAGGCCGAGGGCAAGGATCCTCACGAGGCCGTCGCCGCCGCGAACGGCGAAGATACTGCCGAGGACGAGGGCGCTGACGAGGGCGATGTGCCGGTCGACGCCGAGCCCGTTGCCGATGCGACCGTCGAGCCCGTTCCCACCGAGCCCCAGGGCGTCCCCAACTTTGACGACGAGCCCCAGGTGGCGATTGATACCGAGGGCGCGGTTGCCGAGAACCACGAGGCCTCCGCTGCCGTCTTTGGCGGTGCGGCGACGGTTCCGGCGGGACCTGCGCATGAGGGCGGCCTGCCGCTCGTGGATGGCGCCGGCGAGGACCCGGGTGCCACGGTAGCCATGCCGGCTATGCCTCAGGAGTAGGCCTACGCGTTTATCACCATCACGTACCTGCGCCTTTGCCGTACGCAGATGAGCGGAGCGGCAAGTGATGCGCTGCGGGTATAATGGACAGCATTCAAACGGTGGGCACCGACGTGCCCGCAGGAGAGGAATGATCATGGGTAAGACTTTCAGCTTTGTCTCCGGCGCACTTTTTGGTGCCGCTGCCGGCGCTATTGTCGGCGTTGCTCTGGCCCCGCGCTCGGGCGCCGAGACCCGCGCCATGGCTGCCGATATCGCCAACGACGCCTGGGACAATATGCGCGACACCTACGAGCACAGCGCCGAGGAGGCCCGTGCTGCGGTGAATGACTTTGGCCCGATGGTCGACGCCAAGACCGATGACCTGCGCGCCAAGGTCGATCTGGCCCGCGAGCGCATGGACCAGCTGCGCGAGCAGCTCAACGACGCCATTTCGGGCGGCAACGTGACGCCTGCCGCCGACGTCGTGGTCGAGAACGCCGTCGAGGCTGATACCGAGGCTGCGGAGCCCTCGACCGAGGCATAATGCGCGCCGGGGATTTTGTCGGCGCCAAGATCTATCGCAAGCCTACCGAGGACAAGCGCACCAAAAAGGACGGCACGCCGCGCAGCCCTAAAAAGCTCGGAAAGATTCACTTTCCGGTCTTTACCCCGGGTGGTACGCGCGTGGTCGGCTTTATGGTCCGCCAGTCCGATATCGCGGGCATGATCGAGCGTCCCGACCGATTCGTAGCGCTCGACGCCATTGGTGTCTACGAGGGCGCCATCGCGGTTGACGACGTCAAGGACACGTACGATGCCGCCGCCGCCAAGCGCCTCGACATCAACTTGGACGATTGCATCATCTGGGTCGGTATGGACGTGCGCACGGAATCGGGCGACGTTGTGGGCTATTGCTCGGACGTTGAGTTCAAGCCACGCTCGGGCATCGTGCAGGCATTCTATGTGACCGCCGGTGCTGCTTCGAGTGTTTTGGTTGGTGACACGCAGGTGCCGCCGACGATGCTGCGCGGCTACGAGAACGGCGCGATGGTCGTCTCGGACGAGGTCAAGTCGCTCGGGTATTCGGGCGGCGCCGCCGCAAAGGCTGCCGAGGCAAGCGTCGTGGTGGGCGATAAGGTCAAGAAGGGTGCCAAGGTGCTCGATGACAAGGGATCGGTTGCCGTGGACAAGGGCAGTCGCGCACTGGGCAAGCAGCTCGGCAAGACGCGCGGCATGTTCAAGGCCTTTAAGGACGAATACCAAAAGGCGAGCGGCGGCTCGTCAAAAGCTACAAAATAGCGACGTACCAAATGATGGGAGGCAAGCCGGAGACCTGTTGCTCCGGCTTGCTGTGTTTATGGGGGAGGGCACATGCGCCAAAACGGATCCAACTTAAACGGGCGTTCGGGTGCGCGTCCGACGGCGCGCCGCGATCTGGGGCAGCTGCCCAGCGGTCAGCGCAAGCGTCACCGTAAGCCCGGCGCGATGTATCTCAACCATAGCCGCGGCTTTAGCGACCGCAGCGCTCGCATCGGCAACAGCCGTACGCCCCGTCGTTCGTCTCGCCTGCCCTATGCGCTCATTGCCGTGGGCTGTGCGCTCGTGCTGTTTATCGCTGCCGTCGTGGGCTACGTCAACCGCAGTGTGGACGTGGAGCTCAACGGCCAGAAGACCGCGGTGCGTGTGGGCTCTACGCTGCAGAATCTCATCGACGACCAGGAGTTGACTGACACCTACGACGCAGGCGACCTGCTGGCCGTCGATGACAGCGTGCTCAAGCGCCATGGGGGCGAAAAACTGTCGGTGAAGGTCGACGGCAAGCGCGTGAAACAGGGCAAATGGGATAGCCGCGAACTTGAGGGCGGCGAGAAGGTGACGGTCAAGGATGGCCGTAACACCTACGAGAAGCACGAGGTTCAGGCTACGGTTATCGAGCCCAAGCTCAAGGTCGAGGGTGCGGGCGCTATCGAGTATGTGCAGACGTGGGGTGTCCAGGGCCGCTCCGAGGTGTGGGTTGGTGAGCAGTCGGGCAAGACGCAAGACCGCGGCGAGGTTGTGCCCGCCACCGATTGCGTCGTTGCGTGCGCCAGCGTGGCGCCCAAGGGCAACAAAAAGTACGTGGCGCTGACGTTTGACGAGGGTCCGAGCGGCGCTACCAAGCAGATCTTGCAGGTGCTCAAGGAAAAGGGCGTCACCGCGACGTTCTTCCTTTCGGGCGATGCGGTCGAGGCCTCGCCTGCCACGGCCAAGGCGATTGTCGATGCCGGGTGCGAGATCGGATCCAACAGCTATAGCGACGATTCGCTCAAGGGTCAGGACCGTGAGGCGGTACGCGAACAGATCACGAAAGGCACCGACGCGATTAAGTCGGCGACCGGCGTGAAGACGATGCTGCTGCGTGCTCCCTACGCTGCCTTTGACGAGCAAAACTGGATTGATGCGATTGACCTGGTCTCCGCCGTGGTCTCGTGGAATATCGACTCGGGCGACTGGCTGCTAAACGGTGCCGACGAACAGGTCTCGACGGTGCTCGATTCGGTGACGCCGGGCAATATCGTGCTGCTCACCGATAGAGACGAATGCGCCGAGCAGACACTCGAGGCGCTGCCGCAGATTATCGACGGCCTCATTGCCGACGGCTACAAGATCGTGACGCTCAGCGACCTGGTCAAGACGGACACGTCGCTGAGCAAAAAGCTCACCTCGCTGACGAAGGTCACCATGCCCAAGGACGCCGTGTTTCCCCAACTTGCCGAGGACGACGACACCACAGAGTAGTCATTGGGTAGTCGTTTAAGAACGTCCCCAATGACTATGTCACGGATGCGTCAGCGTTTGGTATGCCTGCAATGTGCAGCGCATAAATTCGATGCCGCAGGGCGATGCTGATGCTATAGTTACTGCGGTTAATGAGGGTCAAGAGAAAGGTTACAGGTGAAATCCAAACCTCGACCATACAGTCGATGACCCCATGCAGGTGCTTTTTGCGCATGCACGGGGTGTAAGCGTCGAGCGGCGTGCCGCCCGCGCATGCGTATACATATCCAGAAGCCCCCGGACGCCGCACGCGCGGCTGCGTCCGGAGGAATAATGATGGGGAGCACCATTGAATTATCTGAGTGAGATGCTCAAATTGCCGGTCTTGGACGTCGACGGCGAAAAGCTCGGCGTGGTCAACGATTTTGGTATTGCTACCGGCGAAGTTTTTCCGCACGTGACGTCGCTCGCGTTCCGCGGACCCGGCAAGACGCCGTTTATGATCAGCTGGCGCAAATGGGTCGACCGTATCGACGAGACGGGTGTACACCTTAAGACGTCGGCCACCGAAATCCGTTTTTCGTACCTGCAGCCGACCGAACTCCTGCTCGCCCGCGACGTGCTCAACAAGCAGATCGTCGACACGCAGGGCATGAAGGTCGTGCGCGTAAACGACATCAAGTTTTCCATGTCGGGCGAAAACCAGCTGCGCCTGCTGGGCGCCGAGGTCGGTGCCCGCGGTCTGCTACGCGCCA
Organism: uncultured Collinsella sp.; assembly: GCA_900544935.1. GTDB lineage: Bacteria > Actinomycetota > Coriobacteriia > Coriobacteriales > Coriobacteriaceae > Collinsella. Next base: position 38,517 of record UQXB01000017.1, read on the forward strand.
TCAGCCCCGCGCTCGAGCATATCGTCGAAGGCTTTATGAAGCACCTGGGCAAGCCGCTCAGTGAGGACATCATCGCTTGGTCCTACATGGACCTGCTCGACCGCTCGACCAAGAACATTCAACTCTCGGTGTCGCACAAGACGCTCGGCGAGCTGCACCCTGCCGACATCGCCGACATTATCGAGCAGCTCGACCCGCGCCTGCGTGCGCAGGTGTTTGCGCAGCTCGATACTGCCCAGGCCGCCGAGGCCATCTCGGAGTTCGATGACGACGAGCTTATGACCGAGATGCTCGAGGGTCTGTCCGACACCGACGCATCGTCGATGCTGGCCATGATGGACCCGGACGACGCCGCCGATCTGATCGACGAGCTCGATTACGAGAAGGCCGAGAAGCTCCTGCGCCTGATGGGCGTCAAGGAGGAGAAGGCGATTCGTAATCTGCTGGGTTACGAGGACAACACCGCCGGCCGCATCATGACCTCGGAGTTTGTCTCCCTGCCCGCCACGGCAACGGTCGGTGACGCCATCGAGGCGATTCGCGAGCTCGACGAGGACTTCGAGAGCGTCTACTACGTCTATACCGAGGATCCGAGCGGCATGCTGACCGGCGTGCTTTCGCTGCGCACGCTGATCGTAGCCGACCGCGACGCCACGCTGGGTCAGCTGGCCTATCGCGACCTGGTCTATGTGTCGCCCGACGAGGACCAGGAAGACGTGACGGACGAGATGACCAAGTACGACCTGGTTGCCATCCCTGTCTGCGACGAGAACCGTCATATCCTGGGTATCGTAACCTTCGACGACGCCATGGACGTTATCGCCGAGGAGCATCAGGAGGACCTGCAGATCGCCGGTGTCGGCTCGGGCGATAGCGCGTCGGACGACTCGACGAACGTGCTCAGCTGGTTCGTGCATCGCCAGTACTGGGTTGTTGTATGGGGCATCGCGTCGTGCATCATGGCGACCGTGTTGGGAACGGCGCTCGGCTCCGCGCATCTGGTGGTGTTCCCCATGTGCGCCATGCCGCTCGTACTGCTGGCGGCCTCGCGCATGGTGTCGTTCGTCAAGAACTACTTCCTGGAGTATGACGGTCACGACGACGAGCCCAAGCCGTATCTGGGGTTCTTCTTCCAGAGCACGGGCATGGGCCTGATTCTGTCACTCGTGACCTACCTGTGCGCCCAGCTGGTGCGCACCGCCGCGTTCCCCGATGCGCCCATGTTTGAGGAGCAACTCTTTACCGGGTGCTTTAATATCGCTGCCATCATTTGCCTGGTTGGCAACATGAGCGCCGTGATTTACCTGATGGTGCTGTTCTGGCGTGACGAGCATGACCTCAATACGTCGGGTACCGCCATGAACGTCATTGCCGTCATGATTTCATGCGTGGCGTACTGCATCGCCGCAGTGCTGCTCACCATGTCGGTCATGGGGTAGGTGGTCGCGTGCAAAACACGAAGCAAAAGGCGAGCACCAAGCAAAAGCTGACCATCACGGCTATCTTTGGCGCCATGGGCCCTGGCCTTCTGGCGGCGCTTTCGGGCAATGACGCCGGTGGCATCGCCACGTATTCCAGCGCCGGTGCCAGCTATGGCTACAAGATGCTGTGGATGCTTCCTGTCATGACCGTGCTGCTTATCGTGACACAGGAGACTGCGGCGCGTTGTGGCTGCGTCACAGGCAAGGGCTTGGCGTCGCTCATCCGCGAGCGCTTTGGCGTGCGCAGGAGCGTGCTGGCCATGGCGGCGCTGCTGATCGCCAACACGGCTGTGACCATCTCGGAGTTTGCGGGTATCGCGAGCGGCCTTGCCCTCTTTGGCGTGCCGGCGAGCATTTCGGTGCCGCTCGTGGCGCTGCTGGTTTGGATGCTTACCATGTCGGGTAGCTTCCAGCGCATCGAGAAGATTCTGCTGCTGGTGAGCTGCGTGTTCGTGACCTATATCGTTGCCGCTTTTATGGCCGGCCCCAACTGGGGCGAGGTCGCGGTCGACTTGGTCGTCCCCAATATTCAGAACGATCCTAGCTACGTGTCGCTCGTGGTCGCAACGATTGGCACCACCATCGCACCGTGGATGATCTTCTTGGCTCAGAATAACGTGGTCGATAAGAATGCGGGCGAGGACGACATCGTGCTGCAGCGTATCGATACCGTGAGCGGCTCGATCGCTGCTGATATCATTGCGGGCTTCATTATCATCACGACCGGTACGGTGCTGTTCCCGGCGGGTATTCAGATTAGCGATGCCGCCGATGCTGCCCGCGCGCTGGAGCCTATTGCGGGTCAGTGGTCCACGGTACTGTTTGCCTCGGGCCTGGTCGCGGCGAGCTTCTTGGCTGCCTGCGTGCTGCCGGGCGTTACGTCGAGCGCTATCTGCGAGGCATTTGGCTGGGAGCGCGGTGCCGACCGCAGCTGGGACGAGGCCCCGGTCTATCGCGGCATCATTACGGCCATCATCGGTATCTCTGCCGTGCTGGTGCTTATGCCCGGCGTCGATCTGTTCCAGATTATGATGACCTCGCAGGTCATCAATGGCGTGCTACTGCCCGTGGTTCTGGTGTTCCAGGTGGTTATTGCCGCTGACCGTCACATTATGGGTGCCAACCGCAACGGCCGCGTGTGGAATGTGCTCACTTGGGCGACTGTCGGTGTGATTACGGTGCTCACGGTCGTCATGTTTGTTCTGCAGGCGATGGGCTACAGCGCTTAACGCCCACTTTTGCTTCCGAACAGGCCGCAGCGATGGGCTGCGGCCTGTTTTTTGTCTGCTATAGGGTGTTAGTTATATAGCAATGGACAAAAAATGCCAAATATGAGTACTGTTGCTAAGTGAATAGCATTTACATCCTAAAAGATAATGAACATAGCCTTTAGTATGTTCATTAAAATTGGCTCCAATACGCCTTAAACCAGTCAGGTTGGCTGCTTTAGGGGGTTGTAGGGGGTAGCGCGCAGAGATGTGGTGTAAGAGGCGGGGC